>CAYPZL010000043.1:0-33536 GCA_964415045.1 uncultured Pirellulales bacterium | reverse complement strand
CAGGTGGGTCCAAATTCGCCGCCGAGGTGGGTCCCTTTTACATGCCGATTTCCAACTGTCACTCTGGTCGATGGGTAGAGGTCAATCTCCTGTCCCCTGGCCCCCTATAGGGGGCCGCGCGTTATCGGAAGTTTAGGCCGCCTCGTCTGCGGCCATTTGCTCCTGCTGTTGTTTGAGTTCCTTGAGGTGCTCCATGTTCATGTAACGGCGGGTGCCCCACTTGCTGGAGGCAATGTAACGCAGCCGTGCTGCCGCGAGCATCAGGGCACTGTTGCCGTCGGGGAAGCAGCCCACCACCCGGCTGCGACGGCGAATCTCACGCATGATCCGTTCCAAGGGATTGTTCGTGCGAAGGTGGCGATGATGCTTGTCGGGGAAGGCGTAGTACGTCAGGGTCTCCTCGATGCCTTCACTGACTTTCTCTGCGGCCTTGTGAAGCTTCATCGCCTCCAGCTTGGCTGCCACGGCCTGGGCCTTCTCCCGGGCGGCTTCGTGGTCCTCCCGGGCGTGGATCGCCTTGAGCATCGCCGCAACCTGCTTGACTTTGGCTTTGGGCACCACCGAGAAGACGTTGCGGTAGAAATGGACGATACAACGCTGCCACTTCGCCTCGGGATAGTACTCAGCCAACGATTCGATCAGCCCCAAGCATTTGTCCGAGATGAACAGCTCCGGGCACTTCAGACCCCGCTGCTTCAAGTACGCCAGAAAGCCGCTCCAGCCGGCCTTGTCCTCCTTGCAGCCCTCGGCGATGCCCAGCACCTGACGGTAGCCATCGGCGCCGACGCCGATGGCCACCAGCACCGAGACGTTGCGCACCTCGCCGCCCCACGTCCGCTTGAGGCTGATGCCGTCGAGGTACACGTACGGATACGCCCCTTCGATTTTCCGCTGACGCCAGGCCTCGATCCGCTCGTACATTTTTTGGTTCAGATCGCTGACCGTCCCGGCACTGACCCGCATGCCCCAGAGGGCTTGCGTGATGTCCTCGACCCGCCGGACCGAGACACCGGCCAGGTACATCTCCATCAACGCCTCCTCGACCGAGGACTCCCGGCGTTTATAACGCTCGATGATGGCCGTCTCAAATGTGGCACGACGCAGCTTGGGCACCTTCAATTCCACCTCCCCGGCCTTGGTGTGCAGCTTGCGTTTGTAATGCCCGGCCCGCTGGTCCGTTCGCGATTCGGTATGCTCGTAACGCTGGGCGTTACAGAGCTGGTCGGCCTCGGCGTCGAGCATCGCATTGAGCGTCTCCTCCACCGTCGAGCGAACCATCTCCCCCAAATGCTCCTGGATCTGCCCCTCATCGATTTTGATCACATTACTCAAGTTCTTCTCTGTCGTTGCCGATGTACTGTTCTGCATCATTAGGTCCCTTCTCTGATTGAACGGTTCGTACTTGACCTCTCAACCATCGACCAGAGAAAGGACTCTATTGACGTCCGATCACAATGTGCGAAAAATATCCTACGTTATCGGGTGGGTCCTTGACCCACGCGTTCGGCATCGGACGCGCCGCGTGGGATGGTCGGGGCAACCCGGCGTATTTTCCCAATCCGAGCACCAGCGGTGCAGGATGGGCAACTCGTTGCCCATGCCGGCGTTTTCCTTTTGTGCCCTGGTCGTCAGTCGCTGCCCTTGATCTCTTCGAGTTTGTCGACGACGGGCGCCAGCATCTTCATGTCCGGGCTTTCGCCCAATTCCTTCACATGCGTCAGATAGTCTGACACCAGGGTCCCCATCAACGGCGCAAACGCCTGGGGCGATTGCAGGAAAGCCGGCGCGAGCGTACGCACGCCGTCGGCAAAGGCCTCGACGGCGTCGCGCAGCCGCGCGTCCGCCGCGAGACACGTCCCGAGCGTACCCAGGGACCGCGCCAGGTAGGGCAAGAAGGCGTCGGGCCGGTCCTTGGCCAGGCGTCTTCGAATGTCGACGGCCTCCTGTACGGCCCGCAAGGCCTCTTCCCGCCGACCGAGGTCACTGAGGCTGTTGCCGAGGTTGTTCAGACTCGTGGCTAAGTCGGGCAAGAAGGCGTCGGGGCGGTCCTTGGCCAGGCGTCTGTAAATCTCGGTGGCCTCCTGTGCGGCCCGCAAGGCCTCTTCCCGCCGACCGAGGTCACTGAGGCTGTTGCCGAGGTTGTTCAGACTCGTGGCTAAGTCGGGCAAGAAGGCGTCGGGGCGGTCCTTGGCCAGGCGTCTGTAAATCTCGGTGGCCTCCTGCGCGGCCTGCAAGGCCTCTTCCCGGCGACCGAGTTCACGGAGCCTGTTGCCGAGGTTGTTCAGACTGCCCGCCAGGTCGGGCAAGAAGGCGTCTGGGCGGTCCTTGGCCAGGCGTCTTCGAATGTCGACGGCCTCCTGTGCGGCCTGCAAGGCCTCTTCCCGCCGACCGAGGTCACGGAGGCTGTTGCCGAGGTTGTTCAGACTCGTGGCGAGGTAGGGCAAGAAGGCGTCAGGCCGGTCCTTGGCCAGGCGTCTGCAAATCGCGACGGCCTCCTGTGCGGCCTGCAAGGCCTCTTCCCGCCGACCGAGGTCACGGAGGCTGTTGCCGAGGTTGTTCAGACTCGTGGCGAGGTAGGGCAAGAAGGCGTCAGGCCGGTCCTTGGCCAGGCGTCTGCAAATCGCGACGGCCTCCTGTGCGGCCTGCAAGGCCTCTTCCCGCCGACCGAGGTCACTGCGCCTGTTGCCGAGGTTGTTCAGACTCATGGCTAAGTCGGGCAAGAAGGCGTCGGGGCGGTCCTTGGCCATGCGTCTGTAAATCTCGGTGGCCTCCTGTGCGGCCTGCAAGGCCTCTTCCCGGCGACCGAGCGAAGCCGAATTGCTGGCGAGTTCAAGGAGCCAGCCCCCACGTGCGGCCGTGGCAACGCGGTCTGTGTCGTCCGAGGTTTCTGCCAAGCGTTCTCTCAATTCGGCGACGCGGGCCTCGCGGGCCTTTAGCGACCTCAGGGTAGCTTCCCACGGCAAGGCGATCTCTCGGACAAGCTGGACCTGCTGGTCCGAAAGATCGGGGAAATGAATGGTGTCGCTGCGCCAATCGAGGAAATCGGGGGCTTCACGCCCGAGCAGCGTCAGCAGGGGCTCTGCCAGCCAGAAGACCACCGGCTGGGTTACCCGTTTGGGCCAGTCGGGCCGCTGCACATTCAGTCTCTCCAGGATCGGGTGCCTGGGCGAATCCCACTGCACGGCACGATCAATATCCGTGATAAGGACAGGACCGGAGATCTCAGGGACCTGAGTCAGTACCTCTCCAAGGAGGTCCGTTGTCTTGGGCGAGACCCGTACACGGTGGAAAGCGACCTCCGGCATCGCCTCCTCCAACAAGCGAATCAGGCCGTCGGATTCCGAAGGCTTGTTGCACACGCCGAGGAACAGCGCAAAGCCGTGCCCTCGCCTCAGGCCCCGCGCGAGCGATACGATCCCCTCGGCGGCGGCGAGTTCAGTTTCCCGTGCCTTGGAACCTCGCCAGAGTCCGGATGACGGGATTGACTTCATACCAGGGGAACTCATTCATGTATTCAAAAACGTGGAGAAGGAGCAACATCTTCTGGTGGGCTTCGTCCTTTGGGATATCGTTTTGGGGTGTTCCAAACGCGCGCAACTTCGGCCAGTATTCATCCGGGACCTCCCGCAGGAGACTGTTCGCATAATTGCGAACGGCCTTCTCCGCCGCCGTGCGTGTGATAGGCAGCTCGTCCACCGCGTTCATCGCCGCCTGGAGAAACATCATGAGGTGCCGCGGATGTCCCCCGGTCATCTCGCACAGGTAGAAGCCCGTCTTCTGGTCGTCGAAGACGTCCGCCACATCCACTTGGGCGTACCGGCACCTTGCCTCGATGATTTCCCACATCTTCACCATCCCTGGCGCCTCCTGCATCACCTTGGGCGCATCGTGCTCGTGCAGCCGAATCATCGGCACGGGCACGTTGTGTTCCCCAAACGTTTGCTCCAATTCGGCGCATCGCGGCGAATAGAACAGGGAAATTGGGACGGTATAAATGGTATGGGCCTTCAGACTGGCTAATTGCTCGCTGCGATCGATGAACAAGCGGTCATGCGAGTTGCCGCCGCCTTCAAGTGTCCGGAAGACCAGACGTTCAAGTCCGTCCACAATCAGAACGAGACCCTCGTTTCCACTATTTCTAAGCTTCATGTTCGCGCTGACCAACAGGTCGTTCACCGCACCGAACAGCCCTGTGCTATGCATCTCGACGGCGCGGCGCAGGGTCTGCCGCGAGTTCGGGCGGTTCTTCAGTTCCAGGGCCAACGAGCCGAAGCCGGCTTCCACTCCGACCTCTTTCAATGCCACTTCGGCCCCCAAGGCGCCTTTGATCTCGTCCCAGATGCGTTTCATGTACCCGGAGATCGGATCGAAACCCGGCAGATTGGCCTCGCGCAGTTGGGCGAGGACCTCGGCGGCGATAAACGTCAGCAGGTCGGGCAGGTCCAGATCATTCAAATCGAGCTTCTCGGTCGCGTCCATGTAGATCACGTGGAAGGGGCGGCTGGGATTGTTCCCGGATTGCTTCTGTTCGAGACACGCCTTGATTCGGTTCAACTCGCACGTTTTGCCCACGCCGCGATGGCCGGCGAACAGCTTGACCTCCGGCTTGGCCGGATCGGCCCGCCGAAGACTTCGCACGTAGGTCTCCACCAGTTTCTCGCCGCGAACGTCATCACAGTTCACGTAACGCTCGTCGTCCGATTCCAGGGCCTGGTTTGGCTCGCAGGCGCGAAACAGACGAGTAATCGCATCGACTGATTTTGTCATAAGCTGGCCCCAATCTCATCACGGAAACCACATTCTCTGGTATTTTAGTCGCCGCCTGGACACAATACAACCCGTTTCGCCTGCCCTCAGCAACTTCGTCGGAAGAATTCAGAACCGTTAGAAACCTCCTTTTTCAGGCCCTGCAGTTGCGGATGCACGTCTCACCGCGTCTCGCATTCTCTGTGTGGGCTACTGCGCACCAGCCGGGCTGAATCTGATTCTGGGCGTCTTGCGATTGGAGGACGCCGCCTGATGCATTGGCAGGGGCCGAGCGCTATTTCGGTGTCAGGGTGCTCCGTGAGAGGCGGATTTGTTCGAGGGTTTGGCCTTTTTCGTCGATCAGGCGGAAGGTCACTTGCGGGTCGGCGAGGTTGGTGTTGAATTCGAGTTCGCCGAAGGCTTTGATGGGGGTTCGTCCGAAGAGCTGCGTGGAGGCGTCTTTTGCCAGTGCATCTGCCGGTCCGCCTCAAAAACAGCCCGCGCCTCGGCAAAAAACGCCCGGATCGACTCGGGCTGCCGGCCGTAACTGTTGAGGAGATTCATATCGATGGTGGGCGTGCCCTTATGGGCGTCACGCAACGTCACCACGATCTCGGGGGCCGTATCAAGGTCCGCGCCGGCAAATATCGGTTTGCGCTTCAAGGCGACACCTGCCGCGGCCATCGAGACAACAAACTCCCGTCGGTTCATCATGACAACGTTCCTGTTTCCTGAAACGTCACAAAGTCACTTACGCTACATGGTGTCGGTATACCCATTCCCACTGCGGCTTGCCATCGTATACCCATCGCCAAGAAGTCCTATTCTGAGGTCATTGATTTACATGAACTTCTCGGTGACCTCGGTGTACTCTGTGGCTTTGCGTGGGGTTCTTCGGTTTTTGTGGCGGCGGGGGAAGTTCAGGTGGGCGAAGGGGCCGTGGAGGGCTATGGCGACGTCGTCCCGGGCTTTGGCGGCGGCGCGGGGGGACTTGAAGGCGCCGACGAAACGTTGCTTGCCGTGGTCCTGGACGCGGGCGTGGTACTTGTCGTCGCCCTTGTGGTAGGCGACGCCGATGTACTTGCAGGAGCCGCCCCGGCGCGGCCGCTGGTTGCGGGCGTTTTGCGCGCGGGTGCAGAGGCGGAGGTTGCGCTTCGTGTTGTTCCAGCCGCGGTGGTCGATGTGGTCGACGACGAGGCCCTTCGGGGCGTTCATAATCACGCGGTGCATGCGGAGCTGGCGCTTGCCGTCGGCGCGGACGGCGTAGAACGTGTTGGACTGCTGCGAGGCGCACCACTTGTGCCGGGCCAGGGCTTCGTAGTCTTCCGGGTCCACCCGTGCGAACTTGCCCTGTGTCAGCGGGATCCTGCGAAACGGATAGCCCCAGATGACCCGGCGTGCGAGCAGCAGCAGCGGGGCGATCCGCTCTTCGAGGAAGATCTGGATGGCGAACAACAGGTTGCTGATGGGGCGAGCCTCCGCATCGAAACCACGGCGGACGGGCTGTCCTCTCGCGCCGCGGCCGGCCTCACTCGGGGAGCCGGGGCCGGCCCAAAAACCCGCCGGAGGAAAAATCGCGTTCCTCCACTATTGGCGAAAAACTGCACGAATCTTGCGAAAAAAATGAAAAATCTCGCCCGGCAGATTCGCGTAAGTGACTTTGGCGAATGGATATAAAAAAATTTTGCATGTCACCGGGATTGGGTTCTGAAATGGTGCGTGAATTTTGCTATTCCTACTTGCATGGGGTTGTATTCTGTTCGGCCGGGGCGGGCGGTTCTGCGAGTCGGCGAGCGAAAGAAATGCGGGAAATCCCATGACGCAGCGGACGGAATATGGTACAAGCAGTGGGGCAGGGGGCTTTCGGCCACACGCGAGAGCGGCTGGTTCTGTCTTGATGAAGCTGATATCTCTGTAGAAGGAGGCCATTTTGGCAAAGAGTCACTACAGTTACGAAAAACGCAGAAGAGAGATGGCGAAGAAGAAGAAGAAGGAGGAGAAGCGGGAACGCAAGCAGGCGAAGAAGAATCCGCCGGCTGAAGAGAACGCGGAATTGTCCGTGCCGGAGGGGGAGGCTTCAGCGGAATAGGAGACCCCCGCCGCCCCGTTGCGTTTCGGGGTGGTGTTGTCCTTGTGTCAACTGCGCTTCCCGGCTATGATGTGTCGCGATGTTTCGGCTTTACTACCCATCCTGAAGTAATTGGAGAATCGTTGCGATGCGTGGAATGTTTGTGCTGCTGGTCTTGTCCTGCCTGGTCGCGGGGTGTTCCAGTTCTTCGAACGGTTCGGGCAGTTCAAAGGACAAGGCTGCGCGGTGCGCGCGGGCCTGGAAGACCAGGGGATTCGATTTCGATCCTAATACGATGACGTGTGAGCAGATGTACGCCAAGGCGCAGGCGCTGCGCAACGCGGCGTACTGGAAGAGACGCGGCTACGTTTTCGACGCGGATTCGATGACGGCCAAAGAAATGGATCGCAAGGCCGCCGAGTTGCGACGGCAGGGAATTCGGCGGTACCGCGATCCGAGCCTCGCCCGAGACGATGTGGCCCCGGAGCCCAAAGAGCGGGGTCGGTCTGTGCGCGACGTCAGGAAGCTGTGGCTGGAAAGGGCCACCCTCAAGCAGGTGCGCGCGAAGTACCCGCAATATGACGACCTCGACGACGCGGTGCTGGCCCGCAGAATTCACGCGACCTATTTCAGCGAGACGCCCTACGAGCAGTTCGCGCGGCGCTTCTTCGAGAAGAAGCGGTAGGCCGATTGCGGCGGCTCCACCCGGCGCGAGCGTGCCATACGCCCGGCCCTTGCCGCCGTCCGGCGGAAGGGTTGAGATTTCCAGGCATCATGGTAAGGTGTTGTACGATCGAGCGGCCCCGCGGCGACGTCGGCCGGAGCCCTCGGTGTTCGACCGATGCATAGGTGACAGGAGATCGTGCCATGAGCAAACGCGTTCGTTGGGCTGTGTGTGTGGTGTGGATTTGTACGGCGGCGTCGTGTCCGGCGGGGACACGCAGTCCGGCGGTGACCTGGGAGGACCTGCCCCTGATCCGAACGGGCGTCAAGACCCGCTCCTACAGCTCCTACAATCCGACCGGGCGCACGTACCGCGACTTCATGAACTACACGCGCGTCGCCGGCGGCGAGTACGAGCTGGCCCTGGACTACGGCTCCGGAATGCTGGTGCAAATGTGGTCTACCGGCATCGGGAATATCTTCGGCACGGGCGAGGTCGGCGACGTCCTGCTGTACCTCTCGTCGCGTGCGACGCCGGATTACCGCGAGCCCTGGGACAGCTACTTCGTCAACGACGTGCCGGCGCACCCGCAGCCGTTGTGGGGCAAGTTCCACGTCGCTCGCTGGGGGTTCCCGTGCCTCGGTTTTTCCGGCCGCTTCCGGGCGACCTGCACCGACACGCCTCACTGGTACCAGTTCACGTGCCACTTCTATCGCGAGCCGCGCTTCTCCGAAACGCTGACGCCGGAGCAGTTGGCGGCCTGGAACGCAAAAGTCGCCGCCTCGCCGGGGAGCTTCCCCGGGCGGGATCGGGGAAACCGGCGCAGTCGGCGGAGCATCACCGTCGCGCCGGCGGCAAAGGAGCAGATATTCGCTCGAAACGGCGCCGGCGTGGTGCGGTCGATGCGACTGAAGACCTCGGACGTTTCGAGCGAGGTGCTGGACAACCTGTGGGTCGAGATCCGCGTCGATGCGCCGGCCGAGCCGGCGGTCTACGTTCCGGCGTCCGTCTTTTTCGGCGGCTACGTCAAATCGCCGATGGACCGGGCCCGGGGCCTTCCGTGCGGTTACGACGGGCAATGGCTGTACTTCTACTTTCCCATGCCGTTCTGGCAGTCGATGCGCGTGCGGCTGGAGAATCGCTCGGCCCACGATGTCACCGTCTCGTACGATCTGGGCTGGTCGAATTCGAATCCCTACCCGGCCGAAGGCGCGGGCGTGTTCCGCATGCAGTACAACGACGGCATTCTCGTGAAGGCGGGGCAGGGCGATTTCGCCCACCTCCACATACGCGGCAGCGGGCACATTGTAGGCACCTCGGCCAATCTGGCCGGCAGCATCGAGGGCAACTTCCGCACGTACATCGACGGCAACAAGACCCCCGCCATCGAAACCACCGGCGGCGAGGACTACTTCTGTCACGCCTTCGGAATCCGCGTTCAACTGCAAACCCCGTTTCACGGCGGGCTCAACGACAAGATCGGCTACCGCTTCCACATCGCCGACTACGTGCCGTTCCTGAACGAAATCTCGTTTGGCCAGGACCACGCCCACAACTTCACCCACGATTGCGACGGGACCTTTCGCAGTGCGGTGTTCTACTACTGGAATCCGGAGCCGGTGCTGGTTCGGACGGATCATCTGGACGTGGGCGACGTCGATTCCGAGAAGGAGCACGGGTACAAGGTGGCCGGGGACAGGGTGCGTCTGCAATGCGAGACCGCCTGCTACGAGGGCAACCACACCGAGCCGATCGTCGATGCCGGCCGCTGGACCGACGGGGAATCGACGGTCCGCGTGCAGATCGACCCCGACAACGACGGCGTGCGCCTGCGCAAGCGGATCAACCACCTGGTCTATCACCAGAGCGTGGACGTCTTCGTCGACGGCAAGCCCGCCGGCGTATGGTTCGAGCAGGGGTCGCAGTATCACCTGTTCCAGGAGAAGAAAGAATCGCGCGACTACCAGCCGGCAGGCTACCGGCCCGACTGGAACGCGATCGACAAACGCTTCCGCGACACGGAGTTCGAGATTCCCGCGTCCCTGACCGCCGGCAAATCGGCGATTACGCTGCGCCTAAAGACGCGCGGCTCCCTGGCGGCGCTCGAACCGGCCGACGCGGGCCTGACCAACGAATACCAGTACTGGGTATACTCCTATCGCAAGGCCGTGTCCGACTGAAGATCGCGCCACGGCACCGCTGCACGAATCGAGGACAATCATGAGCAGACGACGAAAAGCGATGCATTCACTCTTTGTCCCGGCGTTGTTTCTGTTGGCGTCGGCGGGCTTGTCGGCGAACGTTGCCGCTGAGAGCGCGAAAGAAGATCGCCCGGCGCAACGACTCTGGTACAGGCAGCCGGCGAACAAGTGGGAGGAGGCGCTGCCGTTGGGCAACGGCCGCCTGGGGGCGATGGTCTTCGGGACCGTGCCGAAAGAGCGGCTGGCGCTGAACGAGGAAAGCCTCTGGGCCGGCGCGCCGCTGGACGTATACCCCGAAGGCTTTGCCGGGCATCTCAAGGAGCTCCAGCGGCTCGTCCTGGAGGGCAGGATCGACGAGGCGCGTCAGTTGGGCGTCGAGAAGATGACCCAGTCACCCACGAGCTTTCGCTCGTATGAACCGCTGGCCGACCTGATCGTCGCGATGGGACACGGCAGCGATGTGACGCAGTACCGGCGGGAACTCGACCTCGAAACCGGCGTGGCTCGGGTGAGCTATCGGGCGGACGGGATCCGCTGGGAGCGGGAGGTGCTGATCTCGGCGGTCGATGACGTCCTGGCCGTGCGGCTCGGCGCCGACAAACCGGGGAAGCTGAATGCGAAGGTCCGCCTGACTCGCGCCAAGGACATGAAGGTTACGGCCGTCGATGGCCATCGACTGCATATGGATGGGCAGATTGTGGACGTGGCCGCCCCGGAGGGGCCCGAGGACAACCCGGGTGGGTCGGGGCCCGGAGGCCCGCACATGCGTTTTGCCGGACGATTGCTGGTCCGCACGGCTGGTGGCACGGTCCAGGCCGACGGAGATGTGCTGGCCATCGCAAACGCCGACGAAGCGATCATCCTGTTCACTGCGGCCACGGACTTTAGCTTGGACAAAATGGACTTCAACCGTACGATTGATCCGGGTCGGCAGGCCGAGGCCATTCTGGATGAAGTGGCGCGGAAGTCCTGGGCTCAATTGCAGCGCGACCATGCGGCCGAACACGGTTCGTACTTCAACCGCGTTTCCCTCGACTTAGGTGGCCAACCGGCCAACGACGCTCTGCCCACCGACGAGCGATTGGAGGCCGTCAAGAAGGGCGGCGCCGACAACGGCCTGATGACGCTCTACTTCCAGTACGGGCGCTACCTTTTGATGTCGAGTTCGCGTCGGCCCGGCCGGCTGCCGGCCAACCTGCAGGGCATCTGGAACCACCATATGTGGGCGCCGTGGGAGGCCGACTACCACCTCAACATCAACCTGCAAATGAACTACTGGCCCGCCGATCTGTGCAATCTGTCGGAGACAATGGAGCCACTGGCCGACTGGTTCGCACGCGTAACGGAAAAGGGGAGGATCTCGGCGCGCCGCCTTTACAACGCTCGGGGCTGGGTGGCGTTCACGGCGGTGAATCTGTTCGGCCGGACAACGCCCAGCGGCTCGACCAGGGCATCGCAGTTTCAAAACGGTGTGCTGGACCCGCTGGCCGGCGCGTGGATGGCCATGACCCTGTGGCGGCACTATGAGTTCACCGGCGACCGGGACTTCCTCGACCGGTGCGCGTATCCGGTACTCAAAGGAGCCGGCGAGTTCCTCCTGGACTATCTTATGCAAGACCAGGACGGCATGCTCGTGGTTGTTCCGTCTACGTCTCCGGAGAACTCGTATATCCATCCCCAGACCGGCGCCGCTTTGCGGATCACGCGCGGGTCCACGTACCACACAACCATCGTGCGAGTGGTCCTCCAGGCCGTAATCGAAGGATCGCGGGTGCTGAATCGGGACGCTGCGTTTCGCGAGAAACTCGAGGCGGCGGTCGCGAAGCTGCCGGCATTTCGGGTCGGCAAGGACGGCACGATTCAGGAGTGGATCGAAGACTACAAGGAACGCGAGCCGACCCACCGGCACGTTTCTCACTTGATCGGCCTCCATCCGTTTTCATTGATCACACCGAGCGATCCCGCGCTCTTCGAGGCGGCCGACAAGACCCTTGAGCGACGCGGCTTCGGCGGCGACGTCGGGTGGAGCAACGCCTGGAAAAGCTGCTTCTTCGCCCGGTTGCGCAACGGAAACCAAGCCCACTGGTATCTGAATCGGCTGATCGGCCGAAACGCGTTCCCGAACCTGATGAACGGGTGTTGGCCGGGACGGGTCTTTCAGATCGACGGAAACTTCGCCGGCGCGACCGGCATCGCCGAGATGCTGCTGCAAAGCCACGATGGGACGGTGCATCTGCTGCCGGCCTTGCCGGCGGCGTGGAAGGACGGCTCGGTGTCGGGCCTGCGGGCCCGGGGCGGCTTCCTGGTGGACATCGCCTGGCGCAACGGCCGGGTCGTTTCCTATCGAATCGAGGCCACCCGTCACGCCACGCTTAAGCTTCGCGTGGGCGACCGGTCGATCCGTCGAGACATGAATCCGGGCGAGGTCCTGCGCAAATGACCCGACGTTCGATCCCTGTTGCCGGTGAATTTGCCTGTCGTACCAGGCCTTGTTGTGTTGTATTTCGCCAAATTCACATCTGAACTTTTGCAAAATGGAGATTAGGCTTACTTTAGGGAGGAAAAATCTTCTTGTCGATTTTTCCTCCCGAGCACGTAAGTGCATTGGGTATTGGTATTTAAGCTCCGTCTTCAAGGAAATCAAACCAACGATTTCCTTGAAGAATACAAGCCTAATCTCCATTTTGCAAAACTCTACTTCACATTTTAGACTTGACAAATGAGGGTTTGGCGATATAATGCCTCACCATGCGGGGATAGACATCATGGGCCGGCTGTGCCGAGGCCATGTAGCACGCCGAGCGGGGAGGCCAGCCTGCACGCCACTTGGATACCTCTGGAGGAGGTCTAAGGAGTGTCTTCGGCTTGAGAGCCGTGTGTTGATTCTGCGGTTGCGTTCCGCGCCGGCGGCGACGCGGACGGATCGCAAGGAACCAAGAAAGAAGATTTGCAGCTCGCAAGGACAAGGAGGTTGGGAAATGGCCAAAAAGAGGTTTTTGCTGGTGGTCCCGGTGATGCTGGTCGTTGCGGCCGGCAGCACGGCCGTGGGGCAGTCCGGCCCCGATCCGCAAGGTCCCTGGCTGGCAGGCTACGGCGCGACAGTCGGCCAGGCAACGGGTGCCGGAGTGGGCATTGTCGAACAAGTGGTGGCCAACGCGCCGGCTCCAAGAGGTCTCGCGGTCGCCCCGGGTCTTAGCGAGGACGCCCGGGCGCGTCTGATGAATCGCGAGTCTGTGGCGGCGGCCCTGGGCGTCACCGTGGAGCTGCGAGAGGGTTTGACGGCCCAGGGGGCCCTCGGTACGGCGGCGCAGGTTCCGGAACCCATTCAGGAACGTCTGATGAATCGCCAGTCCGAGGGCGCCGCCGTCGGCGTTCCGGAGCAGGTCTCGGAGGGGCTGACGACGCAAGGCGCCCTTGACGCCGCGGCCGACATTGCCGCCTCCGTCCAGGCGCGCCTGGCCAACGGCGAGTCGATCGGAGCCACCATCACCATCCCCGTGATGGCGCAGGAGCGCCTGATGGACGCTCTCGGCGCCGGTAGTCCGTAAGGCGGACCGTCGGAACCTCTCGCGCGCAACGTGTCACTCGACATAGGTGTCGAACACGCGGACGGTCTTCCAGTTGTCCTTGTTCTCGGCGATGAAGGTGTGATGGTCCCCGGCCTCCTGGTCCAGGGCAAGCAGCACAACGTTTCTCATGGCACAACCTCCCGAAGTCTCTCGCCATGACAGGCAGGCGCCCGTCCGCGTCAAGAGCTTGTCCGCCGGGTGGACAAGGCGATCCGGCCCGCTGCGCGAGACGGGACGTGCCAACGCCGAACGCGTGGGCCTCAGCCGACCTTTTCTGCGTACTCATTGAAAAATGTGACAAACTCCGGGAAGAAGGACTCGAACGTGGGGTATTTGTCCCGCTGGCTCTCATAGGTTTTGAGAAAATCACCCGCATCTTTGATCCAGACGAATCCATGGCTGGCCTCTCGTTTCAGGTAATGATCCATATAGCCCGGATCCACAATGGAGTTGCGAATGAAACTCGCGACACAGGCCCGCACCGCGGTCTCATACATCATGGATCGCCATTCTTGACAGCCCCTCCTGCGCAAGGCCGGACCGTGTTTTTTGTACAGCCTCTCACCGGTCGGTCGTAGCCGGTCCATGTACTTGTCCACGACCGGATTGGTGAAGGAATGACAGAACTCGTGGGCGACGATCCCTATTTGCTGCGGCAGGAATATGACCGTGTTCGCCGGGTCGAAGGGGCGCATGCCGATGATGGCGTATTTCTCATTGATGCGGCCGTCTGTGAATCGGGGCCCATAGTTGGCAAAGCCGTTGACAAATCCCAACACCAGCCTGAGGTCGCCCGTATTCGCGAGCCCATAGAAATCACTGAGCCACTGCCCGAAGTCGTCCCTCAGGAGGCTTTTGAAGACCATAACACCCGGGCTTTCCAGGCACTCTTTCGGTGCGCAGCGAGCCAGTTCCTCGTTGATCACCTTGACGTCTTTTTGCGCCATGACGCATGCACAAGGGCGAATACCCTGTTCATAAATAGGCCCCTGAGCCTTGAAGAACTCGTCGAACTTCGTCTCGGCGGCGAAGTGCCGGAGTTTCTCCAGGAACTCGGCCGTCTCCTGTTTCTCCCATCGGTAGTCGAGCGTGGAAGGCCAATCTTCGGAGGTCTTGCGCAACCGGTAGTCGCGATCAATATGGACCGCCAGTGACATCGGGCCGTCGCAACTCATCAAACGCGTGTTGCGAAGCCGGACGGCCATCTTGACCACCGGGTGATTGTCGAAATCGCCGAAGTGCTTTTCGATCGCTTTGGCATACGGCCGCAGCGTACCGTCATTGTATTCCGGATTGCCGGCCAGACGAAAAACGATCCCGATCAACTCGACCCGGGGGTCCACCTCGATTGTGATCTTGCCGACATTCGTTCTATACGCCGCAGTTGGATTGTCGACAGCAAGAGCGGAGGAAGACAAAGCGATGCTGAAAACCAGTACACTGATTGCAGCCGGCTTCTTTTTCATGCTCCATGGAATCCCCTTATTGCGGAGGTCTATATTCTCCAAAGTGGCGTGTGGTTTTTCGATTTCATAGTTCTTGGTGCTTCTGTTCATTGTATCTCTCCCGAAATGTCTGTTGTCATGGTTTTGTTTCAGTCTTCCCGGGCGCGCCCTACCGTGCAGTCTTGCCGGCATACTCATTCAGGAAATCGACGAATTCCGGGAAGAAGGATTCGAACGTGAGGTATTTGTCCCGGTTGTTTTCATACTTCTCGAGCAAATTTGTGGTTGCTTCACGACGGACCCCTTTCACGTGGTTTTCCAGGTAGGGCACCTCTCTGGTGCATCCACATTTGTAGTCGTGGACGAGCAAAAGTATTTCCACGTTTCCAGGGATGTATCCGGAAAATATCGGCGAACCGCCATGTTGCTGGCAACGTCGGGACAACGAAAGACTCCGATTTTGGCGGCGACAAGGGCAAGGGCGGCCGTATATAATACCCGTTTGGCGTGTTCCATGGATTACACGCGTCAGTAGCAACCTGTTTTGAGAAGGAGCTGAAAATGAAGAAGATGTTGGCTTTGACGATGTTGAGCGTCGTTCTGTTGCTGTCCTCGTGCAGTCAGACGGTCTCGGTTCCGCCCAAGGCGCACCCGAACGTGTCGCAGTGGCAGGATTTGTTTGCCCCGGATTTGTCGGATGCGCTGTATCCGGCGGGCGTCTGGACGTTCGAGGACGGCATCCTGACCGCCAGCGAGGACCAGGTGATCTGGACGAAGAAGGACTATGACAATTTCATCGTCGACCTGGAGTTCAAGACCGACAAGGGGACCAACAGCGGTGTGATTGTCTACTGCACCGATATGAAGAACTGGATTCCGAATTCGGTCGAGGTCCAGATCGCCGACGATTTCGCCGAGCAGTGGGCCAACAGTCCCAAGACCTGGCAGTGCGGCGCCATCTTCGGCCATCTGCCCGCGAGCAAGAGCATGGTCAAGCAGCCGGGCCAGTGGAACCGCATGACCGTGACGTGCCGGGACCAGATGATCTACGTCATGCTCAACGGCGAGCTGGTCACCGAGATGAACATGGCCCTGTGGACCAGCGCGAAAACGAATCCGGACGGCAGCGAGATTCCTTCGTGGCTGAGCACGCCCTTCGCCGAGCTTCCCACGCACGGACACGTCGGCCTCCAGGGCAAACACGCCGGCGCCCCGATCTACTTCCGCAACATGAAGATCAAGGAAATCGACTGACGCGAAACGCGCCGATGCGCATGCCGCGAACGCGGATCAGGAGGAATTCTCGCACGACAGGACTGTGTCATCCTTTCGTTCGTTCTCAAGGCAGGCTCTGAGCCGCAGGTGAAGAATCCGCCCTGAGAATGGGGAACTTCTTCCGTGCTCAGCCCGGATTTTTCACTGCGCTGCGCTTCGTTCAGGATGACAGACCCCGCAGAGGGTAATCGCAATTCGCGTAACTCGCAGAGGATAGGAACCAGGCCTGGCGGCACGCCGCCGGGCCTGGTTTTGTGGCTCATCCGGTTTTCGGATACTTTGGGATCGACAGCAGGCAAAGACCGCCGATGCCGTCGGCGGACCCTTGGCTTTACGCCAGTGCCGGTAGGGTGGGGCTTGCCCCACCATCCTCTCTCATATGTGTCTTTGAGATTCGACGGAGTGTCTATGGCCCGCGTCGGGTTACCTGGATGTCGTCGATGTAGATCAGGCCGGACCCGCCGGGTTGGGGGTTGTCGCGGTTGCCGAGGCCGATGATCATCTTGAGGACTGCCGTCACGTCCACGCCTGCGGCGCGCAAGTCGTCCAGGGCGATGCGCCACTTCTGCCACCTGGTGACCCGCACCGCATCGACGTCCGGATGGATAACCGTCGCGCTGCCGCCGGCGCTGTCGATAATCGTGACGTACAGACGGTCCGCATCGTTGTTCCTCTCTCCGCAGAAGTACAACGTCAAAGCGTCCGCACCGTCAACCGTCCAATCCTGCGGCGTCTCCACGCTGCCCCCACTCCAATAGCGCGGCGTCGTGAAGGTTCGCTCGGCCTCCGAATAATAGGGCTCAAACCTGTTTTCGTAGTAGAAGGGCATGGACTGATCGCCGGTGTGTACGATTTCTCCTTCCGTCGATCCAGACCAACCGTGTCCAACCACGGCGCCGGTTTTGGTGCCCGGATGGCCAGGCTCGGGGTTGGCAAGGCCAACGCCATCGATCCAGGTCACGTACACCGCGTCCGGCCGGTCATTCGTGTAGCACTCGAAGTCATCGACAACGAGCACAACGTTATCGACCTCGATGGCAACGTCGTCGGCGACGAGCAATTCCCACGCCAGCCGGGGATAGTCTCCCTCCGGCATGGTCCAGACGTCATTGGAGCCGTTCTCCGTTTCGTCCACAAAGTCCCACCCGGCGTCGAGAAACGTCTCTATGGTTTGCATCTCAGCGGTGGTCCTGGCCTCTCCGTGGGCACTCGTTGTTTGTCTGCTGGTTTCGGCGTCCCAGAAGCAGGCCGTTGTGTAGCTCTGTGAGGAGCCCCAACCCACAAGCCCGCCGAGTTCGGCGGAACCCTCGCCGCCCGTTACTTTGCCGCTGGCGTAGCAGCGCGCAAAGCTGCCGTACCTGTCATAGCCGACCAGGCCGCCCAAGCTACAGCTTTCGGCGCCCGCCGTAACGGGGCCGGTGGCGTAGCTGTCTGTAACACTTGGCGGACAACAGAGGTGAATGTACCCGGTGTGGCCCACCAGTCCCCCAAGCCATGCTCCGGTGTCCCCGGCGCTCACGGCGCCGGTTGCGCAGCAGCGGGCGATGCGGCCGTCTTGGTGCCATCCGACGAGGCCGCCCACGTCGCCGGGATACCTTCCGTCGCAGCGCACGTTCACGGCCGCGCCGCTGTCGACGATCGTGCCGCGGTTGACTCCCACCAGGCCGCCGAGAAAATCGTAACCACTTAGCCTGCCCTTGACGCGACAGTTGCTGATCTGGCCCGAATTGACCGCTGCCAGTCCGCCCGCATAGCGCCATGCCACGATGTCTATGTCGTCCAGAACCAGATGGTGAACTCGCCCCTCGGTACCGATACCGCTGAAGAGACCGACACGCTCCTGGTCCTCAGCGCGAATGGTCAAATTGCTGATCGTGCAGTCGTTTCCGTCGAAGTCGCCTTCGAAACCCGATAGGATAATCGTTCCGCCGAAATCCGATAGGATCATCGCGCGGGTATGAATCACGGCCTGGGTAAACACGCGCCCGCCGGGCAGGTTGGGGTCGAGGTCGATATCGGCCATGAGCTTGAAGTGCTTGTCCCAGTCGTTGGGCTCGGCGCCGATGGCGGTGAGATCGTCGACCGTGTAAATCAGATACGGATCGTTGGGCTCGCCGGTTCCGCCGCCGTATTGGGCGTGGGTAGGGAGACCCAAAAGGAAGAGGGCTATCAGGAAGGGGATTGTCCGTCGGGTCTGGAAGTTCCTCGCCGTTTTCATGTCTTGTCTCTCCGCTTTTCAGGTCGCGAAAGGAGTGCTTCATCCGGCACTCAAACACCCGTACGAGGACACCGCCCGCAGTCTATCGGCGCCTCACCTTGCAAACATCAAGTATATCCGATCGACGCCAATTTTGTCAAGTTCGGCCGGAACCGAAAGGACTCTCGCCAAGAACGCCAAGAGCGCTAAGAGAAACGCGCTTAAAACTTGGCGATCTCTGCGTCTTTGCGAGAGGCATAACTGTATTTTTCGCAACGGCTTATCGACGTTCGGTGAAATTATCTGGAAAAATGTCCAGTTGTTGCGACTTGGCGGTACAGACATGCGCTTGACGCTCGAATTTTCTTGTCGTGTCCGTTGCCATGCGAGACAATCACCGGGCGGTGTCGCGTCCGGGCTGCCGACGTTCTGGAGTTGCACGTTGGAGGTAGAATCGTGGATAAGCATTTGAGCCATTTTCTGATTCTTTTCGTCGCGGGGATTCTCTTTCCGGCGGTTCGTGCCGTTCCGCAGGAGCCGGTCGAGCTCGGCGGGCGGTGGGAGCTGTTCGTCGATGACTATCTGATCGAGCGGTTGGAGGGGGGCGTGGAACTGCGGCTGCACGCTCCGGCGCCGCGCGAGGTGGTGATGGTTTTAGACAAGCCGTGGGAGGGCAACACCTGCGGCTACCATACTATCTTTCGCGACGGGCCGCTCTATCGCATGTACTACCGGGGCTCGGACTTCGACATGGACAGGAAGAAGGCCCTGCATCCGGAGCTCGTCTGTTACGCCGAGAGTGCCGACGGGATTCGCTGGAAGCGCCCCGAATTAGGATTGGTCGAGTTCGGCGGCTCCAAGAAGAACAACGTCATCTGGCAGGGCATCGGCTCGCACAATTTCACGCCGTTCAAGGATGCGAATCCGAAATGTCCGCCGGAGGCGCGCTACAAGGCCGTTGGCAGGGGACCGGGCAACGGCGGCAGGACGCTCTACGCGTTTGCGTCGGCCGACGGTCTGCGCTGGCGGCCGCTCGCCGACGAGCCGATCATCACCGACGGCGCGTTCGATTCGCAGAATCTCGCCTTCTGGGACTCCGTGCGACGGGAGTATCGGTGCTACTTCCGGGATTTTCGCGAGGGCCGGCGCGACATCAAGGTCTCGACGTCGAAGGACTTCCTGCGCTGGAGCGAACCCGAGTGGCTGACGTTCCCCGGCGCGCCGAAGGAGCATTTGTACACGAACCAAATCATGCCGTACTATCGCGCGCCGCATCTGCTGGTCGGCTTCCCCACGCGCTACATCCCCGACCGCGGCTCGCTGACCGAGGGCCTCTTCATGACCAGCCGGGACGGGCGGTCGTTTCATCGTTGGGCCGAGGCGTTCCTGCGGCCCGGGCCGATCCCCGAGAAATGGCACAACCGCAGCAACTACATCTGGTGGGGCCTCGTGGAGACCGCGTCGGCGTTGCCCGGCGCCGGGACGGAGCTGTCGCTGTACACCAACGAGCGATATTACTACCAGGGCCGGGGCGTGAAGATTCGCCGGTATACGTGCCGGATCGACGGCTTCGTCTCGCTGCACGCCTCGCTCAGCGGCGGCGAGGTTCTCACGAAGCCGCTGGTGTTCGAGGGCGAACGGTTGCTCGTCAACGTCGCGACATCGGCCGCCGGCGGCCTGCGCGTGCAGATCGAAAATGCCGAAGGCCAAGCCCTCGACGGCTTCGCGTTCTCCGATTGTGCGGAGATCTACGGCGACAGCATCGAGCGTCTCGTAAAGTGGCAGGGCGGTGCCGACGTCGGACGCCTGGCCGGAAAGCCGGTCCGCCTGCGTCTGGCCCTCCGCGACGCCGACCTGTACGCCTTTGGCTTCAAGACCGCGCGCGAGGGTATGTGAGGGAACGGACCGGCGTCCACGGCTTCATGCAAGAACGAGAGGCGGGCGCGGATTAACCGACGGCCTGGGGCGGTTCGATGTTGCCTCGTCTCTGGAGGAAGTAGGCGATGAGCCAGCAGGTCAGGGCCCAGATCAACCCTGCGCTCCAGCCGGCCAGCACGTCGGTGGGATAATGGACGCCTAAGTAGACCCGGCTGATTCCCACCAGCAACGTCAGGAGCAGCGCCATCGTGAGAAAGTAGATCTTGTAGCGCCACCGGTTGCTCGTGCGCGCCAGGAGGGCGCCGAGGGTCAGATACACCACCGCCGAGAGCATGGAGTGCCCGCTGGGGAAGCTGGGCGAGACGACGTGCTCCATGCTCGAAATGAACTCGGGGCGCGGCCGGGCGAACAGGGCTTTCATGGAGACGGAAATAGTCAGGCCGCCGAGCGTGACCACGAGCAAAAGAGCCAGCATGCGATAGCGTCTGCCCATGAGCAGGTAGCCGGCTCCGGCCAGGGTGACCAGCACCAGCACCGAGGCGCTGCCCAAAGCGGTCACGTCACGCCAGAGGGCGTCGAACCAGGCGGGGCCGATCGGGTCGGCGGGATCGTCCGGGGAGCGGAGCCGGCGCAGCACCCATTCATCGTACGCCTGCGTGTCACCCTCGAGCACCTCGTCCGCCAGTTCGACCAGCAGCCAGGTTCCGACCGCGATCAACGCCAACGCGATCAGCATGAGCAAATCCACGTTCTGCCGCAGCCAGTTCCATGTGCGTAGCGGTTTGCCTGTCAGGTTGTGCGCGATCCCGGGCTTCATAGGGCGTGTGGTACCATGAAGCGCTCCCTCGTGCAAGGGGGCTGTGGCGGAGGGTGCGTTGTATCGGAGGCCCTGATTTGGCAAAATGGGGACCGTGTGAGCCTGGAAACGGAGGGCGGCTCTCCCGGATTCGGTGATGACCGGAACCGGGCCGGCATGCTATAGTCGCACGCAAGGCAGTTCCAACAGCAGGACCAGTGAAGGAGTCCTTCGGATTTGACCCAGGCACCCGTACCTGACCAGGGTCCAAAACAATGATGCCGGGAAGATTGCACAGACAAGCCTGCGCAGCCTACCGGACGTCGAGGTCGAAGCTCTCCGAATGGCTGTTGAATTCGGGTGCGTACATGCACTGGATGCTGGCGATGCCCGTCTGGTATTGGCCTTTGTGCTGGACGCGCGTGCTGTACTCGAAGACGTACGTGCCCTTGGGCAGGTAGTCCATGAAGAAATGCGTGGCGGTGTCGCGCGTGCTCTCGTAGTAGCCGAGCCCGTCCTGGTAGCGGTAGCGGCTCAGGACGTTGACCGGCTCGGTGCCGCTGCCGCGCTGGTCCTTCATGTGCACGTATTCCATGTCGCGGTCCACCCGCAGCTCGATGCGCACGACCAGCTCGTCGCCGACGGCCAACGGGCCGTCCACCGGGTACAGGACCTGGCCCTGGTCGGTCGTCTCCTTGATATACAGGTCCTTTCGCAGTTGCAGCGGCGTGCCTTCGTAGGGCGTGACCTTGCTCATGTCTTCCAGGTACTGCCAGTGCACGCTGCCCCAACTGACGCCCTCGTCGACCTTGCGGACCGTGATCTGGCCCATGGCCGGGTCGATCTCGCCGCGGACGAAGCGCTCTTCGTAGAACCCGGTGCCCGCCTCGACCTGGTCGGGCTCGATCCAAACGCCTCCCAACGCCACCTCGACCAGCGCGTCGGAGGCCAGCAGGTTCATGCCGCGCAGGAGCAACCCGTAAACGGCGTCGGCCGTGGCCTTGGTTGTCTTCCAGTCCTGGGTCTGTTTCTGCTTGAGCAGCCAGACCTGGCAGTCCTCGACCGCCTGGGCGTCGCTGCACACCTCGTCGAACGCCTCGATCATCATGGCCTGCGTCTCGATCGGCGCGCGATACCACCACCAACTGCGCTCGGTGTCGCGCCAGAACATGCCGAGCTCCTCGTCGGTCACGCTGAATTCGCGGATGGAGGCCATGATCGCATCGGCGCTGTCAGGGTAGCCGAAGCGCTTGAGGGCGATAGCCAGGTGCGCCTGGGACTGGCGCCAGAGCGAGAGCCAGTACTGGCGGGCCTGGCCCAGCCAGTAATCGATCGCCTCCCGGTGTTCGGCGGCGATGGGTTTGTCATCCAGGAAGAAGCTGCGCCCGTAGAGGTAGAATGCGACCGAGGGGCTGAGGTGATTCTCCTCTGGATCGCTGTGCTGGAGGATCCGGCGGTAGCGGTCGTCCATCCACTCGTCCAGGGCCCCCAGGGCCTTGACGGCGCAAGTGACGTCGAGGTCTCGAACGCCGAGGTGACGCAAACGCCCGAAGCCCGTGGTGATATACAGCGTGATGTAGTTGCTGCCTCGGAAGCCCGGGAACCAGGGCCACCGGCCGTCGCTCAACTGCATCTGCGTGAGCTTGAACAGTGCCCGTGACATCTCATCGTTGAGGCGGTTTTCATCGAACAGGATGCCGACGTTGCGGCGGGCCTGCGATTCGCTGATGGCCTGGCGGACCCAGGGCGTCTCCTCGAGAGCCACGGCCTTGAGGTCTTCGTTCTTCTCCAAAGGACTGTCCAGGGCGGGCGTGCCCTTCCATTGCTCGAAGATGTAGCGGATCTTCGGATCGGAGTTGGCGATATAGGCCGCCAGCGTGTTGGCGTAGAACCGGTTGAAAATCTGCTCGCTGCACTCGTACGGATACTCCATCAGGTAGGGCAGCGCCATCACCGCGTACCAGGCGGGCTGGGAGACCATCTGCACGGTGAGGCTCTGGTGCACCAGGGTCGATGACTGGCCCGACTCGAGCAGTTTGGTGAACTCGAACTCTTTCGTCTGCGCCCCGCGTATGGGCAAGGGCAGCGACTCGGTAACGAAGATCCGGCGGCTCAGCACGGGCAGGTAGCCTTGCTCGCCGTCGCTGAGCCGGTCGGTGGCGCCGACAGCCGTGTACGTCAGGAAATCGCACCCATCGGGGATGGTCAGACGCCACGAGTACGTCCGCGATTCCTTGCTGGGCACGTCGAAGGTTTGCTCGGGAGCGTCGTTGCCCAGAGCGTCATCGCGACCGTCCAGCGTCCGCGCATCGGCCAGCGTCAGGCGGACCTTGCCCGTCTGGCGGGCGGCGGACTGGTTGCTGACCTTGACGGTGAACTCGATCGCGTCGCCCTCGCGCACGAAGCGGGGCGGGTTGGGCTGGACCATGAGGTCCTTGGCCGTAACGACCGTATCCGTCAGGTACCCGCTTCGCATCCCGCTGTCGTGGGCGAAGCCCAGGAACTTCCATTGCGTCAACGCCTCGGGCATCGTGAATTCCATCCGGACCGTGCCGGCTCCGTCGGACAACAGGTGCGGGAAGAAGAACGCGGTCTCGTTGAGGTTCTCGCGGGCCGAGACCTGGTCGAGGTCCGGACCCGACTCCACGGGGACCTCAGTGACGTCCCCTCCCTTGGCTCCCTCCTCGCCGCCCGGCGTCGGCTCGCCGGCGCCGTCGCGCCGGGCTGGCGGGGCAGCCCCGCCACCGCTGAAGTAACTGTCGCCACCGCCGAAGTAGTCGTACAGCGGAGGCATGATCTCGGTGGGGAAATAGCGATAGGACAGCGCTGCGGGGAGATACTCCACGCTCCAGTCTGATAGGACGCTCTGAAAGGACACTGTCATGTTCTCGAATCGGCTGTACAGGCGCGCGGACTCGCGACGAAAACCGGTGAAGCCGTGCATCCAGTCGTGGGGGAGATACTGGTCCAGTGAGGCGTCATACATGCCGGCGACCATCTCGGCGACGGCCTCCCAGGCGTCCGGCCCGGTGATCACCGCCGTCCAGACCTCCTCCTGCCCCGGCTCCAGCAGAGACCGGAAGTGCTCCCACCGGATGGTCAGCTCCTTGTTCGTCCAGGGCACGTCCACGATTCGCTCGTTCACGTAGGCGCGGTTCTGGCGCACGTACGTGACGCGAAGCGTGAATCCGCCGCGCATGTCCTCGGTGACGGTCTCCTCAATCGTCTCCTGGGTTCGGCCGCGGTCCGTCCACCAGGCGCGCAGCACTTGCCCGCGGCACTCCAGCTCCACAAAGGCCCGACCCTCTTCGTACCCCGTCCCCCACAGGGCCAGGAACGACTCGCCCGGTTCGAGGGACCACTTCGGTGCCGCGAAATGATTGGCCAAGCGCACGTTGAAGTGTTCGGCTGCGGGGTCCACGACCTTGATGGTGCGTCGCGCGGTGACCGGCTTGCCGAAACGGTCCTGGGTCTCGAGCATCGCCCGGTAGATACCGGCCTCCAGGGCGACCGGCAACACGGTCTGGCCCAGGGCATCGGTCTGGAACGGATGTTCGCCGATCAATTCCCCGAGTTCCCAGGTCTCCGGATCGGCCGCGTCCGGCTCGTCGTAGTACGTGTCCGACAGAATTCTGGGACGAACGACTCGCTCGGGTTGTCTGAGGGCGTAGACGCGGACGGCGCCGCTCGCCGGTTCTGGCTCACCGTCCAGGGACGAAGTCTGAACGGTCAACTCTACAGGGCTGTCAGGAGTCTGCCAGGCGGCTGCCTGGATCGTGGCTTGCAAAGCGGTGTAGCCGGCCCGGACGTAGCGCTCGTCCGAACGGGTTTCGCCCGTGGTATCGGTCACGTCGGCGTGGACCACGAATTCAAATACCGGCTCGTCCTCCTCGGCGATCGCCGGGTCGGGCTTGGCCGTGAACGGGATGGAAAACGTGCCGTCGGCTTCCGTAACGGCCGAGCCATGGGCGATGGCCTGCGCCTCTGACGTCGGGTAGCTCCAGCGGGCCCACCAGCACCAGATCGGGAATCGCACCTGCCGTACGACGCGCCATTCGACCTGGGCGCCGCCGATGGCGGCTCCGGTATAGGCGGTGGCCTTGCCCGGCACGATCACCTCCGTATTGAGCCGGGGCGCCTCGTCGGGCGGATCGAGCTCGACCAGGAACTTGGGCCGCTTGTACTCCTCGACGTTGAAGCTCGTATAGCCGGAGGGCTCACCGTCCACGCTCAGGGACATCCGGCCCATCAGGCGGTCCCGGGGGGCCGTGAAGCTGCCGTTGAAGGCGCCGTAGTCGTTGCACTGGTGCTGGCGACGTTCGATCTCCTGGCCGTTGACGTCGCGGAACACGACGGTCAGTCTCACCCGGCCCATCGTGCGGTAATCGTCGGCCAGTGTGTCGGTGTGGATACAGATGCCCTTGTAGCGGATCGTCTGGCCCGGACGATACAGCGAGCGGTCCGTGAAGAAGACGGTCCTCCGGCTCGGCGAGGGATCGTCACGCGCCGGATACGTGGAGTAGGTGTTCTTGCTGGCCAGAGTCTGGCCTTCGCGTTCGGCAACGATCACGAAACTATCCCGTTCCTCATTCACGCAGGAGAAACGAAACAGGCCGTTCTCGTCCGTCCGCGTTTCGTCGGTAAGGTCGTAGCGCCTAGGCGAATACTCGTAGAGCCAGCGCGTAACTTTCGCGTTGGCCAACGGCGCGCCCGACCTGGCATTGAGCACGAAACCCTCGACCTCGCCTTCCTGGCTAAGCTGGCGCACGACCAGGGCCAGGTTGCTGACCCAGATGGGCGCCACGCTGACTTTGTTCTCGTCTCTCGCAAAAGAACGGTCGTGGCTGGCGATGATGAAGTAGAATCCGCTCTCCAGACCCTCCGGCGCAGACAGCACTTCGTTGCGCGACCTGTAGTCCTCGGTGGCGGGCAGTTCGGCGCTCCACTGCCGCGCCGGTTCGATAGCCAGCAAGGTATCCAGCTCCGAGGAGTTGACGTATTGCCAGTGAGGCTGAATCGCTTCCTCGACGGGAAGCGGCACGGCCCGGAAGAAAACGCGGGTCACGTTGCGGTAGGTTACCACGATCTCCGGCATGGGTTTGTTCCACACCCGCTCGGTACGGATCCAGGCCGAACGGCCCTCGATCTTCTGAATCAGGTTGTAGCACAGCGCCGCGCCGATGCTGCCCGGATACGTTTCCCATCCCTGGCCGGCCAGGGCGTGTGCCTGCACGTAGTCCCCCTGGCTGTATACGACTCGGGCCCACTCGTGGATGGCCCGGGCGGCGATCTGGTGGTCGGCCCATTGATTGACGAATCGCTCCAGGGCCGCGACGTACAGGTCGGCCTTCTCCGGGCCCAGGGCCTGGTTGTAGCCGAACGTGAGGCGGTGCAGATCGGCGTCGATAAACGCGCTCTCGTCGGAGTCGTTCTGGTGGAAGGCCAGCAGGGCCTGATACAGCCGGATGGCCTTGAGCTTGGCCGAACCGGTGTCCGCCGTCTGCGGGTCCCATTGGAGGAACTCGCCGACCGGGGCGAAGATCGGAGTGTCCGCCATGATCTCGAAGGTATCCTGCGGAAGCGCGCCGGCCTGCTCGCCCGAGCCATAGAACGACAGGGCCTCGAAGGCCAGGAAGTCGTAGAGCGTGGGCCGGTAGCTGTCGGGCACGCTCCCCTTCTCCAGCAGGTCGTCCCACTCGGCAATGGGAATCGCCTTGAGCTCCTCATCGGCCGCCAGGGCCAGCGTGAAATGCTCATCGATCTCGGCCAGGATGCGGGGCAGGTCCCAGGTCGTGATGTCCTCTCCGGGCGGCTCGGCGGTGGCGGTCCTGTCCAGGAAGCGCCAGCGATTCTGCTGGAAGTACCGCCAGTACCAGTGGGCCAGGATCGCCTCCATCACCGGTTTCATCGCCTCCGGGGTCTCGACCATCTCGGCCTCGAGGCGGACGATCATCTCCTCGGACTTGCCGCCCTGGATCTGCCCCTCCAGGCTGATTTTGAGGCAAATGGCCCGGGTGGCCTCGGCATGGGCCTGGTCCTGCAGCGCCCCCGGGATGATCTGGTCCAGGATCGAGATGGCGGTTTGGGGCAATCCTCGTTTGATCGCGTCATCGACCTGGGCCCAGAGATCGTCTCGCGGGCCTGCCACCGAAACGCTTGCAATGATGCCAATGAGTACGGTTGTCAGGATTAGTGTGCGTCTCATTTTTGCAGACTCCTGCAATGTATTCCTCGCCTAACACAGTATCCGTTTATCTTACCGGCCCGCGGCCGGCAGGTCAACGCATTTCGCTCGTATTTCAGAGCTTGCGTCCGTACGTATCTTCGGCCATCCGGGCCTGCTGATTCAGTTCGCGTGGTCGAGGGCGCCGGCGGCGTCAGGGGGTCTCGAATTTGTAGCCGATTTCGCGGAGGGTGTGGATATAGACGGGGTGGTGGGGATCGGGCTCGATCTTGTTTCTCAGCGTGGTTACGAAGCGGTCGATCGTGCGGGCCCCGACGAAGGAGTCGTAGCCCCAGACGCAGTTGAGAATCTCGTCGCGGGTCAGGGCCCGCCCGGGCCGCTTGACGAACATCTCCAGCAGCCTGAACTCCTTGGGCGAGAGCTTCACCTCCTCCTTTGCGCGGGTGAACTTGCGGGCCGGGATATCGAGCGCGCAGTCGCCGAATTCGTAGACGTCGGTCTCGGCGGTTCGGGTCCGCCTCAGCAGCGCCTCGGCCCGCGCCAGCAGCTCTTTGATACTGAACGGCTTGGTTACGTAGTCGTCGGCGCCGAGGTTCAGGCCCAGGACGATGTCGGATTCCTCGCCCTTGGCCGTGAGCATGATGATGGGCACGTCGAGCTTTTCCTTGCGGATCAACCGGCAGACTTCGTAGCCGTTGATCCTGGGCAGCATGATGTCCAGCACCAGCAGATCGGGTCTGGCATTGAGAGCGGCGTTGAGGCCCTCCTCGCCGTCTTCGGCCGTCAGGACGCGGTAGCCGTGAAACTCGAAGTTGTCCTTCAGGCCCCGCAGCATCGCAGGATCGTCTTCAACAATCAAAACCGTGCTCATGGGCTTCTTACCTCCGGTCGCTCGACCTTGACCTGCCGGCCGCGTTCGGTGCGGCTTTCAGCTTCTTGAGCGATCGCAGAATCTCAGCCTCCCGCTCGACGAGGTTGTTGGCCTTGTGCAGGATCGTGCCTTTCATAGGGCGTCCCTCACTTTCTTCTATCGGCACCCGGTAGGATAGTTTACCGGGCACGCAGCCTGACGGTAAAGGTGCTGCCTTGTCCGGGTTTGCTTTCGACGCCGATCGACCCGGCGTGGGCGTCGACGATGAACCGGGCGATGCTCAGGCCGAGTCCGCAGCCTTCAGCGCGCCGCGACAGGCTGCGGTCCACCTGGTAGAACCGGCGGAAGATCTTCTTCGCGGCTCGACGCGGGATGCCCACCCCGTTGTCGCTGACCCTGAAGCAGACCAGATTGCCTTCCGTTCGGACGCTCAACGTGATTCGCTTTTCCTGCTCGGAGTATTTGTAGGCGTTGTCCAGCAGATTCATCAGGACGGTGACCATGGCGTCCGGGTCGGCGTACACCTCGGGCGCCTCCTCGGGGATGTCCGTCTCGAAAACGCAGTTGCCCCGGCCGAGCTTGGTCTTGGCGGCCTCGGCGGCGGCCCGCGCGATCGCCGTCGCTGCGGTCGGCCGCATCCGAAACGCCTGCTTGTTGCGCTCCATCCGCGAGAACGTCAGGAAGTTGTCGATCAGCCGGCTGAGCCGCTCGTTCTCGCGCGAGACGAGCTGAAGGTACTCGGTGACCTGCTGCTGGTCGCGGTAGTTGCCCTCCAGAAGCGTCTCCACGAGAACGCGCATCGAGGCCAGCGGCGTCTTCAGCTCGTGCGTGACGGTCGCGATGAAATCGTTCTTGAGCTTGTTGAGCCGGACCTGCTTGCCGATCGACTTGGCGGCCACGGCGCCGGAAAGCAGGATCAGCATGATGACCAGGATGCCGGTCCAGGTGTAAATCGCGATCTGTTCGCTGGCGGCTTGCTCGAAAACGTTGCCGCTCCGGAAGTGAACCGTGATCGTCCAGCCGGGAAGAGATTGCCCCAGCGGCGCCGTGGCGAAGGCTTCGTTGGCCGGCTCGGCACGGCCCACGATGGTCTCGCCCGCCTCGTCGAGGATGCGAAATTCGACGTAAATGTCCGCGAAACTCTGGAGGTACTCTCGCAACAGCGAGCCGGCCCCTTCGTGCGACAGGAGCGTCACGCAACTTCCTGCGTCGTCTTTGTGCGCGATCCCATAGTACGCCGCGTCTTCCGGAGACGGAAGTCGCTGGAGCGTGCCGGCGGGCCAATCGTCCAGGGTCTCGGCGACCGGGAACTGCTCGACGAAGGCGAGGGACCGTTCTTCGGCCGCAATCAGCTTCGCCAGGGAATCCTTGAAATACGCGCGCGTGTAGACGTCCAGCTCAGGATTCGCCTCAGCGATTTCCAGGGCTTTCTGGGCGATGAAAAGGTTCTGGTCGGCCGGCAGGGCGGCGCCGGCCTGGTTGGACCGATACAGCATGGACAAAAGCGCGCGGTACGTTTCCGCCAGCAGCTCGGCGTGCTCGGGTTGTCCCTGCGTCCAGTTCAGCAGCAACAACCGGGCGTTGGCGATGAAGACCAAAACGGAGCTGTCCCCCGCGTCGGCCAGCGGGCTCAGCGCCACCTCTCTGCATTCGGCGATGGCGTCGTCGGACCGGCCGAGCTTGCGCAGACATCGACTCTTGGCCAGACGAGCGATGAGCCGGGCGCGTCCGTCGCTGATCCGCGCGTACTGCTCGTAGCGCTGGGCGGCCTCTTCGTATCGTTCCTCGGCGAACTCGAGCTCCCAGGCGTCGGCGAATCTCTCGGCCGCCCGGGTGATCGCGCTGTCGCTGACGGACAGGGCGGGGAAGGTGTGGTCGCCGTCGCCGCCATAGAGGATCAGCCCCTCGCAGTGGTGTTCCGTCACCGCCAGGCGAAACTGGCGGTACGGGTCCGGTCCCCGCGCCTTCTCTTTGATGTTCCGACAGTCGGCGGCGAAGCCCTCCTCGACCTGGCGCGCCACGGTGGGAAGCTGGTCCTCGTAGATGGTGATGAGCTTCTGCCGGACGGCCAGGCGCGCGCTGCTCACGGCCTCGTTCATAAACCAGAGCAGACAAAGGGTGGGCAGTATCACTGCCACCGCCAGCAGCAATACCACCCACCGGAACTGACCGTAACCGGGATTCAGCTTTCGCACGCTTCTCATTATGGCGTTGTCTTGCCTCGCGCCAGTGCGGCCACGTCTTCGTCGGACAGGCCGTAGTTGTACACGCGCACGTCATCGATCTGGCCGGTCCAGAAACGCTCCCGCTCGTCGGCGTTCTCTCCTATCAAAACGGGATCGTCGTCGACGCTGATCGGCCCCGACGCTTCCTGGGAGGTATCGAGCGTGCCGTCGATGTACAGGCTCATGTGCTTCCCGTCGTATACGCCGGCGACGTGGTGCCACTGGCCGAGCGTAATCTCGCGGGTGCCGTAGAGCGGGCCGTACGGGTGCTCGCTGGGGATGCGCACGCCGGAGCAGGCGAACTCGAGCGTGCTGGTTTCCTCGTTTCTTTGGATGCGCCAGGCCCACTCGCCCTTGGTGACGATGGCCTGATAGGGCTTGTCCAGGGTGTCGGCCTTGACCCAGGCCGCGACCGTGACGCCGCAGGTGAAGTCGAAGGCGGACTCGTCGGGGACTTCGAGGTAGTCGCCGTCGCCGTCCAGGGCGACCGCGCCGCCGACTTTCCCGCCCGTCGGCTGCCAAATCGGATCGCCGCGGGTCAGGGCGTTGTGCCCGTTGCCCGAGGCGTCGGTGGCCGTGGTCCCTGCGGATTCATCGAGCTTCCACCAGCCGACCAGCCCGAGCGGTTGGGCGGCGCCGAAGGCACGCGGATTCAGATACGCGTCGTCTTGCGTTGCGCGCCAGGCGATTTTGGAGTCACGCTCGCCGCCGTTGTCGTCGTCGTTGACCTGCACATCGAATCCGATGGATATGCCGGCGGCCGGCTTCGTGCCGAGCGTGGACCAGGGCAGTTTGATCTCGGCGCGGTACCCGGTATCCGTGCGGGCAAAAGCCGCTTCGACGCCGCGCATATTCCCATGGTGTGCTTCGCCGAGGGCCGGGGAGACGGCGTCCCATCCGAAATGGTAGTGGTAGTCGTTGTCGTCGTAGCTGTCGCTTCTGCTGTTGTCGGCATCGATGAAGACCTCGACCGAGTCGTCCAGCCAGAATTCATCCGAATCATTGTGGAGGTCGTCATCGGTGACATCCACCAGGATGTAGAGATTGTCCTCGTCGTAGAGGGCTTTGAAAGAGGCCGAAAGGTCGGCGTCCGACGACGGGGCGCCGTAGAAGCTGTTGTTGAGATCATACTGCGGTGCGTCGGCCCAACTCGCGTCGGCCTTGCCGTCGATCATCGGCGCCGTCTCGGCGGCCGCGATGCCGGCCGGGATTCGGGTCGCTATCTGTTGGGCCTCCACGGTTTGCATGGTCTGCACGCGGGCCGCCTGTTGGGCCTCCACGGTTTGCATGGTCTGCACGATCTGCATGATGGGGCCGAAGACTTCGCCCACCGGCGGCAGGTCGCTGACGCTCAGGCGAATGCCCAAACTGTTGGCTTTCTCATTCGTCTGCAGCCGAACCGTCGTCTTCTCGCTGGCCTCGGCTAACTGCCGCAGCGCCTCGCCCACCTTCTCGGCCGCCTCTTCGGAAGGCAGGTCCATATTCTCCCGGGCGAACCGCAACGCACCGGCCACGTTGACCGCCACCAGTTTGCTGGTTGTCGGCGAGAGCGTGCTTAGGGCGTCGCCGAAGCGTCCGCGGCGCATCGCCGAAGGCCCGCCGGCAAGGCCGGCAACGGACGTGTCCGCCAAATCGGCATTGAGCGAGACGACGGTCGTTTTCGCCGCCTCGTTGACCCGGCAAAAGACCTTCTGGTAGTTGGCCAGCGTGAACTCGTACTTGCCGTCGACCGGCTCGGAGGCCTCCGCACCCGGCATCAGCAGATTGACGGACTGCAACAGCGTAGTGAAAAGCTGCCGCGTCTTCTCGGGATTCGAGCTGGTCACGGCCAGTCCGAGCGAATTGAGTGCGGCCGGCAACTGACCCTCGGGCGGCTCGGCCAGCTTGCCCGGCGGCAGGGCAAACAGCGTGATCTGCTCGATATTCTCGAACAGTTCCGGCCCGATATCGAGCCCCATGGCGTTCTTGATCTGCTCGCTCAGCGCCTGGGCCTGCGGCGTATCGGGATCGCCTAAAGCCACGCTGATCAACGCAATCGCCTCGGGCGGGACGGCCTGCAGCGCGTCCTTGTTGAGGTTCGGCGTCCGCATCATGTGGTAGGCCAGGGGCTGATGTCCCTCCTTGAAGTTGAGATTGGCCTCCAGAGCCACGCCCGTCTCGCGCAGGGAAAGCGAAGCGATCACATCGTCCACGTTCTTGAAGTCGATCATGCTGTCGGCCATGCAAATTTCCTGCGGGATCGCCTCCGGCGGCATGATCTTCGTGAGGCCGTCGAAGGCCTCGTTGACCTTCAGCCAAACCGTCAGGGCGTTCTGCTGGCGGGCCTGCTTGCTGATCTTTCGGAAAGACCGGTTGCTGGTCGCCAGCGTGGGCTCGTTGGCCAGGCCCTTGTATTGCCTCACGGACCAGCGCAGGCGATCCATGGCGCCGGCGGCAGGGGTCGCGACGATGACGACCGTATCGTCGTAGGCGGCGCCCCCGCCGTCGGGCAACGTCACTGCGGTCATGCCCTCAATCGGATCGGTGGACCGGCCCAGCATGCCTAAGGCGGCCAGCAGAATCCCGCGCAGCGCGTCGCTCTTGCCCGGGAACAGGACGATCGTGGCAGGAGGCGAGTCCTGGGCCAGGCCCGTGATGCCCACGCCGATGCCGCGAATCTTCTTGAACTCCGCCATCATGCTGGGATTGAGCAGAGCCCCGACCATATCCGCCGGATTCGTCGCACCGCCCCCGTATCCCGTACTCCGGTTGCCCAGGACCGCCAGCGGATTCTCGAAGGGCGTCCCCTTGAGCATGTTGAGAATGGTCTCGATCTGCCGGCCGGGACTGCCGATCTCGAGGTACATCATCGTTTCCGGCGGCATCAGCGCCGCCGGGTCGGCGTTGCCCAGGTCCTCCAGCAGAGGCTTGGCCTTCTCTACGATGTCGGTCTGGTCGTTGTAGTCGCTCACCAGCTTCTGCAAGGCCGCCCGCGCTTCCGGCTCGTTCCTCTTCTTGAGAAAGCACATCCCCTGGCGATACAACGCCTGGGCCACCAGCTTCCGCTGGGCGGTGCCGTCGGCGATGATCTGCCGGTAAATGTCAATGGCCGCATCGAGATCGCCCTCCACCTCCTCGGCGTAGAGCCCTTCCCGCAACAGCACCGACGCCGACTTCCCCAGCGCCGCCGCCGAACACAACACCACAACCAGCAGCAACGCCAGACTCAAAAAATGTTTCTTCTCCATGGCAGCACTCCTTTCGGAAATAGAGTAGCAAGAGCAATTCATTGCACACAAGCACAATGTGCCATCGGAGTGTTACCGTTTTGTTACAGTTTCATCCTTTTTCAATAATTTTAACCCCCGCCAGCGCGGTCGCCTTCTAAACATAAATCTGTAATCCACCGGCTATGCCGGTGAGAATTGAAAAGGCTCT
>CAYPZL010000042.1:0-33908 GCA_964415045.1 uncultured Pirellulales bacterium | reverse complement strand
CCGACCTCCATCGCTCCAGGGTCATAGGCCGCATCGACGATCATGAAACCGCCGGCCATTGCCTCATTAACCTCATCAAAGCTCTCGCCAAAGTAGACGGTGTGGAACAGGGCGTCCATGCCGCTTTCCCATGTCAAGTCTTGATCCAGCCTGACATATTGGAGTTCGTCGGCAGGAGAAGGACTCCAGGCCGTCAGAGGCCGGACCGAGAAGGTCCAGACATCGCCTTTCCACGGGCTGTCCGGGTGAACGTCGTTGGCCTCGTCTACACGCCAGTAGTAGGTCTGGCCCGGCGTCAATCCCGCCGCGTAGCCCGGTATCTGTGCCGTGTCAAGGGATGCTTCCGTGGTGGAAACGGCCTCCACCTGGCCCTCGTTGACGTCCTCGAAACTCTCGCCGAGGTAAACCTGGTGGGAGACGGCGAAATCACCGGGTCTCCATATGAGCGTATGCCGGGTTTGATCGATCATGCCGCCATCCGGTGGATCCATGGCCATCGCCTGGGGAACGGGCTCGTCCTGCATGGCGATCTGAAGTTCCGTTTCGTCGAGGGCGTGGTTGTAGACGCGAGCGTCGTCAATCATGCCGAGGAAATTCCGGCTGGCTTCGTGTGTCGCACCAATACGAACGGTGGCTGTGTCGGCTGTTCCCGGCAGCGAGATTCCGCTGCCGCCACTGCCGGCGGGTTCACCGTTAAGAAAGTAGCGGTGTTCGCCGCCGACGACTTGTGCTGCCACATGGACCCACTCGTTGAGCGGAACAGACTCCGTGCTGGTCGTGCCGACGCCGGCCGTGCTGAAATGAAGTAAGCCGCCCGAGGTCGTATAAAGACTGTACGACCGGGGGCCGTTTGACTTGGCAAGTATCCCCTGCCAGCCTGCCCCGCCGGGACCTTCATGTCGTTCGGCGTTGATCCAGGCCATGACGGTCACCTCGTCGTCCACGGTCAGGATCTCCGCGTGAGGTACCTCGACGAAGTCATCTTCGCCGTCGAATTGCAGCGCCCCTCCCCAATAACCGGCGACCCACTGAGGATCGCCTTCGAGGGTCCCATGGTTGTCTTTGCCGCTGGCATCGGAAGCGGTCGTTCCCGCCCCGTCATTGAATCGCCAGTGGCCCACCAGTTCGGCGTGGGCGGGACCGACCGTCAGGCCCAGCGCCAACGCCACAATCAGAAACACAGTGGATTTACCGTACATGATTGACCTCCTACGTACTGAGATTCAGATACGCATGCGCTGGCCACACACCAGTACATCTCTTGCCTCGTGGAAGCGTTGCACGGGCACCGAACATCGAACCTTTTCGGCCGTTGTCAGACGCCTCTATAGTAGCTGTCTACAGAATCTCCCTGTTGAACAAGGTAAAGATGTGGACCTCCGTTGTGTCCTTTCGTACCCTCTCCTTCCTCCTGACCGCAGTTTTCCCTGAAAGCCGTCACGAGAGCATCAATACAGTCGCCTTCTGCCCGAACTCACAGGCCCTCTTGCCCACAGCAGCGATACAGGCGATTGAAAAATCGGCGTCTTCGGAATAAGAACCAATAGTCCGATAAGTGAATTATGCCAAGATTGTTCCTGCAAGTCAAGCACTTCGGGCAAATTGTAGGGTTCAATGTTCTTAAGAACATCTCTGGATCACCAGAGCTGTCTTATCCATTGCGGTGTCGCCGTCGGGGCCGGGGCGGTTTCTTCTTGGCGGGCGGTCCGCCGGGGTCATGCGCGCCAGGGGCGCCGGCGGGCGAGGTTGCCGTTGAGGATATTCCTGGTGATGATGACATCCTCGCGTACCTGGAAGTCGAACATGCCGGCGCAGATGAAATCGGCCCCGTTCTCGAAGGCGTAGCGGAACGCCTGCTGCGGGCCGATCGCCCCGGCGGCCATGACCTTGTAGGCGATCCAGGGTTCTTTGACATTCTCCATAAACTCGATGGTCTTCTCCGGGGTGCGGGACCAGATGCTGTCGTGTTCGGGGGTTTTTTCGGCGGACCAGTACTTGTGGCTGTGCAGGGTCTTCATGAAAAAATCGGGCTTGATGCCCGCCTCGACGACGGCCATGGGGACCTCGACCCGATGGCCGGCGATGCCCGCGATGACGCCCTGGTCCTTGATCAGATCGACGGCTCTGGCGAGCAGGTCCAGCTTGCCCTGTTCGACGTAGCTGTCGCAGTTGCCGCCGTGGACGTAGGCGCCGATGGCCCCGTGATCGACGGCGTCCTTGATCTGGCTCAGGTCGTCGGGCTTGATCTTGACCTGAGCGATCCACTGGATTTTGCCGCCGCGTTCGTTCCAGTAGCGGTTGAGGATGCGCTTGCAGTGGTCGTCCAGGCGGAGGATGGCGGTATTGATGCCCAGCTCTTCGCAGATTTCGAGCGTCTCCATCACTTTCTCGTCGGTGAAGTAGTTTCGCAGGAGGGACGAGACGTAGATCAGGTCGCGGCTGTGGGCGAAGGAACTGATGAGATTGCCGCCGGCGAACATGCGGCTGATCTTGACGTTTCGGATGCGGCCCATGGGCATGGCGCCGGGCTGGCTCGCTGCGGCCGGCCCCGGGCGCGCGCCGGAGCGGGCCAGCAGGGCCTGTTCTTCGAAGCTCAGACCGATAGCCCCGGCGGCGGAGCCGAGGATGGATTTCTTCAGGAAGCCTCTGCGGTTCAGACTGTCCGGCATGACCTGCCTCTCTTTCCAGTTCGAGTGCATACGCACGGGCCAATTCGTCATGTCCCTATTGTAGCGACATCGACCCGTGTGTTCCAGAGACAACTGTACGGCCTGGCGGTGGCTGTCTGTGCAGATTTCAGGCCATCGCGCCTCGAGTTTCTTGCCCGCCCTCAATGGCAAGGCTCCTTGTCATTCCCGCGCAGAGCCTGCCCTCGACCTGATCGGGGGCGGGAATCGAGGATGCTTCGGTTGTTTCCTGGATCTCTGCGTTCCCGGGGATGAGACAGTCGGCCCTCTCCGCCGTAATCTCCAATCGCCGGGGCGTTTTCACACACAGGGGCGATCACGGTTCCGGGGCTTCGACGCGTTGCTGGAGCAGGCCGTACTGGTTGCCGTTAAGATAGTGCAGCGTGTGGAACTTTTCCGGAATCCAGGCGCCGTCGAAAAGGTCCTGCTCGGCCGAGGCGTGCACCACGTCGCAGATCAGCAGGTCGTGCGTGTCTATCGCGAACGTCTGGACCACGCGGCACTCCAAGTGGCCGGCGCACTGCTCGATCAGGGGCGGCCCGACGACGCGGGCCGGAACGGGCGTCAGGCCGCTGTCGGCGAACTTGTCGATGCCTCTGCCGGAGAGGCGGCCGACGCGGTGGGTCGCCTCCAGCAGGTTCGCGCCGGGAACGTTGATGACCAGCTCGCCGTTTTGCCTGATGAACTCGTACGTGTAGCGGACCTGGTTGATCACGAGCAGAACCCGGCACGGATCGGCCGTGTGGACCGGGGTCTGCCAGCTAAAGGTCATGACGTTGGCCTTGGCCATCGTGCCGCCCGTGACGAGCACGACGCAGCCGGGCTCGATCAGCCACTTGGCCTGATGCAGCGGGACTTCCTTCTTCATCCGATGCGACCTCCTGAATCGGCGCGCTCGATTGTCGCAAGGCAGGTTGCCTTGCCGGTCTGCGATTATCCCACGGGCAGATGTATGGTGAAGGTACTGCCCTGTCCGGGGGTGCTCTCGACGGTGACGTGTCCGCCGTGGACCTGGGCGATGTGCTTGACGATGGCCAGGCCCAGACCGGTACCGCCGAGCTTGCGACTGCGGCTCTTGTCGACGACGTAGAACCGCTCGAAAATCCGGCCGAGGTGTTCCTGGGGAATGCCGGACCCTGCGTCCTTGACCGCGATTGCGATTTCCTTTTCGTCCCGGGCGACCGCGATCTCAACCGTGGAGCCTTCATCACTGTACTTGACGGCGTTGTCCACGAGATTGACCAGAGCCTGTTCCAGCAGGGGGGCGTTGATTTTCGCTGCGACGTCCTCATCGCAGGAGAGCTTGATTGTCATTCTTTTCTGTTCGGCCTTGATGGCGGAAAGCTGTACGGCGGTTTCCAGAACCGGCTTGACGGCCATTTTCTCAAAGAGGATCGCGCGTCTTTCCCCGATCTCTTCCAGACGCGAGAGGCTGAGCAGATCGTCGATGATGGCGTTGAGCCGCTGGGCGTGTTTGGCGATGATCTTCAGATAGCGCTCGGCCTGGGCGGCGTCCCCCAGACCACCTTCCTGCAGGGCTTCCACGAAGCCCTGAATCGATGTGACGGGCGTCTTGAGCTCGTGGGAGACGTTGGCGACGAAGTCGCGACGCAGGTTTTCGAGCCGATGGATGCGGGTCATGTCGCTCAGGACCACCACCGCGCCGCTGCGATGTCCTCCCGTGCCGGCCAGGCGGGCGCCGTGCACGTGGAAGAATCGGCCTCCTTCTTCGGGGAAAGAGACATCGGTTTCGGTGGGCCGGTCGGTCTGGAGCGTGTCGCGCACGAATTGCTGCAGGGCGACGTTGCGGATGACCTCTTCAATACAGCGTCCCTGGGCGTGTGTGCGGTCGATGTTCAGCAGGGTTGCGGCGGCCTGGTTGACGCTGACGATCCGGCCGTCCGAGTCCACGGCGAAAACGCCCTCAGCCAGGCTGCCCAGAATCGCCTCCAGCTCGTTGCGCTGCCGCGTAATGGTCACAATCCGGTCCTGGAGCTGGGTGGCCATTTCGTTGAGGGCGCCGGCCAGGTCGCTCAATTCGGCCGATCCGGCGGCCGGGACGCGGATGTTGAGCTGCCCCTGGGCGAAGAGCCGCGCAATGCGTCGCATGCGAACGATGGGCTGGCTGATGCTGCGCGAGGCCAGCAGGCTCAGGAATGCGGCCCAGAGGGCGATGACAACGCCCGCCCACACGACGCTGATGTAAATGCGGTTCAATGTCTGGTCGATGGCGGTCAGGGCGATGGCCGTACGCATCACGGCTACGGGCTCGCCGTCCCGTCGAAGCGGGATCGCCACGTACATCATGTTTATGCCGAGCGTGGGGCTCAACCGGATCGAATCTCCGAATCCGTCACGCAGCGCCTCGATGATCTCCTCGCGGTCCGAATGATCTTCCATCTCCGCCGGATCTTCATCGGAGTCCCCCAGGACCGTGCCCAACGGTGTTGTGACGGTGAACCGCACCTGGTGCTGACTCGACCGGCCGAACTCCTTGCAGATGGCGTCTACGTCCTCCGTGCCCGCAGTCGCCAGCGTCTGGGCGACGTGATGCACCCCCACGTTGGCCAGCGTGCGCAGTTCCTCGCGCGTCCGATCGAGGTGGAACTTGCGAAACGTGTAGGAGAAATAAGCCGTCGCCGCCACCAGCGCGATCAGTGTGACGGCCAGAAACGACGGGAATAGTTGCCAGACTAATCGTTTTTTAAACATAGACGATTCCGGGCCCTGCCAGTGGTCACAGTCAAACGGCGGACACAATTCTCGTGGCCGAACGTCGTTTTCGCAGACGCGAAACAGCGCACGCTCATTTCATTGTCCGTTTTTCATCGAAATAGTCAAGGTCGCTCAGGGGGAGGACCACGGACGTGGCGATATTGACCAGGTGGGCCACGACGCGCTTGAAGTAGCGCGCGACCAGGGTGAAACACACCGCCTCGTTCACCGACAGGTCGCTGCGGGCCAGCTCGGTCACCACGTTGTCACACCACTTGGCGATTTTGTTTTCGTAGCCCCAGGCCATCTGGGCTTTCTCTTCGTCGGATTCGCCAAAGGCCTCCTTGGTTAGCTTGAACAGTGCGGCGATCTCCTCGTCCATCCCGTTGAAATATCGGCTGAAGACCTGTGCATCGATGGGTTTGTCCAGCAGCTCGGTGACCTCGTACAAGTTCTTGGCGTAGTCGCCCAGACGCTCGGCGTCCTTGACCACGCTCATCAACAGCAGGCACGCGTTGACGTCAACGGTCGGTTGCAGCGAGAGATGCTCGATGATGCGTTTGCGAATATCCTTCTCCGCGGCGTTGACGGATTTGTCGATGTCCCGTAGACGCTCCTCGAGATCGGGTTTGCTTTCACCTTTCAGCAGGCTGGCTTGCACCAGAGCGTACATCGTCTCGGTATGTTCGAGCATGTCTTTGAACTCATCCAGGACCGTGGTCAAGAAGGTCTTGCCCTTCCAGAAGCTGGACAGATTGGGAAACATGATACTCTCTCCTATGTCAAGAGGTTGTAGACCAGGATCAGCAGACCGGGCACGATGAAGAAGACACCCAGTACGTAGAAAATGGCGTATCTTCGCTTCTCATAGGCCAAATCCCCCAGAGCGCGGGCCAGGCTCAGCGGAATCGTTCGAAACGGCTTGATAGGAAAGATCACCACGGCTCCGATCAGGTTGAAGAGAAAATGCGCGAAGGCAATAACAATCGCCGAGGGATTGCCGGTGGCGAACGAGGCCAGGATCGAAGTGCCCGTGGTCCCGATGTTGGCGCCGATGACGATGGGGAACGCCGCTTCGAGGCTGAGGATGCCGGCGGCGATCATGGGCACCATCAGCGAGGTCGTGATCGAGCTGCTCTGGATGATGAAGGTCAGGAACATGCCGGCGCAGATCGCCAGGAGGGCGTTCTTGCCCAGCACGTCGTCCAGAGTCGACTCGACCTTCTCAATGATCAGCGACCGCATCGTTTTGACTAAGTAGACCAGGGCGAAAAACAGGATCACGATGGAGATCACCAGCATGGAAATGTATACCAGGCGGCCCGGCAGTTTCAGCCATGTTTCGAGGATGCGTTCGATGATATGAACTGCCGGCGCGGTAGCGAGTTTGATGGGACTGGTGAACTTGATGCCGCCCACATTGGCAAAGAGATCCGCCATAAGATGGGCCAGATGCTCCAGGAAACCCGTGGCCAGGTTCAGCGGGAACATGATGAGCACGCAGATGAGGTTGAAGAAATCGTGGACCGTCGCGCCGGCGATGGCGCGGCGGAACTCCTCCCGCCGGCTGACGTGGCCCAGGGAGACCATCGTATTGGTTACCGTGGTGCCGATGTTGGCTCCCATGATGATCGGGATGGCGCAGCTCACGGTCAGCACGCCGGAGCCGACCATGCCTACGACGATGGACGTCGTCGTCGAGGAGCTCTGGACGAGGCTCGTGGCCAGGATGCCGATGAACAGGCCCACAAAGGGGTTGGAGGTCGTTTGAATCAACTGCTCGGCGAAGCCCTTGCCAAAGCCCTTGAAGGCCGCTCCCATCAGGCCGATGCTTACGAGAAAGCAGTAAATCAGGAGCAGCACGAAGACGATTCTTGCCAGGAAACCAGCCCTCTGTGTCTTCAGATGCATGCTGAAAAACTCCATTCAAGACCTTGTCGATCCGGCCTTGGTTCGCTATGTCTGCGAATTCGATTCATCCAGATCACCCCTTGATGCCGCAACGGCTTTGGGCTCGACGCCCGCCCATTGCAGGCCGCCGATGACCGCCTGGGCGATGTTGGTCAGGTGGTCGCCGATCTTCTCCACGTTGTCCACGAGATCGCAAAAGACCAGACCGGCTTCCGCCGAGCACTGTCCGGCGCTCATTCGTTTCACATGGCTGCGTCGGAACTCGAACTGCATCTGGTTGAGGTTGTCCTCGTTCACAAGCGCCAGCCTGGCCGCGTCGGTGTCGTTCTTTTCCAGGGACGCCCTGACCCGCTCGAACATCAGATTGACCTCCCTCTTGAGTCGGGCGGCCTCCCCGAGGGCCGGGTTGCTAAAGACAATGCCCTGCTCCATCTTTCGCTGCGCGACCTCGACGATATTGACGGCATGATCGCCGATTCGCTCCAGATCGTTGACCGTGTGCAGCAGGACGGGCAGTCCGTGGGAGACCTCGTCGGACAGTTGTTCCTGGGACAGATCCACGAGGTAGGAGGTGATGGCGAGCTGGAACTCGTCGATCATGTCTTCATGGGCCATGACGGTTTCGAGCTTACGGCCGTTTCCCTCGACGATGACCTCGACAGCAAGCTGGACGGCTTCCTGGGCCCCATCGGCCATACGAACGATCTCGCGCCGGGCCTGTTCCAGGGCCAGAACCGGCGTGTGAAACAGGTGACGCTCCAGAACGACGGGTTTCTGCGCCAGCTCACTCTGTCGCAGGGGCAGAACCTTCAATACGATGGTCTCGAGCACGTTGATCAGCGGCAGAAAAATGACCGTATTGAACGCATTGAAGGTGCAGTGGGCGACGAAGAGGTGCAGCATAATCGTGCCTTTGGACAATGTCACCGGTGTCACGGCCTCCACGATCTGCGGAAAGTACCCCAGCCAGACTAGGGGCAGCATATAAATCGCTCCGGTCGCGTTGAAGACCGTGTGCCCTATGGCCACGCGTTTGGCGTTTCGCGACATGGGCAGAGCAGCCAACTGCGCGGTGATGGTCGTGCCGATGTTGTCGCCCAGGATAAACGGGATCGTCACTCGCAAGACAACGTCCCAGTCGGAACCGAAGGCGCCCTGGAACGCGAGGATTTGAATCATGGCGATCGACGCGGAACTGCTTTGCAGCAGCATGGTTATCACCGTGCCGGCCAGGATGGCCAGAAGCGGGTTGTGGCCTACCGAGATGAGGAATTCCTGTGCCCGGGCCGAATCGCTCAGGGGAGCGAACGCTTCCTTCATGAAGTCCAGCCCCAAAAACAGCAGGCCCAGGGCCAGCACGACCTGTCCGGCGCTTCGGAGATGCGGTTTTCGCGTCCCGATCTTGAACAGAAAGCCCAGCCCGATCGCCGGGAGGGCGTACATGGTTATCTTCAGACCCACAAAACCCAGCGTAGAGACCAGCAGCGAGGTGATGGTGGTCCCGATGTTTGCTCCCAGGACCACACACAGGGCCTGTTTCAGGGTCAGAAGCGCCGCGTTTACCAGCCCCACCGTCATGACCGTCGTGGCCGAACTGGACTGAATCAGGCAGGTCGTCAGGGCGCCGACGAGAACAGCCACCAGGCGATGCCGCGTCAGGGACTCCAGAAGAGCCTTGAGCCGTCGGCCCGCCATGTTCTTCAGGCCGTCCGAGAGCAGCCCCATCGCGAACAGGAACAGGCCCATGCCTCCCACGAGGCCGAAAATCATCTCTCTGATCACACCGATCCCCTACGTACCATCACAGCCACCAACAAGATATCAGGGGCGCTCGTTTTACTAATTCTGTGTTAATCGGTCAAGCGGCTATCCGTCACGTCGCCGAAAAGGGGGCCACGGGCCGGTGCTCAATCCAGGAAGCGATATCCGACGCCTCGAACGGTCTCGATATATTTTGCACAGGATCCCAGTTTTTTCCGGATCGATACGATCTGCACGTCCACGGCCCGGTCGGTTACGAGGTAGTCATCACCGTGGATGGCGTCGACGATCTGGTACCGCGTGAAGACTCTGCCCGGCCTGCGGGCCAGTGTGTGCAGGATGTTAAACTCGGTTAAGGTCAGTTCCACGGGCCGGGCCTGGACGAGAACCTCGTGTCGCGCCGGGTCAATGGTTAGCTCGTGAACCTTCACGACGCCTTTTTCGCCGGCGCTTTCGCTCTTTCGCCGCAGAATTCTGCGTACGCGGGCCACCAGCACTTTCCCGCTGAACGGCTTGGTGATGTAATCGTCGGCGCCCAGCTCCAGGCCGGTGACGATATCGGCCTCTTCTCCCCTGGCCGTCAACATGACCACCGGAATCGGTCGCGTTTGGGGATCGGCTTTGAGCCTCTTGCAGACCTCCAGGCCGTCGATCCCCGGCAACATCAGATCGAGGATGATCAGGGTCGCTGTGCCCCGGCGTGCCTGCGCCAGGGCCTCCTCGCCCGTCTCCACCGCGCTGATCTCAAAGCCTTCCCTCTTGAGGTTCAGTGAGATCAACTCACGGATGTCCTCTTCATCATCGACTACCAATATGGTCGGCTTTGGCATCGCCGTCTCCCGGGCGACTCGGCCCGTGATTGCAGGCACGGGCTATGAATCTAACAGAATTCTAACACACCTTTAGCGCAACGATAACCTTTGCTTCGCATAATTACCAGATCGTGCTCGTGACTTCGGGCATGATTCTCCGTCACAGCCGCCGGACGGGCCTTGAACTGTGCCCTGGCGGCCTGCATGGCTTCAGAAAAGAACGAACGGTAGCAGTGCCTTACGGGATTAGCCAATGGCAGATTTACTAAAAGACGCACTTTGCACCTTCGGTGGAGCATACCTCGCGATCCACGTAGGTTCTTTCCTGCGATCGGTATACCGGAACGCTAAGCACCGGCATGCGGGGACCATGCGGGGGCACCCGCGCGGCGACGCCCGTCAGGGGCGGTCGCGTCTACGCCTTTCTGATATGTTCTGAAACGGCTTTCAGCAGGACCTCCGGTTTAACGGGCTTCTCGAGCACCTGCTTGACCGGCAGCCACGTCTCATCCGGCTCGAAGCCGAACGGCAGGTTCATCTCCCGGCGAATGCCCGTCATGATGATGATGGGAGTGTCTTTGATGTTCTCGTCCTCGTGCATCTCGCGGGCCGTGTCGAAGCCCTCATGCTTGGTCGTCATCATCACGTCCAAAAGGATGATATCCGGGTTCTCCGCCTTGGCTTTGGCCACTCCATCCTTCCCGTTCGAGGCGGTATGCACCTCGTAGCCCTTGGCATCGAGCAGATTGGTAATTGCATCGACGAATTCCGGGTCGTCATCGATCATCAGCACCTTGTTTGCCATTTCTTGCTTCTCCTTGTCATTTCACGTCAAAACTGAGGCTGTTGCACTCCTGCCAGATCGGCCTGAGGTTTCGCTTTCAAAGAATCGCCGCGGGAGTAGTCGAGCCAGCGTCCCAGGGCGGCCACCATCGGCGCCATGCACGTGGGGCAGGCGCCGGCGTCTTCATTCACACACCGTTTGTTCGGGTAGATCTCATATTGTCGCCGGTAGGGCGTCGGGGTGAAGTTGGGCATCAGCACGTTCGCTCCGGCCGCCAGGGCCCGCGGTCGCTCGTCCCGGCCGTGAAGCGAGCCGATGGCTGTGGTCGCCGGGATGTGCGCGTCCCGACTGACGATGCGAGTCAAAGCCGTCATCTTCAGCGTCATCACCAGGGACCCGCCAGGCTCGCCGGCCAGAGCCGTGTCGGGGTGCGGGATAAACGGACTGACACTGAGCATGTCGAAGTTGCCTCTCTTGAAGAAGAGAATGTCCTCGGCCAGGTTTTCCACGGTCTGGCCTCTGAGGCCGACCAGGTCGCCGGAACCGGTCTGATAGCCAAGCTCGGCCAGGTCCTCCAGGCACCTGATTCTGTTCTCAAAACTCATTTTCGGGTGTAACTGTCGATACAAGCCGGGGTTGGCCGTCTCAACCTTGAGCAGGTATCGGTCCGCCCCGGCGGCTTTCCACAATTGATATTCGTCGCGGCGGCATTCCCCCACGGACAGGGTGATCGCCACATCGAAACGCGACTTGATCGTCTCAATGATTTGCGCGAGCCATTCAGCGTTGAGATTATCGTCTTCTCCGCTCTGCATGACAATGGTTTTTATGCCGGCACGCCAGATCTGCTCGGCTGCGGCCAGGATCTCGGCTTCCGTGAGCCGGTAACGTTCGAGGCGTACGTTGTCCCGGTTGAGCCCGCAGTAGGCGCACGTGTTTCGACAGACGTTCGCGAATTCAATGATGCCTCGCAGCAGGACGCCGTCGCCGACGTAGTCCTTTCTTACGCGGTCGGCAAAAGCGAAGAGCACATTCTGCTGCCGGGGATCGTTGAGACGCAGAATGTATTCCACGTCCGTTCGATCGGGCGAATCGGCCGTGTAGATCCTCTCTAAAACGTGCTCTATGCGTGACTGCGTCATCTACTTGGCTTTCTGCGCCTGCTTTCTGTATTGGTTGATGATTTGCACCATTTTCTTGGGCGTGAGCTCGCCGTGGATCTTGTCGCCGATCATCACCACCGGAGCCAGCCCACAAGCGCCGAGGCAGCGCGCCGGCGCCAGGGAGAACAGTCCGTCCTCGGTGACGCCGCCGACGTCGATCTTCAGCTCGTCCTGGATCGCTTCGAGGATCTCGCCGGCTCCCTTGACGTAGCAGGCGGTGCCGAGGCAGATGGAAATGACGTACTTGCCCGGCGGCTGCAGATTGAAATAGTGATAGAACGTCGCGACGCCCCAGATGTGCGCGGTGGGAATCTGCATCTCCTGGGCGATTTCGTCCATGACCTCGGTCGGCAGATAGCCGTACAGCTCCTGCGTCCGGTGCAGGACGGCGATCAGATACGAATCCGGGTGTTCCTGGCCCTTGGCCTCCTCGATGAACGCCTTGACCGCTGCGAGCTTCTCGTCGTTTGTCGCCGGCGTTGTCGTTTCTTGTGTCTGAGCTTTTGCCATGTGCAAAGTCCTTGTTCAAACTCGGTTGCTACCTAAAAATACAGATCTCTTCGGCCGCTTTTGGTCTTCTCATAGAAACTCATGAATTCTTCGAAGAATCCCGGCATCCGCTGCTTGATCTGCTCGATCTCGGCGGCGATGATCTTCTCTCCGGCCGCCATGGTCTCTTCTCCGGCGAAGTCGTCGAGCCACTCGCGGAAGGTGATGACCGCGTTGAGCTTGCAGAACTGGCCTTCTTTGCCGCAGCGCAGCAGCTTCATGATCTTCTTTCCCGTCCGACCGCAGCGATACCCGGCCGTGCAGAAGGAGGTGATGTAGCCGTTTTCGGCCAGCTCCCGGATGACTTCCTCCAGGCTGCGGGTGTCGCCCAACAGGAACTGCTGGCGGTCGTCCTGCTGGTCTTCCCCGGGCTGCTCGTCGGCATAGGCGCCGACGCCGATCTTGCTGGAGGCATCCAGTTGCGTGCAGCCGAGAGGCAGGACCTCGCGTCGAAGCGCCGCGTTTTCCCGGGCCGTGATGATCATTCCGGTATAGGGAACCGCCAGGCGGATCACGGTGATGAGCCGCTTGAAGGCATCGTCGGCCACCTTGTGCTCGGGATGCTGTGCCAGCGGCGTGTTGTGGGCCGGCTCGATTCGCGGGAACGAGATCGTGTGCGGGCCGATGCCGAATTTCTTCTCCAGCTCGATCGCATGATACAGCAAGCCCATGACCTCGAACTTCCAGTCGTACAGTCCGAAGAGGACTCCCAGGCCGACGTCGTCGACCCCGGCCTCCATCGAACGGTGCATGGAGGTTAACCGCCAGAGGTAGTTGCCCTTGATGGTGTTGGGCGGATGAAGCCGCTCGTAGGTCGGGCGGTGGTAGGTTTCCTGGAAGACCTGGAAGGTGCCAATGCCCACTTCGTGCAGTTGCTTCAACTCTTCAATGGACATCGGGGCGGCGTTGACGTTGCAGCGGCGGATTTGTCCCCAGCCGTTGCGGGTCTTGACCTTGACCTCGCCGATGGTCCGCAGCGTCTCGGCGATGTAGTTGACGTCTGTTTGCGGGTGCTCGCCGTAGACGACGATGAGGCGCTTGTGGCCGATCTGCCCGGCCAGGACCTCGGTATCGCGGCGAACTTCGTCCTGAGTCAGCACGCGTCGCCGCTCCGAAGTATTGCTGCAACGAAAGCCGCAATACGCGCAGTTGTTCACGCACAGGTTGCCCAGATACAACGGGGCGAAGGTGACGATGCGATTGTCGTATACCTTGGTCTTGACCTGTCCGGCCGTCTGTTGCATCTCGGCCAGCAGCTCCGGGTCCTCAACGTGCAGCAGGCAGGCCGTTTCGTCCGGCGTCAGCGTCTCAATCGCCAGTGATTTGGCCAGAATGTCCCGTACGTGCTTTGGATCGGGTTGCGTGTGGGACGCCAGAGATTTCTCGATGGCGGCCTCGTCGATGAAGGATCGGCCGTCGTCGAGGTACTTCTCGATCTGCTCCGGCTTGATCCGGTCTCTGATCCAAGTGCCGGTCTGAACAGCGGCGCTCTCTGTGGTTTTGTCTGTCGCCGTGGTCATGTCGCTTACCCCCTCATGTGCCCTTCACCTGTGGCGAGACGATGCCGCGCGGTTCGGTGGCACGATAGTGCGTGTGCAACAATTTGTGCGACTTGTCGCTCAGCGGGCGGCCCAGAAACTCCTTGTAGATCCGCTGGACCTCGGGATTCTCGTGACTGCGGCGGATCGTGTTTCGACGATCGCTGCCGTAGAGCGCTTCGGCGCGGGCCGCCAGGCACTCGGTGTCGAGCGGAATGGAATTGCACCCGGCATACGGCTGGCCGCCCCCGCCGATGCAGCCTCCGGGGCAGCCCATGATTTCGATGAAGTGGTATTTCTCGGGTTCGGCGCGAACCATCTCCAGCAGTTTGTGAGCGTTTCCGAGCCCGTGCGCGACGGCGACCCGAACTTCCTTGCCGTCCATCTGAAGCGTGCCTTCCTTGATCCCGGAGAATCCGCGGATGGTCTCCAGCTCGATGTCGATCAGGGTTTCGCCGGTGAACAGCTCGTAGGCGGTGCGTACGGCGGCTTCCATCACACCGCCCGTGACACCGAAGATCGTGGCCGCCCCGGAGGACATGCCGAGCGGCTTGTCGAAGCCTTCGCCCTGAATGTTGACGAAGTCGATGCCGGCCGACTTGATCATCCAGGCCAGCTCGCGCGTGGTCAGGACCATGTCGGTGTCCGGGCGCCCGTCCATCGCGAGCTCCGGCCGGGCCGCCTCGGATTTCTTGGCCGTGCAGGGCATCACCGCCACGATGAGCATCTTGGCTCGGTCGATCCCTTTCTTCTCGGCGAAATAGGTCCGAATCACCGCGCTCATCATGGACATGGGCGATTTGCACGTCGAAACGTTCTCCAGGAGGTCCGGATGGAAATGTTCCATGCAATTGATCCATCCCGGCGAGCAGGACGTGATCATCGGCAGCTTGCCCCCACTCTGGAGCCGTTCGAGAAACTCGCTGCCTTCCTCCATGATCGTCAGATCGGCTGAGAACTGCGTGTCGAAGAGGTAGTCGAAGCCGAGCTTCCGCAGCGCGGCGGCGGTCTCGTGTTCCATGTTGCGTCCCGGCTCCAGGCCGAACGCCTCGCCGATGGCTGCCCGCACCGCCGGTGCGACCTGGACGATCTTGACGGTGTCCGGATCGTTCAGGGCCTCGAACAGCTCCTGGGTGCAGCTCTTCTCGGTGAAGGCAGCGGTCGGGCAGACGTTGATGCACTGGCCGCACGTGCTGCACACGCTCTCGGCGAGCGGCATGTTGTAGGCCGGCATCACCACCGTGTCGAAGCCACGATGGGCTTGGCCCAGGCAATGAACGCCCTGAATCTCCGAGCACATTCGCACGCAACGCCCGCACAGGATACACTTGTCCGGGTCGCGAATCACGCTGTGCGAGGACAGGTCCTTCTCGTAGTGCTTGCGCTCGCCGGCAAAGTGACGATGGCGGATGCCCATCGCGTAGGCCAGCCGCTGCAGCTCGCAGTTGCCGTCGCGCTCGCACGTGTGGCAGTCCTCGGGGTGATTGTCCAGCAGCAGCTCGATGATGTCGCGACGGGCCCGCCGGATGTCCTTGGTGTTGGTGTGGATCTTCATGCCGTCGGCGACCGGGTAGCAGCAGGAAGCGACGTAGTTCTTGGCCCCCTCGACCTCGACGATGCAGACCCGGCACGCCCCCTCGATCGAGAGCTTGGGGTGATAGCAGAGCCGGGGGATGGCGTACCCGCACTTGTCGGCCGCCTGCATGATGGTCTGGTCGGCATCCACCTTGTAGTCTTTGTCGTTTATCGTGATCGTGATCTTGTTGTTGTCCATGTTGAATCCTCAAACCTTGGCGATGGCGTCGAACTTGCAGGTGTTGAAGCATGCGCCGCATTTGATGCACTTGTCCTGATCGATGACGTGCATGTTCTTGGCACTGCCGCTGATGGCGTTGACGGGACAGGCCTTGCGGCAGGCGCCGCAGCCCACACACTTCTCCGTGATCTGGTAGGTGAGCAGCTTTTTGCAGACCCCCGCCCGGCAGTGCTTTTCGTTGATGTGCTCTTCGTATTCTTCCCGGAAATTCTTGATGGTGCTCAGAACGGGGTTGGGCGCCGATTGGCCGAGCCCGCACAACGAGGCCTTCTTGATCATGTTGCCGAGGCGTTCGAGCTTCTCGATATCGCCGGGCTTGCCCCGGCCCTCGGTGATGCGGGTGAGAATATCGAGCATGCGTTTGGTGCCTTCGCGACAGGGGGTGCATTTGCCGCACGATTCGTTCTGGGTGAATTCCAGGAAGAACTTGGCGATATCGACCATGCACGAGTCTTCGTCGATGACGATCATGCCGCCGGAACCCATGATGGAGCCGGCCTTGGCGAGGGATTCGTAATCGATGGGAGTGTCGAGATATTTCTCGGGCAGACAGCCGCCGGAGGGACCGCCGGTCTGGACGGCTTTGAACGCCTTACCGAAGGGGATGCCGCCCCCGACGTCGTAGATGATCTGGCGCAGCGTCGTTCCCATCGGAACCTCGATCAGGCCGGTGTTGACGACTTTGCCCGCCAGGGCGAAGACCTTCGTTCCCTTGCTGGTTTCGGTGCCGACCGTTTTGAACCAGTTGGCGCCATCCAGGACGATCACGGGGATATTGGCCCAGGTTTCCACGTTGTTGATCAGCGTCGGCTGGCCGAAGAGGCCGACCACCGACGGATAAGGCGGACGGGGACGGGGCATGCCGCGGGACCCTTCGATCGAGTGGATCAAAGCGGTTTCTTCACCGCAGACAAATGCCCCGGCCCCGAGCCTTATCTCTATATCAAACGAGAAGTCCGAGCCCAGGATGCGATCACCTAACAAGCCGTGGGCGCGGGCGTCCTCGATAGCCTTCGTGATGCGTTTGATCGCCAGCGGGTATTCCGCCCGGATATAGACAATGCCTTTGCCGGCGCCGATCGCGTAACCGCCGATGGCCATGCCTTCCACGACGGTGTGCGGGTCGCCTTCGATGGCGCTGCGGTCCATGAACGCGCCGGGATCACCCTCGTCGGCGTTGCAGATCACGTACTTGGGCGAGGCTTCCTCGGCGGCGGTGAACTTCCATTTGAGTCCCGTGGGAAATCCGGCGCCGCCCCGGCCTCGCAGGCCGGCCTGCTCGACCTCGGCAATCACGTCTTGAGGCGTCATATCCGTGATCGCCTTGGCCAGGGCCTCGTAGCCTCGCAGAGACAGGTAGTCGTCGATGCTCTCGGGATCGATAATGCCGCAATTCCGCAGTGTGATCCGCATCTGGTGGCCGAAGAACTTGGCGTCTCCGAAGACGCGGAAAAAGCGGTTGTACAAATGGTCTTCCTGGATCGCCAGGCGTGCGATGGGACGGCTGTGAACGAGGTGTTCTTCCACGATTTCGGGGATGTCGTTTTCCGTGAGCGCTCCGTAGATGGTGTAGCCCGGATTGACGACCATGATCGGGCCCTTGTCGCACATGCCCAGGCACCCGGACAGGCCGATGGTCACCCGGTCGGTCAGGTCGTGTTTGTCCAACTCTTGGCGCAACAGGGTGGTGAGCTTTCGCGATCCCTTGTTGATGCAGCTCGTCCCGTCGCAAACGATGATTCTGTGCGTCGCAGTCACAGTGCGATCCCTTTCTAATCGATGGTCCACTCTTGTATCACTTCACCGTTTTTCAGGTGTCGTTCGATGATCTGTTGCGCCCGTTCCTTGTCCACCTTGCCGTACTTGACGGGACTCTTGCCCGCCTCGATGACTTCCACGGTGGGCTCGAGGTTACAGCGGCCCGCGCAGCCTTTCTGGCTGAGGTAGACGTCGGTCAGGCCGCGACTGATGGCTTTTTGGAAGACTTCCATCACCTCTTTCGAGCCGGCGGCAATCTCACACGTGGCCATGCCAACGTAGACCCTCTTGGTGGAAAGGTAGCCTTTTCCGACGATGCGGCCGACGGCCTCGGCGCGCTTCTTTCTGATCAATTCCAATGGTGTCGGCATTGCGTCAGTTCCTTTCTATCTCGAATATGAAGGAGTTACCGTGCTCGCGCGGCTCCACGCGTATTTGCCCTCCGTGACGCTCAATGATTTGCCGGGTAATGTACAGTCCCAGGCCCGTGCCCTTGACCCTTCGGGTCTGTTCGTTCTGGAGGCGGGAGAACTTCTGGAACAGCCGGGCTCTCTGCTCGTCGCTGATGGGCGTGGAGTCGTTGTAGATCTCCACCTCGACCTTTCCGTTTTTCTGTCTGGCTGTGACGCGGATCTCCCCGGCCTCCGGGCTGTACTTGATCGCGTTGCTCATGAGGTTATTGGCCACGATCTGCATCAGGTCGGCATCCGCCTCGACGACCAGGTCGGGGTCGATGGCGTTGGAGATGTTCAAGTTCTTTCGGAACGCGATGGCCGCCAGCGAATGGATCGAGTTGTCGAACACGTCCGTTTTGAGGCTCAGTTTGGTCTTGTGGACGGGTAGCTCGCCCCGCTCGATGCGGCCGAGATTGAGGAATTTCTTGACGGTGGCGTCGAGATAATCCAGGTTTCGCGTGACCGAGTCCAGGGCCTTGCGCTGCTTGAAGTTCACCATGCCCAGATAGCCGTCGCGGACGGCGTACGCGTTCATCACCGCCGAGGCCAGGATGCCCTTGAGCTCGTGGGCCACGAAGCCGATGAGATCGACGTAGCTCTTGTTGGACGCCGCCAGCTTCTGATTGGAAATCCGCAGGCTCTCCTCGCGCTCCTTGAGCCCCAGGGCCATGGCGTTGAACGCCTCGGCCAGGCGGTTGATGTCGGTGATGGGCGTGTCGCTGTCCACTTGGCAGTCCCAGTCGCCCGAGGAAAAACACTCGGTGGCGTGGACCATGTGTGTCAGGGGTCTGGAGATGGCTCCGGCCAGGATGAACGAAAAGAACACGCCGATGAGCGTGACGCCGCCGACGGCGGCGGTGAAGATGAGCAGGACCTCACGGGCCATGTCGTTGAAGGGCTGTTCCAGAATCCCGACGTAGAGGATTCCGATAATATCGCCTTTGATGCTGGTGATCGGCTCGTAGGCGGTCTTGTACCAGTCGGTGACGACGAAGGCCCGGTCGTGCCAGATTTGGCCTTCCTCGACCACTTTCACGTAGACCTGATCGGAGACGCGGGTGCCGATGGCGCGTTGGCCCTCTTCGGTCAGGACGTTCGTGGAGATTCTGACGTCGTCCTGGAAGATGGTCACGGTTCCGACGGGCTTGCCGTGGTAGGATTGCCTTCCGAAGACCATCTCGCGGATGCGGTCGACGAGGGTGTAGTCGCGGTTGATGATACGCCCGCCGTACAGGATGGCCTCTACGTTACCGTCTTCGCCGAAGACCGGCACAGCGTACTCCTTGGCCATCACTTCGTTGAGAATGACCTTTGCTGTCGGCCGGGCCATCGGCGTGGCTTTGATCTCAATGGGGCTCTCGCCCGGGAAATCGGCCTGCATCGTCTCGAACTCGTCGAGCGTGGCGATGCGTGTGCCGCCGATTGCCTGACCCGTCTGTGCGGCCTTGCGGGCGATTTCGCTGCGCAGGGAATCGAACTCCGACGCCGCCACGTATCGCAGGTAATGTAACTGCAGTTTCTCCCGCAGTTGCTCCGGATCCTCGGTTGGCGAGACCAGCTTGAGCCCCTGTCCGATGCGCTCAATTTCGCCCGTATACACCATCCGGGCGGCCTTGAGATCGTTCCGGACCCGGCGTTCGGCCCGCTGAATGATGTCCCGCTGGATGACGTAGTACCCCAGCAGGCCAATGGAGGCCGACAATACGAAGATCACCATCAGAAACGACAGGAGAATCCTTGTCTTGATGGATACTGGCGGCAGTATTCGGCTATTTCTCATTGTTGGAGGCATTGACGAAGTAGATCACATTCTCAAGCTCGGTTTCGAGGTTGATGTTGTTGATGACACAGCCACTACGGGCCTTCAGGCAGATCGGTGCGAAATTCAACACCCCTTTGACGCCTGCCGACAGCATGAGCTCGAGAACCTGCTGGGCGGCATAGTCGGGTACAGCGATCACGCCAAACCTGATCTGGCGGCTCGCTAAGAAATCCGTGAATTCCTCCAGCGGCAGGACCGGCGGCGTTGCATCCCGGTCATACTTGGCCGGGTCGATGTCAAAACCAGCGGCGATCTTGATGCCGCTCTTGCCCAGCCCGGGGTAGTGAAAGAGCGCTTTGCCGATGTTGCCCATCCCCACCACGACGAACTCCTGAACGCGATCCTTGCCCAGGATCTTGTTGAGCTGAATGCTCAGCTCATCGACCTTGTACCCGCCCCGGCGGTTGCCCGTGATGCCGAACAGAGAGAAATCTTTGCGCACCTGGGCCGCCGTTACCCCCGCCGCATCGGCCAGGTTGTCTGAGAAAACACGAACGAAATTCAACGTTTTCAGCCGATTCAGGGCGTTCTTGTAGCGTGATAGCCGTATAATGCAGCTTCTGTTGGGCATGAATAAGACCCTTTACTGTTTTGTTCTTACTGTCACAAAAAGAGGATTATGTGCCCGTGACTGGGTAATAACAACCCTGGAAAAAGACTATCAGTGAATTCTACGCCCGAGTCAGCGATTTTGTTGTGAAATGTTTCACATTGTTTTTGTTTTTGCCTTTTGGCAGGGGCTGGTGTCGCTTGTCCGGGTCCCGTTGCCCCAGTGACGTGCGAGAAGCAGGCGGAAGTCGCTTGGAACTGCCGGGGATTTTCGCTTTTTTTATAGCGAGAGGGCGTTAGCTGGATAGAATAGGCCCGGTACGACGAAAGGAGGGCGGTGTGGACGTCTTCTGGAGCCAAAGGTGACGGAGAATGAGATTAGGTGCAGAGGCATTCATGGAACCGAATGAGCCCAAAATCAAGGTTGAATACGGTACCGAGGTTACCATTGTCACATTCGACTTGGACAACATCCTGGAGGAGCAGCAAATCAAGGAGCTTGAGACTGCTCTGAACCCCGTCATTTCCAGGAACGAAGAGCGGAAGCTCGTTCTGAACTTCGAGCACGTCCGGTTTATGTCCTCGGCCTTTCTGGGGCTGCTGGTCAAAGTGCACAAGCGGGTGATCGAGACCGGTGGCCACTTACAGCTCTTGAATCTCGACCCCAAAATCTACAAAGTCTTCGAAATTACGCAGTTGACGAAGATTTTCGACATCGTTCGCGCCGGCGGCTGAGTCTTTCAGACCTGTAGTCCGGCGCCTCTCCACGATCCTGTCTGCCTCTGGCGACGGCGGGGCGGTGTTGGCGGCAAGCGGGACCGGGCTCATTGTTGCTCCGATGGAGGCGCCCGGGGGCGATCACTGGAGACGGAAGATCGGACAGGAGGTTCCGCCGGCGCCGAATTCGGGCGCCTCGACGGGGTCGAAGAGAAGGTAGCGGCTGTCGAGATAGCGAGTCTCGATATATGGCGCATCGGCCAGTGCTTTGGCGATACGGGCCAGTACGGCCAAAAGGTCGGTCTTTCCATTCTTCCGGCACAGGTGGATCAACGGGCCGCAGATTCGATGACGCTTGCGGGCCAGCGCGATCCAGATCTGCTGCGGGGTGAGGAAGGTGTGCTCGCCGCAGCGCCCGGCGCGAACCTGACGCAAGACGGGCACGCACGCCCCCAGGATCTGTTCGTTCTCAATGTACATACCGCACTCAAATCTCTGGCTCTCGTACATTCTATCGACCCCTCGCCAGTGACGTATGAGAAAATATCCTCTACAAAGCCAGAAGTCGTAGACGCCCGCGCGTTGGCGGAAGGCCGGCGAGGGCCATGGCGGCAAAGAAAGGCGGCTGCCCGGGAACGAGGTGAAAGTCAGAGGCCGCGGGTCTACGTCGAATCGGTCTGCCGTCCGTCGTCCTGTTGACTCTGGGGCCCCAGGCTGTGTTCTCGGGCGCACGCGACGACGTGCAGAGCCAGTTTCAGGCGGTCGTTCAGATGAAACTTGTGGAACAGGCGATTCATGTAGGTGCGTACCGTGGAGACGGAGATCTCCATCTGTTCAGCAATCTCTCTGTCGGAGGCCCCTCGCAGAATGTGCCGGATGATCTCGGCCTGCTGGCGCGACAGCCCCAGATTCTCTCGAAGCGTTAGCCACTCTTGTTCGGAAACCACCCTGGTGTGCCCGGTTGTCGCCATCCTATCTCCTTGATTCGGAAGTTGCGGACGGGCCGTCCCCGTTTCCTTGATGCGCCAGTTGTCCCAGGCTTCCCGGCGTTACCGCCGGCAGATTGCCCAGGTCGTGTGCCTTTGTACGCCGGCACCCCCTACATTGTCGTATCATTGCCGCGTTTGTCAACGCCGACCTTGGGTATTTGGTGTAGTCAATTCCGATGAACGCGCTGCGGTCGGGACGCAAACCGCGGAGCGGCATTGTCGCCCCGGTCCGTTGACCATTGTTGCTTTCAGGGGCGACGGCGGTACTATAGTATTGGCAGTCTGGTCGGTGACAGATGGCGATGCCGAATCGAAAGATTGGATATGGGTATGGTTACGAGCAGACGGGAGTTCGTGAAGGTGGCGGCGGGGGTGGCACTGACCGGGGCGGGCGTCGCGCGGTCACAGACCGCCGCGCCGGTTCGGCGAGGGCGCAAGCCGAATCTGTTGTTTATCTGGACCGACGAACAGCGGGCCGACACGATGGCGGCGTACGGCAATCGGTTGATTCACACACCGCACCTGAACCGGCTGGCCGGGCAGAGTGTGGTCTTTCGCAACGCGTACGTGACGCAGCCGGTTTGCACGCCGAACCGCTCGGCCGTGATGACGGGGCTCTGGCCGCACACCACCGGCTGTATCAAGAACAATGTCCCGTTGCCCTCCGACGTCCCGTGCCTGACGGAGCTGCTGGCCGATCCGGACTACTGCACCGCCTACATGGGCAAGTGGCACCTGGGCGACGAGATCTTCGCCCAGCACGGCTTCCAGGAATGGGTTTCGATTGAGGATGGCTACAGTCGGTATTACAGCGAAGGGCGCAGCCGCGATGCGCGCAGCGACTACCACCATTTCTTGATCGACCGGGGATACGAGCCCGACGGCGGCGGCAGGTTCAGCCGCAGTTTTGCGGCACGCCGGCCCCTGGAACACTGCAAGCCTGCATTTTTGCAGCGGAAGGCGTGTGATTTTCTCCGGCGGCATCGACGCGAGCCGTTCGTTCTTTACGTCAATTTCCTGGAGCCGCACATGCCGTTCTTCGGGCCGCTGGATCACGAGCACGACCCCCGCGAAGTCGAGCTGCCCGGGAACTTCCGCGATCCTCTGGAGGACAACGAGCCGCTGCGGTATCGCATCATTCGCGAGTGCTGTCGCGCCCGGTACGGGGCGGCCGAGCGGGACATCAGGGAGTTGATCGCACGGTACTGGGGACTGGTGACGCAGGTCGATCGCAGCGTGGGTGCGATTCTCGCGACGCTGGAGGAGCTGGGCCTGGCCGACGAGACGATCGTCGTGTATACGAGCGACCACGGCGACATGATGGGATCGCACCACATGGTGGAAAAGAGCGTCATGTACGAGGAGGCCGTAAGGGTCCCGTGGTTGGTGCGCGTGCCAGGGAGCGCGGGCCGGCTCGTGCGCGCGCCGGTCAGCCAGATCGACATGGTCCCGACGCTGCTGGACCTGATGGGGCGGATGCCGGACGCGCGCCTGCCCGGCCGGAGCCTGGCGCCGCTGATGGAGGGGCGGGACATTGCGCCGGAGCACGTCTTCATGCAATGGAATCCCGACAGCGGGGCGATGAAGGTCAAGCCCGGCGGGACCCGTCTGGCCTCGAAGCAGGAGCAGGAGCATCTGAAGCAGGAACGCAGCCGCGCGGTCATCGCGCCCGACGGCTGGAAGCTCTGTCTGAGCGACAGGGACAAATCCCAGTTGTTCAACCTCAGAGACGATCCGGGCGAGACCACCAACCTTTTCGATTCCGGTCGCTGCCGTGACGTCCTCAGCCGGCTCACCTGGAGAATTCATCAATGGCAGGAATCGGTTTCCGATGGAGTCGAAGTGTAGCGAACATTGTCACGAGACCGTGAATTCTCTTGCCTCAAAGGGCCTGTTTTGCTACACTTGGCATGCGTGTCCTTTGCAGCCGGACGCGGTCGGTGTACCCCCAAGAAGCAACCGGCAGAGGAGGAGGACGTGATGCAGTTGAGGCATTCGTTGATTCTGCTGTTGCTCTGCAGTACGGCTTATGCTGAGGAACCCGTCTTCTTTGCCGACCCGGCGCTCCAGGCGGCCGTGGAGGAGGCCCTTTGGATCGCGGAACCCACCCCGGGCGACATGCTCACCCTTACCGACCTGCGGTGTATTCGTTGTGATATCGTGGACCTCACGGGCCTCGAATATGCCACGAATCTGGAATGTCTCTGGCTGCGACTGAATCACATCTCCGACATCACCGCTCTTGCGGGATTGGTCCATTTGAAGGAGCTGTCCCTCTCCATCAATGAGATTCACGATATCTCCGCCCTGTCGGGCCTGACTGCGCTGGAGCACCTGGACCTTCATCGGAACTCCGTCAGCGACCTCTGGCCTCTGTCGGGACTGACGAATCTCAAGACGCTGATTCTTCGTGACAACGACATCACCGACATTACGCCTCTTGCCGGACTCACCGGCCTGTACGAGCTGCACCTGCCCCTCAACGACATCAGCGACCTGTCTCCCTTGTCCGGGCTGGTCAACCTGGAAGTACTGCATCTGTATGGATGCGAAATCTCCGACGTCTTTCCCCTGTCCGGGCTGACAAGCTTGCGCACGCTGCTGTTGGACGGCAACACGATCGAAGATGTCTCTGCGCTCTCGGGACTTGTCTTCCTGGAAGTGCTCGATCTGGAGGACAATCGGATCGGTGACATCTCGGCTCTGGCGGAGCTGAAAGGCCTCACGCGTCTCGACCTCCGACGCAATCCCTTGGGTCAGGAGGCCTGTGAGATACACGTTCCCGCGATTCGGTCGAACAATCCTGGCATAAAGCTCGATCATCCCTGTGACCGCTGGCGGCTCAAGTTGTCGTCTACCCGCGGTGGTGTGGTGGTCCGTCCCGGGGAAGGGGAGTTCTTCTATTGGGACGGCGAGACGGTGTCCCTGGAGGCGCGAGCCGACCCGGGCTTTGTGTTCGCTGGTTGGAGCGGCGGCTGGGGGACGACGTCCAATCCCGCGTCGCTGGCGATGTTCGAGCACTACGAGATTCGGGCCAACTTCGTCAGCGCGCTGGATGTTGTCTGTGTTGACGACAACGCCGCCAACGATCCCGCCCCGGCCGATGCAGCCGGGAGCGATCCGCAGGAAAATGGGACGCCTGAGCACCCCTTCGACACGATACAGGAGGCGATCGACGCAGCCGCCGATGGCGCGACCGTGCTCGTCCGTCCGGGGCTGTACGCGGAAAACATCCGTTTTCCGGGCAAGGGGATCACCGTGACGGGTGTGGATCCGAACGGCCCGGGCCCGGACTGCTATCCAGTGATTGAGGGGCGCGAGGCCGAGCCTGTGGTGCGTTTCGTCGGAGGGGCGGACCCCAATTGCCTGCTGATGGGCTTTGTTATCACCCGGGGCCGCGGAAGGGCGGCCGGAGCCTTGCTCTGCCGGGGCAGCAGTCCGACCGTGGCTAACTGCCTGATCGTTGGCAATCGGGCGACGGGCGGGAACGGAGCTGTCGTCCATTGCACCGACGGCAGTATTGCGTTCGTCAACTGCACGATCACGGACAATTACGTGCCCGAAGAAGGATCGGTGGTGTGGTTGATTGACAGCGACGTCCTGATGACGAACTGCATCGTGGACCGCTCCGGTTCGGCCGGAGTGCTTCTGGACGGGGACGGCAACCTGTCGGTCAGCCATACGAGCGTCGCCGGCGGCTGGCCCGGCCCGGGCAACCTCGACGTGGATCCGCTGTTTGTCCGGCGCGGCTATTGGGCCGCGCCCGACGATCCCGGCATCGCCGTCGATCCCGAATATGTCGGGGCGGTCTGGATCGAAGGCGACTATCATCTGCAATCCGAGGCCGGACGCTGGTATCCTCCCGGCGAAGCCTGGGTCAACGACGGTGTAACCAGTCTCTGCATCGACGCAGGCGACCCGGCCGGCCCGGTCGGCGCCGAGCCGGCCCCCAACGCCGGCATCATCAACATAGGTGCCTACGGTGGTACCACCCAGGCCAGCAAATCCAAAATCAACCCCTGATGCGAGCAAGTCGCCTTCCTTGTCGCAAGGGTAGAGCCTCGCGCCGGGGCACAGCCGGTGCCAACAGTGCGAGAGCATCGCTTTCGGGCGTTTTTCCAGGTCAGACTCGTATTCAGGGCGGACGATTCGGGGGCTCAGCCGCCCTGGCATCGGGCTTCTTGTGCGAGGCAGGGCGGAGCCTTCGCCGCCCAAACAGGGCATGATCTGCGTAACTGAGAGCTTCTTCCAGTCTTGCGTTTTGGATATCTGCGAAAAGTATCGATTTTTTCTCGTAATGAGAAGTGCCGATGGACGTCTGTTAAGGTGGGCGCCTGCAATGAGCCGGCTCCCGACGTATGGCCGACGATGGTGTGGACGCCGCCCGGCCCTTGAAATGACCGCGTTTTTTTGCTCCAAACAAAATACGACTTGACGGAGGTAGGTTCATCCCCGCCATCAATGCCGCTGGCGCTTTGGGCACATCTGAAAGGAAGGAAAATGAGGAAGGCAACGATATTCAGTGTCGTATTGATTGGTCTCATTGCCGGTAGCGGTTTCGGCGCGATCCGGCACGTGCCCGGTGAGTACCCGCGCATCCAGGCGGCGATTCAGGCCTGCGAGGACGGCGATACCGTGGTCGTCGCCCCGGGCGTCTACTTCGAGACCATCAACTTCAGCGGCAAAGACATCGTCGTGACCGGCACCGACCCGATGGATCCGAAGGTCGTGGCCTACACGGTCCTCAACGGCGACGAAGACGGCACGGTCGTTACCTTCGAGAACGGCGAGACGCGCGCCGCCGTGCTGACGGGCTTCACCATCACGGGTGGTTTCGGCACCATTGATACCACGCTGCAAGCCGGCTTCCGAACGATCTGGGGCGCGGGCATCTTCTGCAACCGCTCCTCGCCCACGATTACCCGCAACGTCATCGCCAACAACGTCGGGCCCCTCGACATGCCCGGAGATGACCCGTCGCAATGGAACCTGTCCTACGGGGCCGGAATCGGCTGCATCGAGTCGGACGCGGTCATCACGCACAACACGATCCGGGGCAACAGCGCCTACGTGGCCGGCGCCTTGATCGCGTATTTAGGCGATACCACCGTTGCCAACAACGTGATCTTCGGCAATACCGCGGCCGCCGGGGCCGGCGTGATTATGATTCAGGGAGAGCTGACGAACAACACCATCGTCGCCAATAACACCACGAGTTTCTTAGGTGAGACCGGGCCGGCCGGAAACGTCTATATCGTCTTCGACGTGGGCCTGCAGGATTGCCAGGTCAAAAACAACATCATCTGCGGCTCGACCTCCGGCGGAGGCCTTTACTGGGAGGGCAGCAGTCCGCAGCCGGGCTCGGTCGCCTTCAACAACGTCTGGGACAACTTCCCGGGCAACTACAGCACGCTTGACATCGAGAATATGGGGCAGGTTCTCTACGACGGCGACTTTGACATGACGGGCCAGGCCGGGAACATCTCCGCCGCCCCGATGTTCCTGAATCCCATGAACCGCGACTATCACCTGACGCTGGAGTCGCCCTGCGTCAATGCCGGCGATCCCGGTCTGGACGTGCCAGAGTCGGCGCTCGACATTGACGGCGAGGCGCGCGTTTACGCCGCGCGGATCGACATCGGCGCCGACGAATACGTCGGATACGTCAAGCCGGTGGCGCTGGCGGGTCACGACGTCCACGTGCTCGAGCCGTTTGAGCCGGTGACGCTGGACGGCAGCGGAAGCTTCTTCTACGACCCGTGCGGCGTGCGAACGTTCCAGTGGGACCAGGTGGCCGGGCCGAACGTTGCCATAGACGACCCGACGGCCGCGGAGCCCGGCTTTGTGCCGCAAGAGTTCGGGGAATATGTTTTCGAGCTGGTCGTGGCCGACGATCTGTACAGCAGCGAGCCGGACCGGGTGCTCGTGCTGGTCGCCGGCAACCAACCGCCCGTGGCCGACGCCGGGCAGGACAAGGTCTGGCCGGGCGGGCCGGTAACGCTCGATGGAACCGGCTCGCACGACCCCGACCTCGTGGACCGGCTCCGTTATACCTGGACCCAGATCGAGGGGCCGGTGGTGCCTCTGGAGAATCCGGATTCGGCCACGCCGTCCTTTGTCGCCGAGGCCGGGCAGCGCTACCTCTTCGAGCTGGTGGTCAGCGATGGTTTCGTCGAGAGCGAACCGAGCCGGGTGGAGCTTGTAACCGTGGGCCTGACGCTCGGTCTGCGGAGCGTGAATACGGGCGTCACCGGCGACGACGCGCCGCATTACGCGGATCTCTCCGGCACGAAACTCGTTTTCGCCCACGGCTGGGGAAACGTCTACGACTGGCAGATCAAGTGCGTGGACATGAAATCCGACAAGTTCGAGACTTTCGCCGGTTCCGGCGGCAGCATGAACACCCAGCCGAGGATCGACGGGGATATCGTGGTGTGGTCGGGCGGCGTCTCCTTCACCGGCGAGGAAGGCCCCGAATGCACGAGCGTCTTCGTGCGTGATCTGGCCGCGGGTCGCCAGCGGGTGTTGCGGGAGCGCAGCAACACGCAGTCGTACGGACACCCGGCCGTATCGGGCGATAAGGTCGTCTGGGTCCGACATCTCAACATCGACAAGAACGTCGCCGACCAGTGGCACAATATGCCCTACGATATCTGCGGCGCCGATATCGGCGATTTTGAGAATCCGACGTACTTTACGGTGGCTGCGGAGGTGGGCCGGCGCGATCCGTTCCCGTACACCAATCCGGCCGGTGATTTCGACGACGTCGTGGACATCTCCGGTGACATCGTGGTCTGGGAGGGAGACGGCGACATTTACGCCGCCGACGTTTCCGATCTGGACAACATCGCGATTTTTGCGGTCTGCGATCATCCGGCCCGCCAGCGCGATCCCGCCGTGTGCGGGCGGTTCGTGGTTTGGACCGACGAGCGCGACGATGACGGTGACATCTACGGCGCCGACATCTCCGACCCGACGGCTATCCGGGAATTCGCCGTGGCCAAAGGCCGGGGGAAGCAACTGCAGCCTGTGATCGACGGACCCCATATCCTGTACGTCATCGGGTCCGAGACCGGGGGGCGCGTCGGCCTGGCCTGCGTGACACGCGCGCACGGCATCGTCAACAGCGAGTTTGGGCCGGAGCTGTACGGTATGGCTCCCGTCCTGGACGGCGCCACGCTGGTCCTGCCGACCGGCACGTACGGACCGGTGCGCGGCTTTGCGCTGGAGTTTGCGTACTCGATCTTCGACGGTCCCGTCCGGAACGCCGCGACGGGAAGGCTCTACGACTATATCCAGCACGCCGTGGCCGGGGCAGAGGACGGCGCGGAGATCGTGGTGCCGGCGGGCGTGCATGAGGAGCAGGTCGATTTCGCGCGGAAGGCGGTGACGGTGCGCTCGGTCGCCCCGACCGATCCGGCCGTGGTGGCCGCCACGGTCTTGCAGGGGCGAGGCAACGTCGTGACTTTCGCCGACGGCGAAGGGGCCGGCAGCGTGCTCGACGGCCTCACGATCAGCGGCGGGCACAACGGGATTCACTGTTACGCTACCACACCCTCGATTCGGCGCTGTCGCGTCACCGCCAATCACGGCGCCGGTCTACTACTGCAGGGCCAGAGCGATCCAACGCTCGTCCAATGTGAGATCACGGCCAACGGCGGCCCCGGACTGGAGATGTGGGCGCCGCGGGAAGGACGGCTCGTGCCCCACAATCGGGCGACGATTCGCCAGTGCCTCATCGCGGGCAACGGCGGCGCGGGCATCCACGACGGCAGGCCCGTGATTTCCAACTCCACCATTGTGGAGAATCGCCGCGCGGGCATCGATACGGGCGTAGTGACCGTCGCCAGTTCGATCGTGTTCTTCAACGACCAGGAGCAGGACGCCGTTCAGATCAGCGGCAGCACAGCCACCGTGACATATAGCGACGTGCAGGGAGGCTGGCCCGGAGACGGCAATATCGATGCGGATCCCCACTTCGTCGCGCCAGGGCAGTGGACCAGCGTCGGATGGATCGCCGGGGACTATCACCTGATGAGTGCAGGCCGTCGCTGGGACGCGGTGAGCGGGTCCTGGGTATCCGACGCGGTCACCAGTCCCTGTGTCGATGCGGGCGATCCGGCTGCCGACCTTCTCGACGAATTGCTGACGATCGACGGCCTCGGGGCCAACCAGCGTATCAACATGGGCGCCTATGGCGGCACCGCCGAGGCGAGTCTGGCGCCATAGGGCGACAGGCGCGCTACGCCGACCGGTCCTGGAGAAGGTCGTTGAGCCGCTGCAACTCGCCGGCCTTCATGTGGTAGCTGTGTGACGCGTCGGGAAAGGCGCCGGCCTTGACGTCGTCGACGTACTGCCGGAACGCGGCCACCGACGCACCGGCCAGGTCCGCATAGGCCTTGGCGAACTTGGGCCCCTGGCCACCGGAAAGTCCCAGGATGTCCGGTGCGATGAGGATCTGGCCGTCGCAGCCGGCTCCCGAGCCGCAACTGATCACCGGGACCTCCGACCGCTCGGTGATGACCTGGGCGACCTCGGTGGCCGTGCCTTCGACAAGCAGGGCGGCGGCGCCGGCGCCGACCATTTGCTCGGCGAGGTTGATCAATTCCATGGCCATTTCCGCCGTGGTGGCTTCGGCGCGGAAACGGCCGACCGTGCTGATTCGTTGCGGGCGAATGCCGATGTGGGCCATCACGGCAATGCCCGCGTTGCTGACGGCGCGGATCGTGTTCAGATGCGCCTCGGTGGCCTCGATCTTGACCATCTGGGCGCCCGCCTCCGTGAGGAAACGTCCGGCGTTGCGAATCGCCTCGGCGGCACTGACGTGATAAGACAAGAAGGGCATGTCCGCCACGAGGTACGCCTCGGGCGCGCCCCGCCGGACCGCCGCCGTGATGGTCACCATGAAGTCCATCGTGGCAGGCAACGTCGAATCGTGGCCCAGCATCAGTTGCGCTGCCGAGTCACCGACGAGAATCATCTCCGCAGAGGTCTGAGCGATCAGACGTGCCGTGGTGTAGTCGTAGCAGGCGACCGCCGCCACCGTCCGTTTGTCGCGTTTGGCTCGCCAGAGATCTGCTATTGTGATGCGACCGTTCATACGTATCCAGTTTCAAAAAGTAACACGTTTTTCGTTACAATACGCGAACCGTGACCTGTCCGCAAGCGTAAAATATTTTGGTTACGGGTCGAGAATAACACCATTTCGCAAGGGCGGTGACGAAAAAACTGACAAATTGGCAATTTAGTTCTTGATTTTTGCGGAAGAAAGCGTATTTTTGCGGTATCGATAGTTTTTTGTTAAAGAATTTCCACGGCGTTCTACGATGAACATATAGTGGATGATCGTGGATGTGAGTAAGGCCTTTCGGAAGGCATCAAATAGCTTTTCATCACCCTCCTCCGAAGCCAGATTCTGTTACATTGGAATCTGGCTTTTTGACGGCGACCCATGTTAATTTAGAGCAACGGACTGTGTGTTGCTTTGGGTGGTATGGGTTGCGCAAAATTTTTGGGTTGTCCTCGTCTGGTCAATGGCCTTTCGCTTGTATCTGTCTTTTACCGTGTTTCGGTTGCCGGTCTGTGATGAAACGTGAGGTGTTGGGGATTCTTCGCGGGTGGTTCAGGGGCTGGGCATCGAGGCGAGACGGGTTACGTTATCGGTCACACTTCCCCCCAAATCTCCGGGTTTCGCCCTTTTAACGCGGCTCTGCTTTAGCGACCGGTGCTATCTCCCGATAAAGACCTCCGTGAGACGACCGGCGTGCGTTCTATTGATTGGGCGCAGAGAGCAGGTTGCCACTTTGAGGCGAGGTGCTCGGAAGCATTGGAGTAGCGTAATGAAGACGATTGCGGTAGTCAACCAGAAAGGCGGCTGCGGCAAGACCACCACGGCGGTGAATTTGTCCGTGGCTTTTGCCGAATCGAGGCAGCGCGTACTGCTGGTAGACCTGGACCCGCAGGGCCATGCGACAATAGGTGTGGGGCGGGACCCGGATGAGTTTGAAACGACGATATACGATACCCTGGTGTCCCCGCAGATACCGGTTTCGGCGGGTATCACGCCGACGGATCACGAGTGGCTCGATCTGGCTCCGGCCAACGTCGGCCTGGCCGGTGCGGAGATGCAGTTACGCGGTGCGGCCGGCAGGGAGCTGATCCTGGGCGAGCAGCTTCGCCAGGTGTCGGACCACTATGACATGTGCATCATCGACTGCGCCCCGACCCTGGGCCTGCTCATGCTCAACGCCCTGGTGGCCAGCACGGACGTTATTATCCCGGTTCAGGTTCATTTCTATGCTTTTGAAGGGCTCAAGCGCTTGTTGGAAACCATCCGCCTGCTCAAGGCGCGGTTCCATCCGTGCTCGGCCCGAACCCTCGGTCTGCTGCTGACCTTCGTGGAAGACCGGCCGCTCTACACGCGCAAGATCCAGCTCCGCTTGCGCGAGTTGTTCGGCGACCTGGTATTCGAGACGGTCATTCACAAGACCGTTCGATTGGTGGAAGCGCCGGACTCGGGAGAGTCGATCTTCACGTTTGCCCCAGACAGCAAGGCGGCGCGGGAGTATCGGGCTCTGGCCGACGAGATTCTGGCCCGCCTGCGCGTGATCGAGCCCGTCTCAGCCGGAACGTAGGCCACCGATCTGTCTCGTGCCTTTTTGTATCGATCCATGCGCCGGCGCTGCGCCGTGGTTGTGTTGGGCGCGGGATTAGGGTACCATTTCGCCAGTGTGGTCTGCGGTGTGAAACGGCCTGAGAGTTCCTGGAGTGACACACGATGGTTCCGGCAATCAGGTTGGGTGAGAACGGCCCGTCCTTTTCGCGTCTTGTCCACGGTCTCTGGCGTTTGGCGGGCTGGGGCAAGGACACGAGGCAGGTTCGCGCGCTGATCGATTGCTGCCTGGAGCGCGGGATCACGACGTTCGATCACGCCGACATCTACGGCGACTATACGTGCGAACAGCTTTTCGGCGAGGCCCTGGCCGAGGCGGCGATCGATCGCGCGAGCATTCAGTTCGTGACCAAGTGTGGGATCAAGCTGATCTCGCGGCGCCGGCCGAACCATCGCACGAAATCCTACGATACCAGCGCCGCTCACATCACCGCCTCCGTGGAGAATTCTCTCCGGAGCCTGCGAACGGATTATATCGATTTGCTTCTGATTCATCGCCCCGATCCGCTGATGGACCCGGCGGAAGTCAACGAGGCCTTCGTGGCGCTGAGAGAGGCGGGCAAGGTGCGTCACTTCGGCGTCTCAAACTTTCTGCCCTCGCAGTTCGATCTGCTGGCGGCGCGGCTGGACGTACCGCTGGTAACGAATCAGATCGAGTACTCGGTGATGTGCCTCGAAGCGCATGCCGACGGGACGGTGGACCAATGCCAGAGGCTGGACGTGAGGCCGATGGCGTGGTCGCCTCTGGGCGGTGGCCGCCTGTTCCACGAGGAGTCCGAGCAGACCGAGCGGTTGCGCGAGACGCTCGGTCGCATCGGACACCAGGTCGGCGGAGCGTCGATAGACCAGGTCGCTCTGGCCTGGGTGCTGATGCACCCGGCGCGGTTCCTGCCGGTCCTGGGTACGGGCAACGCCTCCCGGATCAGGAAGGCGGTCGAAGCGCTCGAGATCACACTGTCCCGCGAGCAGTGGTTCGAGATATGGATCGCCTCCACCGGCCGGGACGTGCCGTGACAGAGGCCGGCACATCGACGGAGAATTCGCGGGCCCGGCGGCCCTGCGACGGTCTGACCGAAGCCGGATGTAATGTCTCCCATTGTCGCGGTTTTCGTCGTTACCGGGGCGATTCGGCCGAAATCAGCCGGGCGTAGACTCTCAAGTAGAGTTTTGCAAAATGGAGATTAGGCTTATATTCTTCAAGGAAATCGTT
>CAYPZL010000041.1:0-33941 GCA_964415045.1 uncultured Pirellulales bacterium | reverse complement strand
CGACTCCTGGTGGCCGCATGAAAACCAATACAAAAATCAGTCAACTTGAGTATATAAAGGATATGGAACGGATGATACCGCGGCGCGAGAATCTCGGGACCGTTTTGGAGTGGATTAGGAAATGACACCGAAAGAGCGAATCTATGCGATCATCAAACGCCAGCCGTACGACCGCCCTGCTGTCACGCCGATCTTCATGGCCTGGGCGGGCCATTTCATCGGGCGGACCTACCGCGACTACTACCTCGACGGCGACGTCCTGGCCGACTCGCAATTGGCCGTGACCAGGGCCTTCAACCTCGACCAGATCAGCGCCATCAGCGACCCGTGGCGCGAGGCCTCCGCGTACGGGATGGAGTTCGACTACCCCGCCGAGGGCGTTGGCAAGCCGAAGAAGCTCCTGATCGAAAGCCCCGCCGACATCGGGCGCGTCAGGCCTCTGGACATCGAGAACGCCGAGCGTCCGCGTCAGCGGATCGAGAGCGTGGCGAAGATGGCCGCGGCCGTCGGCGAAACACACAGCGTGTTGGGCTGGGTCGAAGGGCCGCTGGCCGAGTATGCCGACCTGCGCGGCGTCGAGAACATGTTCATGGACCTGATGGACAAGCCCGAGATCTACCTGGAGGCGGTCGAAGTCATCGTCGAAAACGAAATCCGCTTCGCCCGGGCCCAGATCGAAGCCGGCGCCGATATGATCGGCGTCGGGGACGCGGTAGCCAGCCTCATCAGCCCGGACATGTTCGAGAAGTACGTGCTGCCCTACGAGAAGAAGCTGTTCGACGCCATCCACGATGCCGACGCGACGGTGAAGCTGCACATCTGCGGCGACATCGGCAACAACGTCGCCCTGATGGCCACCACGGGCGCGGACATCATCGACGTCGATTGGATGGTTCCGCTGGACCACGCGCGGGAAGCCGTCGGCCCCGACGTTACGCTTTGCGGCAACTTCGACCCCACCGCCGTGCTGCTGCAAGGCACGCCTCAAGACGTTGCCGACGCCGCCCGCCGATGCTTCGAGACGGCCGGCGAACCGTTCATCCTCCAGCCCGGCTGCGAGGTCCCGCCCGGCACACCTGAAGAGAACATCCGCGCCTTTTGCCCCTGCGATGGATGCCTGATCGGTGAAACGCTCAAACTGTAAACGTGGCTGTAACGAACAAACGGGTAAGATGATGCGGCCGAGCCTTTTCCCGCACGAGATGACGCCGTTGTTTCCATGAACCGCGCCGGAAGCGAAGGCGTAGGAGGCTTGGCATCCGTTGAACCGGTGCGAAGCAATGGTCGGTTTTGAACGTGGAGGCAGTCATGAGCCATTTGCTGTATATCAAGGCCTCGCCCCGAGGGGATCGCTCGTACTCGGGCACCGTGGCGGACGCGTTTGTCGAAGCGTACAGCCGGGCCCATCCGGACGACCGGGTCAGGACGTTCGACGTGTTCTACGACGACCTGCCCGCTTTCGATTTCGAGGCGGCCGCCGCCAAATACAAGATCATGCACGGCAAAGACCACACGGAGCAGGAGAAACAGACCTGGGAGCGGATCGTCTCGGTCATTGAGGATTTCAAGGCGGCCGACAAGTACGTGCTGGCCGTGCCCATGTGGACTTTCTCGATCCCTTACCGCCTCAAACAATTCTTCGACGTCATCGTCCAGCCCGGGCACACGTTCGCCGTCACCGAGGACGGCCGCTACGAGGGACTGGTCAAGGGCAGGCCCGCGGTCATCGTGTATTCCCGGGGCGGCGAATACCCGCCCGACAGCGAGGCCCAGGCCTTCGATTTCCAGACGCAGTATACAGAATTGATCCTCAACTTCATGGGCATCACCGAGATCCAATCCGTCGTCATCGAGCCCACGCTGCTGAAAGGCCCCGAGGCCGCCGCCCGGGCCAAGCTCCAGGCCGTGGACAAGGCGAGAGAACTGGCAAAGACGTTCTGAGCTTCTGCGAACCGGATCAGCCCCGGGCGTTGCGGACCAGGTTTCGGGCGCGAATCAACTCGCCTACGCTCCAGGCCTGCGCCAGGCAGCCCTGCGGTCGCTGCGGAGCATCGCCGTCGAAGACTTCCGCGACGCTGCCGAGACAGCCGTCCTCGGTCAGGTGACGCTGGAGCGGTTCGAGCCATCGGGCCGCCTGCGACGCAGCGGCCGCACTGAAAGCGTGGACCTTGAGATACGCCTCCACAAACGCACCCATCAGGTACGGCCAGACCGTCCCCTGATGATACGCCTCGTCCCGCTGCCGCATCGGGCCTTCGTAGCGGCCTTTGTAGGACTCGTGCTGCGCGTTCAACGTGCGCAGTCCGTACGGGGTAAGCAGTTCCCGCTCCACGACATCCACTATAGCCCGCTGCTGCTGAGCCGTCAACGGGGGCCCGTAGGGCAACGACACCGCGAAGATCTGGTTCGGGCGCAAGCTCGCGTCCACCGTCCCGTCGGGCATGACCGTGTCGTTCAGATAGCCGTGGCTCTCGTTCCAGAACGACCGGCAGAAGCTCCTCCCGGCCCGGGCCGCCATCTCGGCGTATCGCGCCGCGTCGGCCGAGCCGTGCTCGCGGCAGAACTCGCGCATGTGGCACAGGGCGTTGTGCCAGAGGGCGTTGACCTCGACCGCCTTGCCCCAGCGCGGCGTGAAGGCGGTCCCCCCGTACTTGGCGTCCATCCAGGTCAATTGCGTGCTGGGGTCGCCGGCGACGATCAGCCCGTCACTGTCACGGTGAATGTTGAACCGCGTGCCCTTCTCGTAGGAATCGATAATGCAGCGAATCGCCGGCAGCAATTCCTCGCGGAACGTCACCAGATCCTGCGTGACATCGAGATACTGCAGCGCGGCGTGGATGAACCAGAGTGACGCATCGACGCTGTTGAAGTAAGCCGTGGCGCTGCGGTCGTCGAAGCGATTCGGGATCATGCCCTCGTCGGCGACGCCGGCAAACGTGCTGAGGACCGACCGCGCGTCGTCGTATCGCCCCGTCGCCAGCAACAGACCGGGCAGGGAAATGAACGCGTCCCGGCCCCAGTCGGCAAACCAGGGAAAGCCGGCCAGGATCGTGCTGCGGACCGTGCCGGCGCCGCTGCGTTTGACGACGAACTGGTCCGCCGCCAGACAGAGCGTCTCAGCCGTCTTGTCTTCAACCTTCGCCAGAGCCAGCAGCTCGTCCCGCCGACGCGACAGGTCGCGCTTGACGGCATCGACGTCAAGCGCAGGGACGTCGCGGCAGCGGACGCTGTCACTGAGGTGGGCCTGGAACACCAAGCGTCCGGGCCGTTCCATGCGGGCCTTGTAGAAACCCGGCGACCAGAGATCCTCCGTGCCCGCCTGCCCCCGGCTCTGGCTGGCGCGGTAGGTGAAGTTGAACCACCATTGCGGGTCCTTCTCGAATCTCATATCCGGACCGCTCAGCAGCAGCTCGCAACTGCCGGGGACATCGTGACGCACCAGCACCCCGGCCTCGTGATCTTCCGAGACCAGCGGCGCATACGACTTCTGCAGCGTATGAAAATCGCGCAAGCCCACGAAAGGACGCACCACCAAATCGACGGGCTCGGCCAGCGCATTGAAGACATACTCGATCACAACGGTGTCGCTGTCGGCCGCAAGGTAGACGTCCTTGTGCAGTTCCACGTCGCCGAGCTCGTAGCGAAAGTGCGCCCCGGTGCCGCGTCGGAACTCGCGCAGGCAGGAAAAGCCGGCGGGCGCGAAGCGGCCCCCGAATTCGAACGTCGAGAGCGGGAAGCCCTGCGAACCGCGAACGACCATCTCCAGGCAGTTCGCCAGCGCCATGACGCGGCTGGCGGGCGGATTGAGCGACCCGACCAGCAGCCCGTGATAGCTGCTCGTGTTGCAGCCGACGACCGTCGAAGCGGCGTAGCTGCCCCGCTCGTTGGTCAACAGCCATTCCCGGCTCAACAGATCCTCAATATCCCTTCCCTGCGTAGACAGAGAGACGATGTCTTTCTCGCCTGCGTTTGGCAGCGTCAGCACGGGCTACAGCTCCTCGGCATTCATCTTCGGGGCTCTCCGAACGTATGGCGCGTTTCGCCGGATCGACGGCAATCGTTGTCAGGGCGCGGCGGACATTTGCGCCGCGTGTCGCTTCGCCGACTCTCCGCCCGTGGCGTCTTGCACCACGGGACGCCGGCAGCGACTCTGCAAATGGTCCAGCACGTTCATGAAGTTGATATACGAATCATAGGGCGAATCGTACGGGTTGAAATACTTGTGGACGTCGCCGTCGGCAAAGTATTTCGTACACATGTAATAGAAGTGGTCGGAGATCTGCAGGCGTCGCCAGTCGTCGAGGAGCCGCTCGTCGCCGGTCCGCTTGATCTTCTCCTCGAGCCGATAGAGCTCGTGAATGGCGCCGGACTGCATGGCATTGCCGAGCCAGGCCGAGAGGTCGCGCTCCGTGTCGGCCCAACTGATCACGTCCGGGACATCGACCTCACCGACGCTTTCGTAGGCGGCGGCCACCTCGCTCGGCGTCATGAAGTCGTTGTCCGGGTGCTTGAGCACCTCGTCGGGGAGATGCCGCATGAACTCGAAAATGCCCGTGTCCTCCCACTGATGCTCGCCGAACGTCTCGTAGTCCATGAAGAGATTGACGACGTTGCCGCTGCCGTTGACGGCGCTGACCCACTGGCCGAACTTGCCCGCCGTCAGCGGCCACTCGGCCCAATCGTGATTGGAAAAGCGAAAAGCGATATCGTCGCTGAGGGCGTAGTTCTTCAGGAGCAGCTTGGTATGGCGGCACCCCTTGGGGCGGTACAGGAAATTCGGGCTCCGGCCTCCCAGGATATGATCGGCGCCCTCGGTGATGATCGCGTCAAAGCACCCCATCGCCTCGACCAGCAGGGCCAGGTCGTTGTTGTAGATCAGCTCGGTGTTGCGGAACACCGTCGGGGTCTGCCCGAACAGACATTCGATCGCCGCGACCTGCTTCCTCACCTGCTCGATGAATTCCCTGCGCGAGTAGAGAAAGCTGAGGCTGTGGTAGTACGTCTCGGCCAGGAATTCCACGCACCCCGTCTCGGCCAGCGCGTGAAACGTGCTGAGCACCTCGGGGCTGTAGCGCTCCAACTGCTCCAGCAACACCCCCGTCACACTGTAGGCCACCTTGAACTTGCCCCGGTGCCGGTTGATGAGCTTGAGCAGCAGGCGATTGGCGGGCAGATAGCACTTGTGCGCCACCTTCTTGCAGATGGCCGCGTTCTTGCTCTCGTCGAAATACCGCTCGTCCTTGTCGAAGACGGTGTAATGCCGCAGCCGCATCGGCTGATGAACCTGGAAGTAGAAGCACACTGAAGGCATGACAAAACCCAATCCCTTGAACGATCTTCGGTTCCTGCGCCGGCCGCCCTCAGACGGCGACGAGCATCTCCTGATAAATCCGGATGCAGTTGCGCGCCGCGTCCTTCCAGCGCAGCCGCCGCACCTCGAAATTGCCGTGGTTACGCAGCGTCATCCGCAGCGGCGCATATTTCAGGACGGCAACGATCTTGTTCGCCATCTCGTTGACGTCCCAGAAATCCACCTTCAGCGCGTGACGCAGGACCTCGGACACACCGCTCTGCTTGCTGATGAGCACGGGCACGTCGTTGTCCAGCGCCTCCAGCGGCGCGATACCGAACGGCTCCGAGACCGAAGGCATCACGTACAGGTCGGCGAGGCGGTAAATCTTGTGCACGTCGTCACCGCGCAGGAAGCCCGTGAACAGGACCTTGTGCCCGATGCCCAGGCCGGCGGCCAGCTCGACCGAACGGTACATCATGTCCCCGGAGCCGGCCATCACGAACCGTACGTTGTCCATCACCTCCAGGACCTTCTTCGCGGCCCGGAGAAAATACTCGGGGCCTTTCTGCATCGTGATGCGTCCCAGGAACAGCACGAGCTTCTCGTCGCGCTTGATGCTGGTATCGACAAACGACCACTGGCTGTTGCGCTCGACCCCGTTGTAGACGACCTCGACCTTTTCGGCCGGAATCCCGTAGCGGCTGACCACGATGCCGCGCGTATAGTGGCTGACGGCGATTACCCTTCCCGCCCGCTCCATGCCCCGGCGCTCGATGTCGTAGACGACCTGGTTGACGTGCTCGCCGCTGCGGTCGAACTCCGTCGAATGAATGTGGACGACCAGCGGCTTGCCCGTCACGCCGGCCACGGCCACGCCGGCCGGATACGTCATCCAGTCGTGAGCGTGGATCACGTCGAAGTCCTCCCCGCGCGCCAGTTCCACCACCATCGACGCATAGCGGTTTACCTCCTGCGACAGGTCGCCGCTGTAATCGCGGCCCCCGCACACCTCGTCACCGCCCAGCAAGGCGGCCAGCTCTCGCTGCAAACGCAGACTTTCGGCCAGTCGCTCCCTATACACGGCCGGCGTTGCGTACGCCTGCAACGGCGACGCAATCGACCGGAACTTGACGTTCTTCAGCTCCACCTCCCCGCCCTGCGAGCCGGACGCACCGGCGCGCGATCCCGGCGTCAGAAGACGAACGTGCGTGACGTACTCGCTCTCGACCATCTTCGGAAGAACGAAAGTCACGCGCACGTCAAGCTGATCCATCGCCCGCGTCAGACCGTAACAGGCCGTACCCAGACCCCCGCTGATAAAGGGCGGGAACTCCCAACCCAGCATCAAAACGCGGAGACGCCCGCCCCCACTGTTTCGTCCCATAACTCCTCGCTCTTCTGACACTTGCCAATACCCCGTTGCAAAAAGATCCAGGTAACAAAAGCCCACCTGACGAACACAACGCTGCAGACGCACCGTCGTGGCGCTTCCGCATAATCATCTTATCGGCAGCAGCGCCGGCACGCTTGATTCCCGCGCGCAAAAAAGGGGCCCGCCAACGGCTTTATCTATCCCCTTTATCGGGTCTTACGAGTCCCGATGTCCAAAAGATCCGCCGGCGCACTCAGGTGCGAATCCTGATACCGCCGTTCTTATCGGCCCTTGATAAAATTTCACGAGTGACAAAAGCCCCCCCCCACCGAAGCCGGCTCGCCCGCCGCGGGCGCGTGTCCCCAACCGGCATGTGGCCCCTCCCGGAAATAGAGAAAGCCGCTCCGGGGCTTTCACTCCAAAACGGCTTCATCACGACAGATGGCGCGCCTGCATGCAGGCGCCAACCTTTGGTATCACCCTACCCTGTCATAGGTCCTGCGCTTTGACCGTACTGCGACGGTTCGCCTTGGTCCGAGCCACGGCCGCATCCAGCAGATCGTACACGCGCTCGCTCAGCGCCTCAACGGCTTCCGACGAACTCATCATCTTCTGCTCCTTGATGTAAGCCTTGACCTTGCTTGCCACTACCAAAGGCTCTCTCTTCTTCTTTGCCATCGGAAACAACCTCCTTGACAAAAACCTGAAACTGAAATTCTCCGGCACCGTATCCTCCAGCGCCGCACGGCGTTGATTGCTCTTATTGCCTATCAGAGGCCGCTTTGCAACAAAAAAAAAGTCCGAAATCTTAAATTTTTCCACCTGTGAGGCCGATAGGCACAAGTGGGTTTCGGACAGGCCAACAGTGGGTTGACCTGAATCCTGGTACAACGTTCCGAACAACACGAGGATAAGGGCAACGTTGGAGGAGCGCCCGGACCGGAGAACTCGGCTCGAGTTCGCCGCCCGCTACGAACAACGCCGTTGTATTGCGGAGATCGAATATGGACGAGCACATGAACAGAGACGGGAAGTCACAGGCCAAGCTCAAGGACATGGTCGTGGTCACGTACGTGGACGATCTGGATCAGGCCCGGGAATATGAGACGCTGCTGCGTTTGAACGACATTCCGGCCGTGGTCAAGGAGCCGCTCGACGCCACCGCCGGCGGCATCGGCGTAATGGTCCCCGAAGACTGCCTCGACGAGGCGCACGTCGTGATCGAATCGCAGGACGCCTACGACGATTTTTACGATCTCGCCCTCGACGACGAGGACGAGGCCGACCTCGACGCCGACGTCTTCGATGACGACGACTTCTGATCGTCTCGCAGCCACCGGGCGCAACTGATTGCAATCGCACGGCGTCTTTGAGTCTTCGAACGCCGGAGCAGACAACGAACCAAAGACAGGGCCCATACATCATGCCAAGAGCAAACGATGAAGCTTCGCCGGAGCGGCGTAGCGGAAGAGATCGTCGCCAGAACACGGCCGATCGCCGGCAGCGCGACACCGCGGACGTCAACGACCCCAATTTCGTGGAACGACGCCGCGGCGGGGATCGACGCCACAATGTGGTCGACCGGCGCCTCAGCCTGGACCGCCGACGCGGACCCGGACGACGGCGCAGCGACGACCGCAAGTCCGCCGAAGAAGGCCAGATGTCCGACGAGCAGTTCGAGTTCCTCATGGCCATCGACGAATACAAGCGAGCCAACGCCCGCCCCTTCCCCACCTGGACCGAGGTCCTCGAAGTCATCAAGGCCCTCGGCTACCGCAAAGTCGCCGAGCCCCAGCCCCTCGCCGAGTCGAAAACCCGCGCCGAAAAAGAAGGAACCCCGCGACTTCAACCCGTGCAATAGCGCCCGCCGCGATCAAACGAATACGGCCCAGGGCCCGCGTCCGCTTCGGGGTGAACACACGCCACTGCAGAAAGCCGCCGGTCGCCGATGTTCTGGCCGGGCCGATCCCAGATTGGCAGCCATCCGAATCATTTCCACTGCTCGACGGTCGGCGGGTTGGGATTCAGGACGCAAAGATCGCCGAGACTCCAAGGGACTCTTATCGCGCGTTTCTTGGCGCCTGCGCGAGGGATCATTTGGTTGTGGGCGAAGGTCCCGCTGTGCTACCATGAGGGCCGCGGCATGCAGGAGTACTGTTTGCGACGTCGCATGAGAGATCCCGGATTGAGGGGATCGTATCGGTCTTTCAGGCAGGTGCAGGATGCAGGAAGAATTGACCTTGAGAGGCGAATGCCTCTGCGGGGCGGTGCAGTATGAATGTCAGGGTACGGAGACCTCGGCGTCGTATTGCCACTGTCCGGACTGCCGGAAGGCCACGGGCGGCCCCTATACCGTTGGTGTGGGCGTGGAGGCAGCGTACAAATGGATAGGTACATCAGACGTGCCGCGCCCGCCTGCGAGGCAACGCCGGGGCTTCCAGATTTCACGGGCAGTTACCGCATCGGTCCATTTTCCGCTTCAGGCACATACCAGGGCGCGCCCCAGGAACGACCCATTAACTTCTTTCATGCAACCATTCCCAAAGATTCACGCTGATTTTCCTTTTTGCTGATCTATCTCCCTGTTCCGTCCGATACACACTTAAGCGGTGAGGCTCCAGATAGTTCGGATATCTCGCGAGAAGCTCAACTGCGGGAGCCAAGATATGGAAGAAACGATACACAGCCGACAGAACAAGGTCACGGAAATCAAGCGGGGAATGCTGGTAAGAGAATTACCATCGTGGAATGACTTCGTCGATTTCGTCAAGGACCCCACGGCAAGCTGCGCCACCTTGATCTATCGCGGGCAAGGAAACGCTAACTGGCGAGTGACTTCAACACTGGACAGACTGGAGCAGCGGTTCCCGACCAACCCGGATCTGGCGAAGGACGACTGGAACTACTTCAAATGCCCACGTGTGGATCGTGTGCGCCAGCTCGAGCGATTCAAAGAAATGGCGCGTGGCAGGCTCCGCTCGGAGATTTCACGAATTGAGGAAGACGAGTGGTGGGCATTGGCCCAACACCATGGAATGGCCACGCCGATGTTGGACTGAACATACTCGCCATTTGTCGCCCTCTACTTCGCCTTTGAAAAGGAGAGGTGCATACATAGAGCGCCTCGCAACCGCGCGATCTTCGCCCTCGCCCACCATTTGATTCCGGCACAAAAGAACGACTCCACAAGCCAAACACAGAAGCACCCGAAGCCATTCGCCCCAAGCTGGCCGGGAAACTACAGGCTCACGAATCAAGGCGGTCTGTTCTTGAAGATGCCCCAAGGAGTAGACCTCGAAAGGTACGTGAAAAGCCAATTCAGAAAGGAGAGCTATAGCCCACCAAGGGCCGGCGGCAAAGGGAATTTACACCCTCTTCGCGTTCTCGAAAAGTTCATTATTCCCAACGACGAGAAATCCAGATTCGAATGTCTCAGATTCCTCGATCATATGAACATCAACAGGGCCAGCTTGTTTCCCGATCTCGATGGCGCGGCAAGGTATGTCAATGATCTCTGGGAAGTAAACTGGGACAAAGCCATCGGCTACATAAATGACACAGCCTGCCGGCCTTCTTCCGGGGCAGATGGATGAGGACGCCAGCCACGGCGGAAACTCGGTCGAGCGATTAAGGTCACGGTGCAGGCCGGATATCTTGTGCTCCGTGAATCACAGCGAGAACATCAATCCGGTCGGGCTTGATATAGTAGATGATGCGATACGGGCCGTCGATGACCTCGCGGATCTGATTCTTCTCATACTCCGGGACCATTCGCCCCGAAAGCGGATACTCAGCGATCTGCTGCGAACGCCGCGTTAGACGGTCCACCGTACGTTTGGCGTACACAGGCGAATCCTGGGCGATATAGCGATGGATCGCGTCGAGGTGACGCTGGGCCGTGTCCGTCCAGAAGACCTTCATTCTTCCAAGCCGTATTTCCGTCGGACCTGGCCCACTTCTGAGGTTCGTCCGGCTTCGCTATCGGCCAAGCCTCGCTCGATCACCTGCCGCACGTAGATTTCGTTGATCAGGTCGTCCCATGTGGAACCTTCCGGCATACGGTCCACTATTTTGTGAGCCTGGTCTTTTCGCATTTGTTCGGCCATAGGGTGCTCCGACAATTTCGAACTCTACGCGATCCTATTATACCACAGCCCCGCTTCGATCGGAAAGCTCAAACCGCAGGCGGGGGGCGAGGGAAATTGGCTTGAATTACGGCAGCGGGTGGGCTATAAACGGCCCTTTCACAGTCATCGGATAACCCAGGACAAGAGGCGTTGCATATGAAGTACAGTCAGATGTTAATCCCGACGGTGAAGGAGGTTCCGGCCGATGCCGAGGTTCCGAGCCACCAGTTGATGATTCGGGCCGGTTTGATCCGCAAGGTGGCCAGCGGGACGTACACGTATCTGCCGTTAGGGTGGCGTTGCCTGCGCAAGATCATCGAGATCGTGCGGGAGGAGATGGACCGGGCCGGGGCGCAGGAGGTCCTGGTGCCCTGCCTCCAGCCGCGGGAGCTGTGGCAGCAGACGGGCCGGGACGCCGATTACGGCGAGACCATGTGCCGCCTCAAGGACCGTCACGGGCGCTGGAACGTCCTGGGTCCAACGGCCGAGGAGGTCTTCACGTTTCACGCCGCCGCCGAGATCAACTCGTATAAGCAGCTTCCGGTCAACCTATATCAGATCAGCCCGAAATTCCGGGACGAGTTTCGCCCGCGTTTCGGCGTCCTACGCTCGCGCGAGTTCATCATGAAGGACGCCTACAGCTTCGACGCCGACGAAGACAGCCTCCACACGTCCTACATGGCGATGTACAACGCGTACTGCCGCGTGTTCGAGCGCTGCGGGCTGGAATACGTGATCGTCCAGGCCGAATCGGGCGAGATGGGCGGCTCGGGCTCGCATCAGTTCACCATCCCGTGCGCCTCGGGCGAGGACACCATCGTCCACACCAAGGACGGCTCGTACGCGGCCAACCTGGAAAAAGCAGCGGTCGATCCGCTGCCCAAAGAGCAGACCCCGGCCGAGGTCGGCGCCCCGGAAGACGTGCACACGCCAAACGTCGGCTCGATCGAGGCCGTCTGCGCCTTTCTCAAGACCGAGCCCCGCCAGATGATCAAGACTCTCATCTTCGACGCCGGCGGTGAAACCGTCGCGGCCCTGATCCGGGGCGACCACGAAATGAACCCGGAAAAACTCACGCAAACACTCGGCGGCAAGCATGTCGATCTGGCGGGCGAGGCCACCATCGAGAAGGTAACCGGCGCCAAGGTCGGGTTCGCCGGGCCAATGGGCCTGGCAGAGAAAGTGAGCAAGCTGATCGTAGACCACGCGGTAGCCGCCATGGCCGTCGGCGTCACCGGCGCCAACAAGATCGATTACCATACCCGCAACGTGGTCCCGGGCAGGGACTTCCCGCTGGAGGGGGACAACGTCGTGGTGGCCGACATTCGCAACGCCGTCGAGGGCGACACGTACGACGGCAAGCCCCTGCTGTTTCGCCGGGGAATCGAGGTGGGCCAGGTTTTCAAGCTGGGAACCAAGTACAGCCAGAAGCTGGGCGCGACGTTTCTCGACGAGCACGGGGCCGAGCACCCCTGCCTGATGGGCTGCTACGGGATCGGGATCAACCGCATCATGGCCTCGGCGATCGAGCTGTACCACGACAAGAACGGCACGGTCTGGCCGATCTCCATCGCGCCGTTCGAGGTGCTAATCACAGCGGTCAACCAGGACGATCCGGACGTCGCCCGGGTGTCGCAGGAGATCTACGAGCGGCTCGGCGCCGCCGGCGTCGAGGTGCTGCTGGACGATCGCGACCTGCGGGGCGGCGTCAAGTTCAAGGACGCCGACCTGATCGGCATCCCCATCCGGGTGACGGTCGGCAAGAGGTCCGTAGCCGAAGGAAACGTCGAGATCAAACTCCGCACGGAGGCCGAAAGCACAAAGAGCCCGATTGCAGAGGCGCCGCAGAAGGTGATTGAGCTGGTCCGCTCGCTGAAGGAGAAACTCAACGGGTGACATCCGCCTCCGGACCAGAGACCGGCGCCGATTCCTGGTCGGCATGCCAACCAGGGCGGGCGGAACGAAGTCAACGCAAATTGCAGAGGAGCAGCCCCATGGATAGGAATCGCGTATCTCGCAGGAATCTGATTCGCAACAGCTCTCTCGTGGCGGCCGGCACGGTCGCGGCTCGTCTGGCCGGCCCGGCCCGCGCCGTCGAAAGCGACGCCATCAAGCGCGTGGCCACCAAAGGGCGAATCCATCAGTCGGTGAGCCGCTGGTGCTACCGCAAATGGTCGCTGGACCAGTTGTGCCAGGTTTCCAAGAAGCTGGGGCTGGAGGCCATCGACCTGCTCGGCCCGGGCGAGTTCGCCACGGTCAAGAAGTACGGCCTGGCCGTCTCAATGGTCAACAGCCACTCGCTGGCGAACGGCCTGGCGGACAAGAAGTTTCACGACCAGTGTCTGGCCAAGCTGCGCCAGGCCATCGACGCCACCGCCGAAGCGGGCTTTCCCAACGTGATCTCCTTCTCCGGGAACCGTCGCGGCATTCCGGATGACGTCGGCATCGAGAACGCCGTCGAAGCCCTCAAAAAGATCGCCGGACACGCCGAGAAGAAGAAAATCACCATCTGCCTGGAATACCTCAACAGCAAGGTCAACCACAAGGACTACATGCTCGACAACATGGCCTGGGGCGCCGAGGTCTGCAAGCGGGTGGGCTCCGAGCGGGTCAAGGTGCTCTACGACATCTATCACGCGCAGATCATGGAAGGCGATATCATCCGGACGATCCGCACGTACAAGGATTACATCGGCCATTACCACACCGGCGGCAATCCCGGCCGGAACGAGATCGACGATACGCAGGAGCTGTACTATCCGGCCATCATGAAGGCCATCGCCGAGACCGGCTTCAAAGGATACGTCGCCCACGAGTTCGTCCCGAAAGGCGATCCTCTGGCGGCCCTGACGTACGCGGCCCGGATCTGCGACGTGTAGCTCCGTGGGGGGGGCGCTGTGCAACGTTACATTGGATGCCGCCGGCAGCGGAGATTCCGGGGCCTCGACGAATCAAGGCACATGAAGCGTCAACTGTCCGTACGGGGTTACCTGCGCGTCCCGAATGTGGTAAGATAGCCGCGGGGGGTGGCGTTCCGCCACGTTCCTGTCACGGACCGGGGAACGTTTTGTGAGGAAAATCGGATACAACACGGATGTTCTGCTCTGCCTGTTGGCGATTGCCTGCTGCACGGGCAAGGCGCAGGGGAGATTCCTTCGCGCCGGAGAGGGCCGGGCTGCCCCTCCCGGACGGGTGGGCTGCTTTCCCAGTCCCTCTCTGGGCACCCGCTACCTCGACCCCTGCAATCTTGGAGTGCATGGGTACCGGTCGAACCTGGAGGAACGAGGCGGCATCGTCTACACCTGTCGCGGCGGGCACATTGACGTCACCCACGTGCGCAAGGCCGCCGACTGGGCGGCCTACTTAGCCTATCAGACCCGCCGGGCGCTGCTGCTGAACGTGCGGCGTTTCTCGTACACCATGGCCGAGCCGTCCAAATACCACGTCCAGATCACCTACCCCAAAGACTGGGCCTCGCGGCCGCCGCAGCGCAAGAGAGAAACCGCCGAAAAGGTCGCCAACGAGCTGGGCCAGTACTTCGCTTTTGCGGGGACCACGTGGCACGAAATCCTTACCTGGTTCGGATTCAAAAGCATCGGCTTCTATTCCGAATTCCCATCCGCCTTTTCCTGGGAGGACAGCTACTCGAACCTGCTGGGCACCCATTTGGCCGGTCGGGCCATGGCCGATCCCAACCACGAGTACGCCGAGGCCATGACGCTGTTGCTCGAGAGCGAAATGCGGGTTTTGCAGGCCCAGCCCAGCATCACGGCCTGGAGGGCCGGAGAGGCCGTACGCGACTGGTGGTTCGTCGGCAACTTCTTCTTCTGCGATATGGTCAAACGCAATTTCGACATCGGCGCCGACGACGGCTTTATCACGCCCTGGCTGGTGCCGGGCATCGACGCCTGCGAAGGACGCGAGCCCAAGTCCTATCCGGTTCCGGATCTGCGCGCGGTGAAAAAATACGGGTTCTCCGTAACGCTCGAGATCGAGCCGCGCGAGTGGGAGAAGGACAAGATTCTCCGCGCCATCTACCGGGACCCGAAGACGCGACGCAGGCGCCTCGAGCCGGCGCAGCACTTCGGTCCTCTTCTCGAGACCATCCGGGCCCAGGCGATTGAGCTCTACGGCCCCGAAGTGGACAAGAGCGGCGTCGCTCCGGCATCGCCTGCGGAGGCATCCGCCGCCAGTGACGATCCGTGCGGCCCGCAAACGGACATGGAACTGGTGCGCTGCGTATGCGCCTGTCTTGAATCCAGTACCCCGCGCGGCAATCCGGTCGCGGACGATCCGCCCGACATGTCGGACCTGGCCGTCTTTGCGTTCTGCTGGCTCATGGAAGAGCCGCCGTTCGCCGTCGCGCGTCTGCACGAGGCAAGTGTGTTGCGGTACGTCCCGCCCATTCCCCGAAGGAGATAAACCGGTCAGTATACATGTGGGAATTGAAAGAGCCCAAACCGGTCAAATTGATCGTCGGCATCCTCGCCTGCGATGAGCGCTGCCTCGCGGCGGCCCGAAGCGCTCTGGAGACCGCCCTCGGAGCGGCCGACCGGGTCAGCGATATCTGGTCCTTCGACCAGACGCAGTATTACCGGGACCAGACGGGCCCGGACATCCTCCGGCAGTTCGTCAGCCTCGCCGACCCGATTCATCCGGGCGAACTGGCGGAAATCAAGCACCGCACCAACGCCGTCGAGCAGCAGCTCGCCCGGACCCTGGCGGCGCCCTTCCAGCGACCGGTAAACCTGGACCCGGGCCTGATCGAGCCGTCCAAACTGGTTCTCGCTACCACCAAGAACTACGCGCACCGCATCTACATCGGCAAGAAAATGTACGCCGAGGTCACGCTTGTTTTTGACAAAGGCGCCTGGCATCCCCTACCATACACGTATCCGGACTATCACCGGCAGGAATACTTCGACTTTTTCAGTACGGTACGAAACACGCTCGTGCAACAGCTTCGAGCCAGAGCGACAGGCGAATGACATCGCCGCCGGATTCGTAACAGACAGCGTCAGGAACGTCATGCTGGTTCTCTTTGCCGTGGTTCTTCTGGTCAGTGCCTTTTCCGTTTCGGCGGCGCTGACGGCCTTGACACGCAAGCTCGCCCCGGGCATGGGGCTTCTCGCCCGACCGTCGGCGGACCGGTACCACCGGTCGGTGATCCCGCTGGGGGGCGGCATCGCCCTGTTCGCGACGCTGGCGGGCGCTATTTTAGGAGCGGCCGGAATCGTAAGGTTCCTCGTCGCGCCGGGCTATCTCGGAGGGATCGCCGAGCGGATCGGCTTCGCTCCGGCCGACTTCTTTCGGCGCTTCGACGAACTCGTGCTGGTCCTACTCTGCGCGACGGTTCTGTTCGTCGTGGGCCTCTGGGACGACAAACGCTCGTTGGGACCCTTTGCGAAGTTGGCCGTGCAGTTGGCCGTGGCGGTGGTGGCCGCCGCCTTCGCCGACATCCGCGTCGAGTTCTTCATCCCCAGCAGGATCGTCACGATCGGCCTCTCGGCGTTCTGGATCGTCCTGATGATCAACGCATTCAATTTTCTCGACAACATGGACGGGGCTTCGGCGGGCATCGCCGCCATCGCCGGCGTCATCCTGTTGGCCGCCGCGGCGTTCAACGGGCAAATCTTCGTCAGCGGCCTGGCCCTGGTCTTCGTCGGCGCGCTGCTCGGCTTTCTCGTCTTCAATTTCCCCCCGGCGTCCATCTTCATGGGCGACGCCGGCTCGCTCGTCGTCGGGTTCTTCGTGGCGCTGCTGACCCTGCGCACCACCTACTATCAGCAGGGACAAAGCGGCCCCTGGTACCCCGTCTTCATGCCCCTGGTGGCCATGGCGGTGCCGCTCTACGATTTCTGCAGCGTCACGCTGCTCCGGATCCGCCAGGGAAAGAGCCCTTTCGTGGGTGATACGCAGCATTTCTCGCACCGGCTCAAACGCCACGGACTCTCCGACAGGCAGACCGTGCTAACGCTCTATCTGGCGACCCTCTGCACGGGCCTGGGCGCGACGTTTCTCTACCAGGTCAACTTAGCCGGCGCGATCCTCATTTTCGTTCAGACGTTCTTGATCGTGGCCATCATCGCGATCTTCGAGTCCACCGTGCATCATGGCGAGAAAACCAGCTAAAGCCAAAGCCGTCGAGGCCGGAGCGTTGAACATCCCCGAGCTTGTGTTGCTGGGATTGGTTCTCTGCATCCTCGCTCTGCGCGCTACGTACACGGAAGCGCCGACCGCCCAGTCCTTGACGGTCCCCAACAGTCTGACCGACACGCTCTACACGGTCACCCTCTCCGGCCTGCTGATCTTCGCCCCGGTCCTCTGGCTGCTCTGGAGGATTTGCACGGACCGCTGTCAATACCGCTTCACGGGAATCGAGGTCGGGCTGGCTCTTTTCATCCTGGCGACCGCGATTGCGACCGTTGGCGCGTGCGACAAGCGGCTCGCCATCAACCATACCGTGACGTTGCTGGGTCCCGTTTTCGCCGGCCTGCTGCTGGCGCAGATTCTCGACCGGCGCCGCTCGCTTGCCCTGGTGCTCGTCGTCATGGCCGCCCTGGGCGTGGTTTCCACCTATCAGTGCGCCGAGCAGTTCCTGGTGAGCAATCAGGTCACGATCGAACAGTACGAGGAGACTCCGGAAGTCCTGCTCGAACCACTGGGCATCGACCCGGGCACGTTCCAGCACTTCCTTTTCGAGCACCGGTTGTATTCGCGCGGCATCCGCGGCTTCTTCACCACCAGCAATTCGGCCGCGTCCTTTGCGATCATGGCGGCCTTCGCCGCCGTCATTGTCCTGGCCCGCAGGGCCCGCGACAGCGAATCGCCCAAGTCGCAATTGCGCAACCGGCTTCTGCCGGCGGCGGCAGCGGCGATCATCATCGCGGGGTTGCTGCTGACACAAAGCAAAGGCGGAATCATGGCCTTCGTCCTGGGCGCGGCGGTTCTCGCCCTTTCTTTGGGCGTTCGGCGTTGGTTCGGCGCCCATGCCCGCAAGATCCTGGCCATCGCGGTACCGGTCGGCCTGCTGCTGGCAGTGGGCGCATGCTCGTTGCTGGTTTCGTACGGCATGAAGCATGGCCGCCTGCCGGGCGGTAACTCGATGCTCGTGCGCTGGCAGTACTGGGAGGCGACCGCGCGCATGTGCGCCGACCACCCACTCACCGGTGTCGGCCCGGGCAACTTCGCGAACTATTACCCCCACTACAAGCCGGCGGCGGCCCTGGAGTCGGTCGCAGACCCGCACAACTTCGTCCTGAGCTCTCTCGCACAGTACGGGCCCCTCGGCCTGCTGGGCTTTCTGCTCATGGTTTTGGTCCCCCTGTGGCGATCCGTCGCACCCGGCGCCCGTCTGCAGCCCGTCGAGGCGAAAGCCGTGCGTCCGTCCTTCAGATCGCTCTCGCTGACGATGCTGTTCGTCATATCGGCCTGCCTGCTGTTCCTTCGTCCCATGCTCATGCCCTCTTCGGCCGACGGCGACTTTGACATTTGGCTCTACGAGATCTTCACGCTGCACGTCACACCGGTCGCCGCGTTTTTGATCGGGTTTTTCCTTCTGGCTTCCGCGTTCGACGGGCGCTCGCAGGACTCCCGTCCGCTCCACTCTCCGACTCTCGTCGCGGCGCTGGTCAGCGCCGTTCTGGCGGTCCTTCTGCACAATCTGATCGATTTCGCCCTCTTCGAGCCGGGGGTCTGGACGGCCTTCTGGGTGGTGATCGGCTGTCTGGCCGCAGCGACGCGAAAGCCTCAGGAACGCCCGGCCGCAACGCGGCGGACCGGTCCCGTTCCCAAACTCATCGCCGCCGGCGTGACCCTTGCGCTGGTTGGGATGTACTACGGGTGCGTGTGGAAGCCTGTCCGTGATGCGACCACGCTGATGGAGCGGGCCCAACGAGCGGTGGCCCGTGGTCAGCTCGAGCAGGCCCACGCCCTGCTGGATGCGGCCTTCGATGCCGACCCGCTCTCTGCGGCCCCGCTGAGCCTGAACGGGCGGCTCTACGTCCAGCAATACGAACAAGCGCGCGTGAGCCAGATCGAACTGCTCGAACAGGCGCTTCGTTGCTTTCACCGCGCCGTGGAAACCTGCCCGGCCGAATACAAGAACTATGAGAAGCTGGGCATCGTGTATAGCCGGCTCGAACGCTGGCAGGACGCCTGCGATTGGTATCTCCGGGCCGTCGAGCGGTACCCGGGCTGCGGACGGCTCTGGTACCGGCTGGCCGAAGCCACCGAGAAGGTCGGCGACAAACCGGCGGCCGCCGCGCAGTATGCCCGCGCGATTGAGATCGAGGACAGCTACCGCCGCCAGTTTCGCCAGATGTACCCCGAGCGTGAAACGGTCGTCAGCAGGCTGGGGCAGGAAGAATACCGCAACGCGAAACGGCGGCTCAATGAGCTTGCCGAAAAACAAGAGCCCTGACGCAGAGGCTCCTACGCGAACTTGGCCATCACCTCGTCGGGAATGTCAAAGTTGGCATAGGCATTCTGCACGTCCTCGTGGTCCTCAATGGCTTCCATCAGCGAGATCACCTTCCGGGCCGTGTTCTCGTCCTCAATCGCCACCATCGTCTGAGGAACCATCGAGATCTCCGCCACCTCCATGGGAATCTCTTTTTCCTCCAGGGCCTTCTTCAATTCCTCGTACGCTTCCGGATCGCAGGTGATTTCGTAGACCTCGCCGGTGTTCTCCATATCCTCGGCCCCCGCCCCGAGCGCGAGCTCCATCAGATCGTCTTCGGCCACGTTGGCGGTGCCGACGGTGATCAGGCCTTTCTTGCTGAACATCCAGCTCACGCAACCGGTGGTCCCCATGGAGCCGCCGCTCTTTTCGAAGACGCGCTTGATCTCCGGCGCGGTGCGGTTGCGATTGTCGGTCAGCGCTTCGACCATGATGGCCACGCCGTTCGGGCCGTAGCCTTCGTACAGGATCTCCTCGTAGCTGGCCCCCTCGATCTCGCCCGTTCCGCGTTTGATCGCCTTCTCGATCGTATCCTTGGGCATGTTGGCCGCTTTGGCCTTGTCGATCGCGTAACGCAGGGACAGGTTGGCCGAGGGGTCCCCTCCGCCGCTCTTGGCCGCCACGATGATCATACGCGCCAGCTTGCTCCAGAGCTTGCCCCGCTTGGCATCCAACGCCGCCTTCTTATGCTTTATGCCTGCCCAGTGTGAATGACCAGCCATCGTTTCTCCTCAAATGCGCAATGGTTTGTCAGACCCATGTGTCTATCAAACCTCGGATTATAACGCATTTCGCTTACCGCCACAGCCGTTTTTTCGCAAAACTTTCGCCGCCGCACGCTTCCGGATCGCAGGACGACTCCTCAGCGGCCCTTGCACAACAGCGGCGGCCTGATTACCATGGGGCTTCTCGTACCGGTCGAACCGTCCAGATTTCTCGGAGAGAACAGGATGAATGCAAGATGCAGGAGAATCAGCGAGACACCGCGTCGTTTCGAGCTCCTTGTCAGCCTCTGGGTGTTGGCTCTGTGCGGCTGCGCCACGGGGCCGCGCGAGGAGACCGCGCAATGGCGTCCTCTGTTCAACGGCCGCGACCTGACCGGCTGGACCGTCAAGTGCAAGCCGGCCGACCGCGACAAGGACTTCTGGCGCGTCGAGGAGGGAGCCATCGTGGCCGATTCGCTGGACGCCAAAGGCCATGACTACGTCTGGCTGCTGACCGACAGAGAGTATTCCGACTTCGTCCTGCGCCTTCGCTTCCAGGCCTACCGCGAAAGCCCCGGCAACAGCGGCATCCAGATTCGCAGCCGTTACGACGACGAGGCAGGCTGGCTCGACGGACCTCAGATCGACATCAATCCGCCCGGCCCGTGGCGCACGGGCATGATCTGGGACGAAACGCGGGGCTCGAAGCGCTGGCTCTATCCCGCCGTGCCCAAGGGCCAGTGGGTCAACCAAGCGATGGCCAATCCGGACCTGGCCTTTTACTACGCCGATCAAGGGCCCGGCTGGAATACGCTGGAGATCACGGCGGTGGGCACGAAAGTAACGGTTCGACTCAACGACATCCCCGTGACCGACTACGACGGCGCCGGCGTTCTCGACGACGAAACGCACGCCGCACACAACGTCGGCCTGCGCGGCCACATCGCCCTGCAGATCCACAGAAACGACCAGCTCCGGATTCGCTTCAAGGATATCGCCATCAGAGAGCTGCCCGCACCCTGAGCGGGCGGGCCTCCGTTGGTCGGCGCCACCGCGACCAGCGAGAGCACGAGTACCGCATTTCATAAATCGTGCGACTGTAGATTGCTTCGCTTCGCTCGCAATGACAGGGGCAACCCGTGTATGTCATTGCGAGCAGCGCAGCGACGAAGCAATCTCCTCCCGCATGGTCGCGGAACTTCCGAAATGCGGCACTGGAGATCGCACGGACCGCGATTACTTCTCCGAAGCGGCGAGCTTGTTGTACTCCCTCTCGAGGCGAATGAGATGGCGTGCCTCCTCCTCGGCCATCTGCACGAGCGCCTCGTGCAGTTCCTCTTCGAGGACCACCCCGGCCAGGTCCACGTAGAAGCGGAAGGAACGCCGCTCCTTCCGAATCGCCATGGCCAAGACCTGTTTGACATCACTGCCAGGATGGATATCAAGCGTCTCGCCATATTCGGGCTCGCCCACGTCGATGAGCCGACCGACCGTCTGAGCCACAATACCCTCTTTCATCACTTCCAGCTCGAGCCTGGCTTTATGCCCAAGCTCCTCCTGAGCCAATTGTTCGAGCAGGCCCCGCGCAGCGGGATCGGCCACGCGTCCGGCCAGTTTCGTGAGATACTCCGCCGCCTGGATCTCCCGGGCAATCGCCAGTTCCAGCAGTTCACCAACAGAACTCACTTCTCGCATCGTCTGCTCCCTTTCACACCCGACTGCTCCCCGACGGCCCGGGGACGCACGGCCCGCCCGCCTGACGGCCTGCCCTGACAGCATATACCCGTCGCCAAAGGCATTACAAGTCTTTTTCGGGACCCTCCGGTTCCCTCCCGGCACACGTTTGGGCCGCCTCTGCCCCGGGGACGCACACCCCCGCCGGAGAAGCCCGATAAGCCCCAGCGCCCCCGCGAACATCCCGGCTCCAGAGCGGCGAGTGTAGCAGTTGCACCGATTTTGCAGTTTTTTCTTGACGAGGTTTTAGGCGATCCCCTAACATGGCCGATAAGATAAACAGCTGTGGACGAACAGAGTGGTCACCCGTCCCGTAACTCTTTTGAAAAAGGGAGTTTAGATGTTTGGGACGGCAAGTTGAGGCAGGCCTTGTGAGGTCTGTCGGTATCGGTAGTACTGTTCCAGAGACATTTTCAGATTGCCGAGTTCGGGTAGGAGCCATAGCGAAGTCGCGTATACCCGGGCGGTCTGAAAAGTGATTATGAAATGAAACGAGATCGACCTGTAGAAATAGATCGCTTCCCAGCGAGGGAGTGGAGATATTGACGATAGCATCGACTGAAATCCGGGCTTTTACGGGTTTGTACGGGTACGAAACAGCAGGCCCAAACGGGATGAACATCCTGTTACGTTGATTCTATCCTCACCAGGGGCAGATTTCGTCGTTCGATCAGTTCTTTGGGCTTTCCTGCCGGTCCCGTTGTGTTCCGTCCCCAGCGGTAGTTGTATGTCAATACCGTTGTGAGGAAAGGTAGGAACCATGGACGCCTTATTGATGCAGATTACGCTTCAGTCGGGCCTCGCCACGTTTATCGGCTTCCTCCTCGGCGTCTGCCTCTGGGCGATCGTCAACCAGATGATCGCTCGGACACGGGCCAAGACGATCGCAGAGGACCTTCAGAGACAGATCGACGGGGCAAAGAAAGAGGCCGAGAACATCATCAAATCCGCCCAGATCGAGGCGGCCGCCGAGGCCATCAAGAAAAAGGAAGAATTCACCGTCGAAGCCAATCAAATTCGCGCCGAGCTGCGCGAGGCGGAAAACAGGCTCTCGAAACGCGAAGACACGATCGACCGTCAGGGCGAAATGCTTCAGCAACAGGAAAAGAGCTTGAAGAAGCAGGAGCAGGAGCTCGATCGACGACTTCGCAACATGGAGTTGAAAGACAAGCAGCTCTCGGTGATGATCGCCCAGCAGAAGAACCAGTTGCTGAAGATCACGGCCATGGATATCAACGAGGCCCGTCAACTGCTGCTCAAGCGTCTCGAGGACGAATGCGAGCATGAGATGAGCTCGCTGATCCAGCGCAAGGTCGAAGAAGCGCAGGAGCTGGCCGACGGCAAGAGCCGGGAGATTATCAGTACGGCGATCCAGCGTTACGCGGCCGAGCAGACGTGCGAAGTGACCGTATCGACGGTGGAAATCCCCAACGACGACATGAAGGGCCGCATCATCGGCCGCGAGGGCCGAAACATCCGCGCGTTCGAGAAGGCCACCGGGGTGGACGTGATCGTGGACGACACGCCCGGCATGGTCGTGGTCAGCGGTTTCAACCCGGTACGCCGTGAGGTAGCCCGCCAGTCGATGGAAAAGCTCATCCAGGACGGGCGAATCCATCCGTCCCGGATCGAGGAACTGGTCGCCCAGACCCGCAACGACGTCAACAACAAGGTCTTCCAGCTTGGAAAGGACGCCGCCGTCGAGACGAACGTGCGAGGGGTGCCCAACAAGGTGCAGAGCCTTCTCGGAGCGCTGGCGTATCGAACCAGCTACGGCCAGAACGTGCTGAGACACAGCGTGGAGGTGGCGTTCCTGAGCCAGGTCATGGCCGACGAGCTGGGCCTCGACGGCTCCATCGCTCGCCGCGCCGGGTTGCTCCACGACATCGGCAAGGCCATCGACCACGACGTCGAGGGCAATCACCCCACCATCGGGGCCAATTACCTCAAGCGTTTCAACGAATCGCCGATCGTGCTCAACGCCGTGGCGGGCCATCACGGCGACGTACCGCCGGACAACCCGTATACGCCGCTGGTCGCCGCCGCCGATGCCATCAGCGCTTCGCGGCCCGGCGCCCGCCGAGAAACCCTGGAACGATACATCAAGCGTCTGGAGAAGCTCGAGGAGATCGCCACCAGCTTCAAGGGCGTGGAGACCGCTTACGCGATCCAGGCAGGACGTGAAATCCGCGTGATCGTCGATGCCAACCAGATAGACGATGAGGCCGCCATGAAGGTCGCCCGCGAAATTGCCGGCAAGGTCGAAGATGAGATGACCTATCCCGGCGAAATCCAGGTGACGCTGCTCCGCGAAGTCCGCTGCGTCGAGTACGCCAAGTAAGCCGTAACCGCGGAGCCAAACCCAGACATCGCAGGGGAGCCATGAAGCTCAACGTATTGTGCATAGGTGATGTTGTCGGCCGGCCCGGTCGGCGTATCCTGGCGGAAAAGCTCAGGCACGCGGTCGAGGAACGGTCCATCGACTGCGTCATCGTGAACGCCGAGAACGCCGCCGGTGGTTCGGGCTTGACGCCCCAGATCTATGACAAGCTCCTGCGGTACGGCGTAAACATCATCACCCTGGGCGACCACGCGTTTCGCAAGAGAGACATCATCGAAACGCTCGAACGGGCCGGCAATATCACGCGTCCGGCCAACCTCTCCGAGCACGCCGCCGGCAAGGGTACGGGCCTGTACCAGACCAGCAAGGGCCCCACCGTCGGCGTCCTGACGCTCATCGGCCGGCTGTTCATGAAACCGGCGGACTGCCCGTACACCGCCGCCGACAAGTGGATTCCCAGATTGCAGCAGCAGGCCGACATCCTCTTCGTCGACTTCCACGCGGAGGCCACGAGCGAGAAGGTCGCCATGGGTTATCACCTCGACGGCCGCGTCAGTTGCTGCTTCGGCACACACACCCACGTCACCACCGCCGACGAGAGGATTCTCCCCAAGGGCACGGCCTACATCACCGACCTGGGCATGACCGGAGCGCACGATTCGGTCCTCGGACGCAAGACCACCAGCGTTTTGAAGTCGTTCCGCACGCAGATGCCCGTGCCGTTCGAAATCGCCACCGAGGACGTCAAGATGAACGGCGTCGTGGTAACCGTGGACAGCAATACCCGGCGGGCCGAGCGGATCGAACGCATTCGCATCGACGCCCAAACCGAGGACGCCACCCGCTACGACAGCGACGACGGCCGCCCCGAATACTACAACAACGCTTTCTGACGGGGGGCCGCCCTGCCGTTCTCGGCCGGCTCGATGTCCACTTCCGCTGCGCACCGGCGTTCCCGCCTTCTCTCAGAGTGACGCACCGTTCAGGAGACTCCGGGGAAGTCGCTGCGCGCGCAGAAGTATCTCGTGGGATCGGCGCCCGCTCTGCGCCGGAATCGGCGACAGGGGCGTCAGGATGCGTCGGCTGGGGGCTTGGCGCGGGTGGAGGATTTGCGGGTGCGGCGTTTCTTTTTGACCTTGAGGGCGAATTTGGTCTCTTCGCCGGTTTCCTCGTTGAGCAGAGCGAACTCGCCCGTATCGTCGCGCTGCATCTGGTCGTTGGCGTTGAGCAGCTCGATGCCGTACACGGTCCCGTCGGGGGCCAGGTCGATCACCAGCTCGTCGCTGAGCTTGATGGATTCGGCGTCGGCCTTCTTGTGCTTGAAGCGGATATAGCCCACATTGTGGCGGGGGTCGTATGTGAACTTCATGCCGCCGGCCCTTTCACTGCTCTTAGAAGTACCTCGTGACTACCGAAATCACCAACCATCCGTCGTAGCGCCGAACTGCGTAGGCTTCCACCTGTTTCGTCTCATAGCGTTTGCCGCGCCAGAGCTTGCCATACGGCAGATTGCGCCGAAATCCCACGCGACCGAACTGCGCCTCAAACTTTTCTCCCGCCTCCACCGCGAGGATGACCTCCTCCTCGGTAGCCCCTCGTTCACCCAGGCGGTCGCGGGCATGTGGGAGAAACCGGATCCTCATGGGCGCCGGCTCCCGGCCCGCATTTTCCAGGCGCGTGCAACGTCAGCATCGACATACGTAGTATATTGGATGGAACGGGCGTTAGCCAGCGTTTTCTTCATGGATTCTACGTCACGAAGGGGTTCGATCTCTTCTCGCGGCCGATGGTGGTCCTCATTCCGTGGCCGGGATAGACTGTGGTTTCGTCGGGCAAGACGAACAATTTGGTCTTGATGCTCAGGACCAGTTGGCTCATGCTGCCGCCGGGGAAGTCGGCCCGGCCCACGGAATCGGCAAACAGCGTGTCACCGGCGAAGACGGCCTTGCCCTCCGGGGCGTAGAGGCATATCCCGCCGGGCGTATGACCGGGCGTGTGAAGGACCTCGAGCCGGATTCCCGCCTCCTCGACGCGGTCGCCGTCGGCCAGAAGCACATCGGCCGGGTCGGCGGTATAGGCTACGCCGGCAAAGGCCGACAAATTCGCCTGCGGATCGGCCAGCAACGCCGCATCGAGTTCGTGGACATACACCTTCAGGCCGGGGAACTGCCCGCGCAGGGCTTCCAGGCCCACGATGTGGTCGGCGTGCCCGTGCGTGAGAACGACGGCTGCCGGGATTAGCTCCGCCTCCACGAGCGATTCCACCAGCTCGCTGGAATCGAGCCCCGCATCGACAACGAGGCAGTCCCGGGCCGACTCGTCGACGCGGACGACGTAGCAGTTGGTCTCAAAGTCACCCAGGACATATCGATCGATCTTCATCTGCGCCGTCAGCCTCCCACTCTCAAAAAGAATGTCCCCATGCACAGACGGGGACATTCGCAACAAGACTCTCGGTTGTATCGAGCGACCCTACGCATTCGGATCGGCGACATTCGGCTCGGCGGGCGGTGCGGCCGGCACCGTGACGGCGTTCGGCTCAACCGCCGGACCCGCCGGCGTCACTTCCGCCGGCGCCGGCTCCTCGGCCGGGGTTTCCTCCTCCACGTCCTCCAGCAGGTCCTCGCGCTTCTGCGTCAGGTACTTCGCCTTCCACTCGGGCACCTGGTACACCCAGCCCTTGTGCCGCAACGTAAATTTCTGGGCCTTCTCGTCGGCCAGCAGCCGGGCCTCCTTGGCCTTGAGCTGCTCTTCGGTCTCGACCTCGTTGAGCTTCTTCGTCACCGGCGTAGTGTCGGTGTATTTCGCTTCACAGATCAGGTACGTCTTGTCGCCCTTCTTGCCCAGGTTCAGCTTGTATTCCGTGGAGTCGTCCAGGCGGCACACGTACAGGTGGTCGAAGCTCACGCCTTCGATCTCGCCCGGCCGGTTCACGTCGTCGAAGCGCAGACTCGTCAGCGCGCCGAACACGCTCTTGGCGTCGCTTTCCTTGAGCTTCTTGCCGTCGGGCAATCCCTCGAAGATGACGCCGTCGCCGCCCTCCTTGGGCCGCAGGGTGTAGGCGCCGTCCGGCGTCGTGACCGTCACGGCGTTGACGTCCTCCCGCTTGACCGAGACGATTTCCTGGTTGACGTAATCGAGCCCGCGGCTGCGGAAGTAAGGCGAACTCTCGGACAGCCACACGGTGTCGTCCCCGGCCTGGCGTACGAACGTGCTCTGGCCGGCCTCCTGCGATTTCCCGACGACCACGCCGGTCAGCAACGACCCGTCTTCCTTGAAGAACTTCACGACGTGACGCGCCTTTTCCTCGGTCACTTCCAGTTCCTCGTGATTCTCCGGCTTGTCCGTGTAGACCTCGGTGGTCTTGACGTCCAGGCTCTTGGTGATCAGATCGTTGATCTGCTTGGGGTCGGCGGGATACCCGGCCTCGTTGGCCACGACAAACCGGCCGCCCTGTCGCTTGATCTGGACGGCGTCGTCGCCGTAGCCCACCGTAATGCTGTTGATATCGGCCGGGTCCAGGCCCTGGATCAGATAGGACGGACCCGAGACCCGCGCTCCTCCCCGGCTCGACAAACGCGACTGAACCGCCGCCCAGAGAACCATCACCGCCGCCACCACGGCCAATATGCCAAGTTTCTGGTTACTCATTACCATGACTCCTAAGGTATCGACGATTTACGATTCGACGTTGCGCCCACGCGAAAGATTCCGGGCTTCGAGTTGCTCCAATCGTAAATACCGGATAGTAAATTCCTACGCGTCGCTCGCATGACTGATGTAATGTCGCCGCCGCAGCCCGCGCCAAGTGCCCAGGACCAGCGCCACGACCATGATCACGCCCGGCACCGCGCCCATGTTCACGGCCTTGAGCGTGTTGCCCAGCTCGTCGATGCGCTCGCGGCGCTTCGCCTTAACGTCGCGCAACTGCCGCTGCGATTCGCGTATCTTCAGCTCCAGGTCGCGCTTCTTGCGAACGATCTCATTGCCGATCACGGCCTGCTGATCCTGCTCTTTCGCCGAAGAGATCAGGGACTGCAACTCTTGATTGAAGCCCTCGATCTGGGCGTTGATCAGCGCGATCTCGTCGGCCGATTCCCTCTCGGCCTGCTCCTCGATCTTGTCGACGACGGTGAACGGACGCTTGAAGTTGCCGCGCGACCGAATCGCGATCAGATCGCCCGAGCCGCCGAGGTCCTCCACGGCGTTCATCAGCAAGGCGCTGTTGTCCCCGACGACCATGCTTCCGAAAAACGACCTGGAATACGCCATCTGATTGGTGATGAAGTCCACGTCGGAGAACACGATCACGGCCCCCGTCTCGGTGGCTTCTTTCAAGCCCGTGACCCGCTTCGTGATCATCTTCGTATCGTTGGGATCGTCGTTGTTCGGATCCTCGACCTCGATTTCGATACCCTCGGGGAAGGCGCTGTGAAACCGCCCGGTGACGAGATAGCCCATCGCCACGGGCTTGGTGCCATCCATGAATTGCGCCATCAGCTTGGCTGGATCGGGGAACATCAGCTCGAACGAGCTGCTCACGCTCCAGCTATTGCCGGCGGCGGTGGTCATGACCAGGGGCGTCCGTTCAAGCGAAGGCTCGACCGCGTCCTTCTCCTTGGCCGCGTTCGGGTCCGCGTCAGATTTCTGCCCGGGAAGATCCGTCTCCTTCAGGACGCCGGCGAAAAGAACCCGGACCTGATTGAGGTCGGCGGTGACGGCTTTATCCCTGTTGAAACACGACGGATTGAGGTTGAGATAGCCGATGATCTTCTCTGGCCGCTGGTTGCGATTGATCGCGGCGCTCATCGCCAGAGACCGGTCCCCGGCAAACGTATTCTCGGCCATATCCAGCCCCCACGCATTCAGCAGCCGGTCCAGATTCGAGCTCTGGTTCTGCTGCGTCATCTGCATGGGATTGCGCTGCGGCCGGTCGGCAACGCAGTGCGGGTCCACGCAGACGATCGTCCGTCCGCCTTTCAGGACGAACTGGTCGATGGCGAACTGCGTCTGCTCGGGCAGGTTCTTCGGGTGAATAACGATCAGGATATCCACGTCGTTAATCTCGTTGACGTCGGTGGCGACGGTAGTCACTTCATACTTCTTGCGAAGCTGCTCGACAATCGTCCACGGCGGGTCCGGCTGCTGGCCCTGCATCTGCATCATGCGGGCCATGTAATCCGTGACGTCCTGTCCCATCACCGGCAGCGAGCTCATAATGCCGACCCGTTTCTTCTGGCGGGTAATCGCGGTGTCGATCAGGTAGCTGATATCGTACTCGACGAAGTTCTGCCGGTCCGGCGAGAAAAACGGGATCGTCTTCTCCACGCCGAATTGCGTCTGGACCACCAGGCCGAAGAAGAAGTTCTCCTCCTCGGTGATCGGAAACCGCTGGAGCCCGTACCGCAGCGCCTGCTCTTCTTCAACCGAGAAGGGGCGTGGGTCGATGACCTCCAGCTTCACCATTCCGTCCGAGACCGCGACGTATTCGGCCAGCAGGGATTTGACGAACTCGTAGTAGTTGTTGAAGTAGCGAATCTGGTCGGGACCCTTCATGGCCGCGGTTTTGGCGTAGTACAGCCGCGCCTTGATGGGCTGATTGAGCCGGCCCAGAATCGCCTTCGTCCCGTCGGAAAGAGTATACAGCTTCTGATCGGTGACATCCACCTTGACCCGGCCGCCCAGGTTTTGACAAATGCTGATCCCGCTGAAAGCGATGATCAGAATCAGGATGGCACCAAGTACCGCTCGTACTGTCCGGTTCATCAGCTCGCCTTCCTTTCATCCAAAATGACCGTGCAAGCCGCAATCCAGCCCACGATAAGCACCACGAAATAGGCAAGATCCTTGAACTGCAGGATGCCCTTTTGCATCGACTCGAAATGCACCTGGAAGCTCATGCCCTCCACGGCCGAAACCAGGCCTTTGGGCAAGAACGTGGAGAGATAATTCAGGGTCGTCGGCATCCCGGCGAAAACCAGAATCGCACAGGCGACGACCGAGAGCACGAAGGCGATCACCTGGTTCTTGCTCAGGGCCGAGAAGAAACATCCGATGGCAAGGAATCCACCGGCCATGAGGAAGGCGCCCAGGTATCCCATGGCGATCAAGCCGCCGTCTGGATCACCTAAATACGCTACCGTCAGCACCAGCGGAAACGTCAAAGCCAGAGCGATGGCGACGAACACCCAGGCGGCGAAGAACTTGCCCAGGACCGCCTGCGTAATGGTGATCGGCAGCGTAAACAGCAGCTCGACGGAGCCGACCTTGCGCTCCTCGGCCCACAGCCGCATCGCCGTCGACGGCACCATGAAGACGAACAGCAGCGGCAGGTTCATGAAAAACGGCTGCAGGTCCGCCTGCCGGGCCTCGTAGAAGCCCTGTTTGAACGTCAGGTAGCCCGCGAAGAACAGAAAGATGACCAGGAACACATAGGCCAGCGGGGTGGTAAAGTAGCTTTTCAGCTCCCGTTTGAATACAGCCCAAAAGCTATTCATGTCACACTCCTAACACAAGCTCGAACAACGCACCACTTCAGGCACTCTTGGCTCGGGTGATTTTGCGGAAAACCTCATCCAGACTCGCGTGATGCTTCTCCTTCAGCTCCTTCGGCGTGGAATCGACGAGGATTTTGCCCCGGGCAATGATAATCGTCCTCGAACACACCGCTTCGACCTCTTCCAGGATGTGCGTCGAGACCACGATACACTTGTCCTTGGCCATGTCGTTGATGAGTTTCCGAACGCCGTACTTCTGATTCGGGTCGAGGCCGTCCGTCGGCTCGTCGAGAATGAGCACGTCCGGATCGTGGATCAATGCCTGGGCCAGGCCGACGCGGCGTTTGTAGCCCTTCGACAGGGTCTCGATCGTCTGGTGGTATACCGAATCGATGGAACACATGGGCACGATCCGGTCCAGCGTCTTCTTGCGTCGCTGGCCGTTGATCTCCCGGACGTCACAGACGAAGTTGAGGAAGCCCCCTACCGTCATCTCCGGATACGCCGGCGAATTCTCCGCCAGGTAGCCCAGACTCTTGCGCGCGCCGATGGGATCCTTGAGGATATCGTGGCCGCACACGCTGGCGGTGCCGCTGTCCGGGCGGATGAAGCAGGTCAGCATCCGCATCGCCGTGGTCTTGCCCGCCCCGTTCGGGCCCAGCAAACCCAGCACCTGGCCCTTTTCCACGCTGAATGAGATGCCGTCAACAGCAACTACCGGCCCGAAACTCCGCCGAAGTTCTTTGACCTCAATCATATCCAACTCCAAAATCAGGAACCAACTTGCCCCTTTGTTTACGTTCCCCGCCGGGTAACAAAACCTATACGATTACGGAAAAAACCTTGACAGTCAAGCCCTCTGGGCCGATTTTTTCCGTTCGGTGCCCGGACCGTGTCGCCGTGCGTACAACCGTCACAACCAGCAGGCTACTATCTACGAATCCGCATCGGGAATTGTTCCCGTTCAGGAACGCGGCAAAAGCCGAAAAACCGGGCATAATCGCAAATCATGACCAAAGTCACCAGGGTCGCATTCGACGAGTATGACAGCAGCATCGCGCGGGCCCTCGACCTGATCGGGGCCGCAGACAAGCGGCCGGCGGGTGGAATAAATCCAAACTGCACAACTCTTCCACCGACGAGTCCGTCGTGGACGTTTGTGTGTACAAGAAGCCCGATTTATCGGTCGTGGACGCGTCCGTGGCACTGCAAGGCGGGCACCTTTCGGGCAGGAAGAAGCCCATCGGATTGATTCTGGCCAGCTTCGACCCGGTCGCCGTCGACACCGTCGGCAGCCGACTGCTCGGCCACGAGCCCGGATGGGTCCACTACCTGACCCTGGCCAACGGCCGCCTCGGCACCATGAACGATATCGAAATCCTCACGGCCTGACGGACCCCCGCCCGCGAATCAGGGTTCCCGTACGCAAGACGAGGAATATCACTGCCTGGGTGACGCCGCCGACGCCGACCGTTGCAATGGCAAACCAATAGGGTGCGTACGAGCCGACGTGCCTGGCCAGCACGCCGCCGGTCGCGGCGCCCACCGTGATGCCCACCGAGATGACGATTTCGTGGACGGCCATGCTCACGGAGCGTTTGCGGCTCGTGGACGCGCCATAAAAAAGATGGGAACTATAGACAAAGCCGAAGGCCAAACCGAGAATCACCGCCGCCGGGTAGAATACGGCCAGGGTGCGTCCGTAGACAACCATCAACAAAGCGACGGCCAAGGCCGCTTGCGCCAGCGCGAGCGGGCCGAACCGAAAGTGCCAGAAGGCCCAGCGTCCCGCCCCGACCAGGGCCAGGAAATTGCACACCGCGAATATCGTCAGGAAGATGCCGAACTGCGGCTCGGAATAGCCGAAACCCGTGAACAACAAGGCAAACTGCGACCGGGCGATGGCGAAGGAGACCCAGGCGCAAAACAGCGCCACCCGGGCCATCCAGCGATAGCCGGCCAGCAGGCGAACGCTGGGAACCGCCTCGCCGGCCCCGTTCTCGGGCCCGTCCCCGGAGGCCGACTCGTCCCCGTGATTGCGGGCAAAGCCCAATAGAACGAAGGAAACCACCAGACAGCCGACCCCGGCGACCATCGGGTACAGCGGGTCGGCCCCGACCAGCCAGCCGCCGATGGCAGGTCCAATCAACGCCCCGCCGGACCAGGAGCCGTTATACCGTCCGAAGCGACGGTTCAGCTCGACGCCTTCGTAGTTGGCCGAGACCCAGCTCATCAGGAACGGCCAGTACAACGCCATGGCGGCGCCGCCCGTGCCGCCGGCGGCGATCATCGTCCAGATCCGCGCCGTGTGGGCCACCGGCGTGTCGTCTTTCACGCCGAACACCGCAAACACCATCGCGCTGGTCGCCACCACCGCCAGCAGCGTCGCGGCCCGCGTCGCACGCTTGACGTTCAGATGTCCCAGAAACGAACCGGTCAGCAGCAAGGCCGCCATGTACCCCAGACTGTTCGCCGCCGGGGCGTACCCGACGTGCGCCTCGGTCCCGCCGAGGGCGTGGAGCACGAAGGGCATCGCCGTCCAGCAAATGCTCAGACTCAGCGCCGTGGCAAAGGCCGCACCGTAAAGCGGCCATGCACGATCCGTCCTGACTGCCTTTGCTCCTTCGGCCTTGTCTGTCATCCTTCACCGGGCCCTGAAATACGTGATTGTAGCAGCCCCGTGAGATTTCGCCAGCAGTTTGCCGGCCCATTTCCCGCGCCGACTCTTCGTTGGGGAAAAGAACGAGCCGCCCTCCGCGGGCGGCCCGTCGATGATGTGACACGCGGCAACCACTCCCACCGCCGCGCCTGTGGGAACTCGCAGGAATCAATCGTTTGTCACTCGGGTGAAATCGCACACGCTGTTTCCCACCTCCATAAATTCGAAGCCATCCTCTCCACTCCGCGGGACATAAGACGAAATGACCGGGCAGATATACGTGCCCTCTTCCCTGCCGGGCGAGATCTTCTGAACCACGACGATGTTGCCGCGATGCCGATAGACCCTGATCGGGCGAAGCTTCCTGGTCTCCTCGGTCCAATACTCCGGCGCGATCTCATCCGACCGCACCTGGACAGCCGCATTGACGGCTCTCACGTACCGCGCGTGCGTCACAAGTGCCCCTGTGGTCAGGCCGGGCGCGGTCAAACTGTCTTCCGGAGCCTCCCGCTTCCGCCCGCAACCGGCAACAAGGAACAGGCAACCGGTCACACAGGCCAGAGGCAAAATCGGATCGAACCTGAACGTCATCATTCGCTCTCTCTTTTCAAGAACACGTATTCCCACCAGGCACAACTGTACTACTAACCTCAAACATCGTTAAGTTTTTGACAAAGATTCGACGTAAATCAATGTACCCTCCTGTCGTTGCAGTAGTTACGATAAGGCTTAGGGGTGCTCGCTTAGCATGCT
>CAYPZL010000040.1:0-35327 GCA_964415045.1 uncultured Pirellulales bacterium | reverse complement strand
CGGACAAACTGGTCGAATTCCTTGAATTAACACACCATTCTACGCGAGCACCCCGCTTCGCTGCGCCACGTTCGTCGGCGCCCGGAAGGTCAAGCAGATCGAAGCGAATCCCGAGGTCCACCTGACCTGCGGCGTCACCAACCCCGCCGAGATGGCGCCCTACCTGCAAATCCAGGGCCGGGCCAAACTCAACACGAGCCAGGACGCCCGCCACGGATTCTGGAGCGAGATGCTCGCGCCCATATTCGACGGCCCCGACGACCCGAAGTATGGCGTGCTCGAGATCGTGCCCTACCGCATCGAGTACTGCACCCCCGGATCACACCAGCCGGAGGTCTGGACGAGCACGTGACGTATGACGCGCAGCGCCGATCTCATCAGGACTCCGTCGTCCCACCGTTGAGACGCTTGCGGTAAAGGCGCGTCTGCAAGGCGTTCTGCCAGGCGGTCCAGTTGGAATCGCCCAGATCGTTATCGATCGCCGATACGACCTGGTCCATCTTGGCGTCCAGGTCGTCGAGGTAATAGACCATGAAGGCCTCGGCGGTGGCGGGCAGTTTCGGGGAGCCGAACTCGTACTGGCCGTGATGCGCCAGAACGATGTGCCCCAGCATATCGACGATCTCCGCATCGATTTCCGCCCCGGCGCGCCGCAGCTCATCGGCCTTGCGATGAATCATCACCAGCGTCTTGTTGATGTGTCCGATTAACTGCCCGGAATCGGTATACGCGAAAGCCATGTCGTAGCACAGCTCCTCGGTCTTGCCCATATCGTGCAGGAACACGCCGGCCAGCACCAAGTCCGCCTGGACCTGCGGGTACAACGGCAGAATCGCCCGGGCCACGCGCAGCATGTTGTGCGTATGCTCCAGGAGCCCGCCGATGCAGCCGTGGTGCAGCTTCATCCCACCGGGAGCTTTACAGAAATTCGCTATCAACGCCTCGTCGGCCAGGAACGCCCCGGTAAGCGCCTTGAGCTGCGGATTCTCAATCCCGCCAATGATCTCCTTGACCTCCGCGAACATCTGGTCCGTGTCTTTGCTCGTCCGCGCCAGGTAGTCCTCGATATTGACCCGGCCCGAGTCGATGGGCGCGACGTTGTTGACGACGATCTGCAGGTTGTTCTGATACAGCTCGCTGCGGCCCCGGATATGAATGAAGCCGGGCTTCGGCAGCGACTTGTAGACCGTCTCGGTGGCCTGCCACATCCGCCCGTTCAACTGGCCCGTCCGGTCCAACAGGAACATCGCTATGTACAAATCGCCGCGCGTCGTGCTGCGCAGGATCGGATCGCGAACCAGGTAAATGTCATCCACGGCCTCCCCCGGGCCAATCTCGTTAATGAACTTGTGGGCCATTATCTACTCCAAATGTCTGAATGATTGCGATAAACCCAGCGCGGCCTCGCTGCGCTCGGCCGCAACCAAGAACCCCACTTCCAGGTTTTATCGTAACTACTGCAACGACAGGAGGTTACATTGATTTACGTCGAATCTTTGTCAAAAACTTAACGATGTTTGAGGTTAGTAGTGCAGTGCATCATAGTGGCTCGGCCGGTCTTCTGCAAGGAATCACGGACAAACGTCTCCGAGCCTGTGCAACAGGACATTGCCTGCAAGTGCAGCGTCCCGTCATCCGGCCCAATCCACGACCACCACCGTGGTATTGTCCAGCCCGCCCTCCTCGTTGGCGGTTTGCACGAGCGTGTCGGCCACCTGCTGGGCGTCCGCGTGCGCCGTGAGGATCTGCGTGATGCCCGCGTCGTCGACCATGTCGGTCAGTCCATCGGTACACAACAGAAAGCGATCGCCCGGCTCCAGCGAGACGGAGCGCACGTGCGGCCTGACCTCCTCCGGCATGCCCACGTATTGCGTCAGCAGGCCGCGGGCGTAATGGCCGGGAACCTCACGGGGCCCGATCTCGCCGGCCTCCAACAGCTCGGCGATGACCGAATGGTCCCGGCTGAGCTGGCTCAGTCGCCCCGAGCGAAGCCGGTAGACCCGGCTGTCCCCAAGATTCGCCACGTACGCCCGACCGTTCAGCAGCAAAACAATCGCAACCGTCGCACCCATGCCCGCAAAGCCGGCCTTGTTCAGCCCCTGGAAGCACAACTCCCGGCTCTGCTCGCCGATGCAACGCTCGATCCAGTCGCGCAGCGAACGCCGCTGACGCGTCTTCATCATCTTGAACTCGCGACACATCATGGCCGCCAGCCCCTCGGCAACGCTCTTTGCCGCCAAAGCGCCGCCCGGATGGCCCCCCATCCCGTCAACGACTCCGAACAGACCGATCTGCACTTCGACCAGGAACGCGTCTTCGTTCTTCTCGCGAACGTTTCCCGTGTCCGTGGCCGCTCCCCAACGGATCGAGGATGCCGTTCTATCGCTGTCGTCAGGCCGATCGTTCATCGTTCGCATTCCTTATCGAACCGTTACTTCACCAGGCATTGCCGGCACCAGGGGCAGTAGTTCCAGAACCCCGAATCCACCGACCAGTTGCACCGCCCGCATAGCTCCGGAAAGGGTTTAATCTGCCAGGGTTTCTGTACCTTGCGCCGGCACCAGGGGCAATATCGCATAAACCGCATGAGCTTGCCCCCGCAATGGCCGCAGCGCCCGTGATACCGCACGCCTTTGGTGCGCGTCGTGCTCGGCGATTTGAAACCGGGCCCGTAACACCAGGGACAGAAGCGCCATTCCGGCAGCACCCCGCGGTGGCACCTCGGGCAGACGTGACTAAGCCTCGTGTTCCGGTCGAACCGGTTCCGCTCGCTGCCGCACCACGGACATCGTGACATCATCTCGGCAACCGGCTCGCCGCAATCGACGCACCGAAACGACGCCCCCAGCACGTTGTCGTACCGTTTGACGAACGCGCGGCGCCGGACCTTGCGCCAATCCAGTTTGCGACGCTCGCCGCCGGCCAGCCGACATCCCGGCCGACAACTCTTCGGCATCGCCTCCGTCAGCGCCGCCAGCATCGCCCCGGCATCGGCGAAACGCCGATCGGGATCCACCGACAACGAACGCTTCAAAAAGGCCACCATTGCCAGCGTGGTGCGCTCGCGCAGTCGCTGATAGCCACGCGGCGGCCAGCGGAAAGGCCAGCGAGGCAAGACCCCCGTCAGATATTCGTACAGGATCAGCCCGACGGCGAAACAGTCGCTACGATAGGTGGGCTTGCCGTAGGCCTGCTCCGGAGCGACGTAGCCGGGCGTCCCGAAGTCATCGACCGTCTGCATGCGTCCCTTGACTCTCAGGCTGATCCCGAAATCGCCCAGCGCGGCCCGGCCGTCGGGGAACAGGAAGATGTTGCTGGGTGTGACGTCGCAGTGGACGACCCGATGCCGGTGGGCGTAGTCCAGGCCCTCCAGCACTTGCACGATGATGGCCAGGATGCGGCGGACCGACATGGGCCGCGACCGGTCCTGCAGCGTTCCCACCGATAGCTCCGTGGCCAGCACGGCGTGCCCGTCGATGACGTCGGCGTTCTTGACCGACATGATGTGCGGGTGCCGCAGTCCGGCCACCAGTCGCACCTCCCGAAACAACTGCTCGCTGTCCCGTTCCCCGCCGAGACCCACCAGGGGAATCTTCAGGGCCACCGAGATATCCTCTACGCAGTCCCTGGCCTCCCAGACCTCGCAACTGCCCCCCGTGCCGAGCAGCTTGTCCAGACGATATTTGCCCAAACGCTGCCCCGCCGCCAACCCGGTCGGCTTGCGAAGGGACGGTCTTTCCACAACATCTTCCAATATCCAGCTCCTATTGGCGAACGGATCAGGCGCCGGAATCCTCTCGGCGGCGCCCCGGCCCGAGCCATTGGCATTCTATCCCACCGGCGCGATCACGACAAACAAATGCCCCGCCGGGCCGTGCAGAATCTGCAATCCGCCGGCGCCGGCTGCCACTGTTCCCCAAGCCGGCGCCCCGAGACCGCCGATTGGCTTCGTTTACCACACGGCCCTTTTCCGAAAAAAGCCTCCGACATGCGATTCACGATTTCCTCGCAAATCCGAATCTCGCCCTGTTTGTTGTTCCGGTACCATATCATATCCCGCCCCGTCGAGCGGCAGAACGACACCGGTCGAGACGGTCGGTCCCGGCGCGGCGCCGGGGCTGGAGTTTGCCGCCGGAGCATTCCATTACAGCCTGGATGGCAACGCAGAGGGATTGATTCCCGCACCATCTGCCATCGCCCTGTTGAGCGTGGGACTCCTGGGTCTGGCCGGCATGCGAGGACGCGGACGCCCAATTCCCTGACCCGCCCCCCCTGCCTGCGTGGCGGGTCAGTCGCCGAAGCTGGTGCCTACGGAGCGGGCTACGGCGATGAGGGGCTCGTTTTTGGAGACGTTTCTGGGGCCCTGGGCTACCTTGGTCAGGGGGACCTTGACGAGCCTGCTGCCGCGGACGCCGACCATGTGTCCGAAGTCGCCCTCGTGTATGAGGTCCATGGCTTTGGCTCCGAGGCGGGTGGCCAGGACGCGGTCGAACGGCGTGGGCGAACCGCCCCGCTGCAGGTGCCCCATCACGACCACGCGGGTAATAAGGCCCGTCATGTTCTCTATCTGCTCGCCGAGCACGAAACCAATGCCACCGAGGCGCACGGCAATGGTGCTCTCTTTGACAACGCGACGGATAGTAACGTCACCGCCCTTGGGCTTGGCGCCCTCGGAGACGACGATAATGCTGAAGCGTTTGCCTGTTTTGGCGCGCTGCGTCACCCTTTCGGCGATGGCCTCAACATGGTATGGCATTTCCGGGATGAGAATGACGTCCCCGCCGCCGGCGACGCCGGCATGGAGAGCGAGCCAACCGGCGGTGCGACCCATGACCTCCACGATCATGACGCGGTGGTGCGACTGGGCGGTGGTGTGAATTCGGTCGATCCCCTCGGTGGCGACGCTGACCGCCGAATCGAAACCGAACGTGACATCGGTGCCCCGCAGATCGTTGTCGATGGTCTTGGGCACACCGACGACGTTGACGCCGTCTTGCTGCAAGCGATGGGCGATGGCCAGCGTGCCGTCTCCGCCGATGCAGACGAGACAGAGCACACCGAGCTTCTTCAGATTCCGGATCGCCGTTTTGGAGACGTCCTTGAGGCTCAGCTTGCCGCCTTCGCGCACCGCGTGTCGGTACGGATTGGCGGTGTTGGAGGTGCCCAGGATCGTGCCGCCGAGCGTGAGAATGCCCGAGACATCCTGATAGCTCAAGGGGCGACAGCGGTTCTCGATCAGACCCAGATAGCCGTCCTCGACACCGATGACTTCCATGTCATGATCGAGCATCGCCTTCTTGGCCACGGCCCGTATGACGGCGTTCAGGCCGGGACAGTCGCCCCCGCCGGTCAACACAGCGATTCGTTTCCTTCGTTTCATATTCGGCCTCCTGCGGTTCGGCACTGTTCCACAACGAGCCAGAAGTATAAGGCACAACCGCTCAAAAGAGAAGCCGTAGATGGAAATCGAGCGTGCAAGGCGTTGTGTGCAGGTCCGCCGTGTCCCGGCAGAAGTTGTCCGACGAAGGTTTCGTAGCCGGGCTGGTACCGCTGCGAAGCTCGCCGTCTATGGCTGCACGTTGGATTTGGCGGCGCCGGCGGTGCTGCCGTAGGCGCCGAGGTTGATGAGGCCGCCGTGGGGGACGGGCTCGGCGCCGAGCGGACTCGCGGGGTCGCCGGCGTCGATGCAGGGGCTGGTGACTTCATCGTGGACCCAGGCCTGCGTTTGGCTGTCCCAGCGGCCGGCCTGCGATTGCAGGTGGTAGTCCCCACCGATCCAAACGTCATCGGTCGGATCGTTCGGCGTACCGTTCGGGTCCCACGCACCGGGCCGGACAAACAGGGGATCGACGTCGATATTGCCCTGCCCCGCCCAGCCGCCCGCCACGTCGCTATATGTAATCGAAGGCTCGCCGGCGCCGGTGACGAGGACCTCCCGGGGCGTGTTGCCCCACAGGATCGAGTTGGTCACGATAACGACGCCGTTCTCGACAAGCAGCCCGGCACCGTTTTGCCCCCCCGCATTGTCGGTGATGCTGCAGTTGACGAAGACCGCGTTGCTGTCGGTACAGTACACCGCCGCCCCGTTGCGGTCGGTGGCGCGGTTGCCCCCGATCAGACAATTCACAATCGTCGGACTGCTGGCCTCGCAGTAGACGCCTCCGGCCGGACCGCCCCGACCGCCCGTGAGGACGAATCCCATCAGCAAGCAATTCGGATCCTCCCCACCGGCAAACGTCACGACCCGCCCCTCACCGGCGCCGTCAATCACCGGGTACGAAATTCCGTTCGGATCGTCCGCGCCGACTCCGAGCAATTCAATGCGCTTGCCCAGGAAATCGATGTTCTCATGATACGTCCCGGGAGCAACGAGGATCGAAGCGCCGTCGGCCGCCACCTCGACGGCCTCCTGAATGCTGTCGAACGGATGCCCGACCGTCCCGTTCTCCTGCGGGTCACCGACCGCCGCTGTATACGGCCCGGGATCGTCCGGCGCGTCATCATCGACGTAGATTTCGTTCATCCAGGTAGCGAAGTTGGCCTTCAGCGTATAATCCTGATAGACGATCACGGTTGCGCGGGCCAGGCTTGCATCTGTGACAACGCCGGCTTCGGCGGGAATCCCTGTCCAGCCGACAAAGAAATACAGGTCGGGGGCGACAGGTTCTGCCAGCACGGCCATGCTCTGGCCGGCCTCCACGGCATACACCCCCTCTTCGGGCATTTTCACCCGCCCTCCCGCCGTGGACGTCACCGTCAGCGCAGGTCCGTCCCAGAGCCAGCCTGTGGCCGGCACGCTGAGCCCCCCGGCCTGGGCCCCCTCGCTGGATATCGCGGTCCGAACCCAATACGTGTATATCCTTCCCGGCGTAACGGTGACGTCTTCAAAACGCTCGGAGGTCTGCCAGTCACTGACCGGCGTTCGGTTGAGGTCGTCGGAGCCGACGGCACGCAAGACTTGATAATAACTGGTGTACTGAGGACCGTTTGAGACTCGATCCCAGTGGACGACCAAGGCGTGCGACGAAGTGCCCTGCGAAGCCGAAACGCCGAGCGGCGGCCTGGTAGCGGGCTCGTATGTCAGGGAAATGCAAGGATTGTGCTCCACAATCGTTTGCAGATGGCTTTCGTACGCGAGGTCATTCAACTCATAGTTCGATCCCAGATGCAGAGTGGTGAGATTGTCCATTTCGAGCAGGGCCGAGATGTCGCTGACGGAGTTGTTGTGAAGATCGAGGACCTCCAGATATGTCAATCCGGACAGGGGCGAGATGTCGGCGATTCGATTCTCGCGGAGCTCCAATATGCGAAGATCTGTCAGTCCGGCCAGTGCCGAGAGATCGGCGACGTGGTTGTATTCAAGATCCAGCTCTTCCATGGCCGTCAGTCCCGACAGCGGCGAGAGATCGGCAACCTCGCAGCCGTACATGTCCAAATGGCGCAGCCCGGTCAAGCCTGAAAGGGGGGAGATGTCAGAGATGACATTGTAGCGAAGAATCAAGGTCTCCAGGTTGCCCAATCCGGACAGCGGCGCGATATCACAAATCTCGTTGTCGTGCACGTCAAGATGTTCCAGATGGGTCAGTCCGGACAACGGCGACACATCGACAATGGCATTGTTGTTGAGAATCAAAGTCTGCAGATTCCCAAGCTGGGCCAGTATCGAGACGTCGGAGATCAGGTTGTGAGACACGTTGAGATACGTAAGTGATGTCGCAGACTCAAGCCCCGTCAAATCGCGAATGTCAGACGACCCGGCATACAATTGCGTCACGTGCAGCATATCGGCGGGCGTCGGGTCCACCATCCATAGTTCTCGCTCAACGGCCTCCTTCAGATTGGGATCGGCAAAATAGACCGGGTCCTCCGCCCGGGCGGATGCCGGCAGACAAACTGACAACAACAGCGCCAAAAGAAGACGCACCACCTTGTTCTCCTCCACAACACAACTCCCGGCAACGGGCTGTTTCAGGGAATCGACGACTGCCTCCGGCAAGCAATGCGACGCCGACCTTGCCGCGACTGGGGCGCCTCACCCACAGTAGCGTCCAGGGCCCCTGTTGCCATTACCAGGAGACAAGCAAAACGTTCCCTCCCGAAAGCGAGGGAACGGACCTCGCGTCGTCGCAATAGCCCAAACCGCAAAACGACGCACTTTCCCCACTCTCGCTATATTACAGCAGATATCCGGCCGGAATTCAAAGTCCCTGCGAAGATTTGGCGGCGCCGGCGGTGCCGCCGTAGGCGCCGAGGTTGATGACGCCGCCGTTGGGAACGGGCTCGGTGCCGAGCGGACTCGCGGGGTCGCCGGCGTCGATGCAGGGGCTGGTGACTTCATCGTGGACCCAGGCCTGCGTCTGGCCGTCCCAGCGTCCGGCCTGCGATTGCAGGTGGTAGTCTCCGTCGATCCGGACCGCAGCCACATCATCCGATCCGAAGAACACGTCAGGGTCATTGGCATCGGCCCAGGAGAGGGGCCGCACAAACAGCGGGTCAGCATCGAAATTGCCCGGCCCCGGCCAGCCGCCCGCCACATCCGTGTAGCTGATGGAAGGATCGCCGGTGCCGCTGACAAGGATTTCTTGCGGGCGGTTGGCCCACAGGATCGAGTTGGCCAGCATCACCTCGCTGTCCTCCAACACCAGGGCGGCGCCTTCCGAGCCGCCGTAATTGTCGGCAATGGTGCAGTTGAGCAGAGCCGCGTTGCTGTCGGTGCAGTACACTGCCGCCCCGTTGACAAAGGTGGCGAGGTTGCCCACGATCAGGCAGTTGGCGATGGTTGGACTGCTTCGCGCACAGACAATCGCGCCCCCCTGCCAACCCTGCCCCCCCGTGAGGGTAAACCCCATCAGCAGACAGTTGGGATCTTCACCGCCGGCAAAGGTAACCACAGGTCCGGCGGCCGCACCGTCAATGACGGGCAAAGCCGCATCGTTGGGATCGTTGGGATCGACTCCCACGAGTTGGATCGATTTGCCGAGAAAGTCGATGTTCTCCTGGTAGGTTCCACTGCGGACAACGACACAGGCTCCGTCCGCGGCAACCTCGATCGCCTCCTGGATACTGTCGAACGGATGCCGGTCCGTCCCGTTCTCCCGGGGATCGCTCACGCCGGCATCCCGGGGCCCGGGGTCGTCGGCGGCATCGTCGTCAACGCAGATCACCTCCGACGTGCTGAGAAAATACGCACGGATTTCTTGATCGCCGTTCGTCGGGAACGACGTGCTGCTTTGCGGGCCCGAGTACCCACCAAACCAATGCGAGAACACAAAACCGGGCTCGGCACGGGCTTGAAGGTACACTTCTTCGCCAATCCTGCAAGTGAAAGTCCCTTCGCCGGGGCTGGTGACGGAGCCGCCCGCCGTGGATGATATCACGATAGAACAATCGCCGCAGGGATCATACCGGATTTCCGCACCCGGGTTGTTCGCCTGAATCTGAGGGATATGGATATCGCAGGCTTCGTCATTGAGGGGGTTATTCCGCAGATCGAGGTACTCCAGAGACGTCAGCTCCGACAAAGCGGAGATGTCGCGGATCTCGTTGCGATTCAGATCGAGCCGCTGCAGATTCGTCAGACCGGCCAAGGGCGAAACATCGCTGACGTCACAATAGAAAAGATTCAACTCGCGCAGGTTGGTCAGCCCCGAGAGAGGCGAAATATCGGTGATGTCATTCCAGCGGAGCACCAGCGTCTGAAGGCTGACCAGCCCCGACAACGGCGAGATATCGACCAGGCCAGGATTGTCGTGGGCGTCCAGGTGCTGCAGATTGATCAGCCCTGATAGCGGAGAGAAATCCGTTATCGAATTCCAGCGAATCCACAACCACTGCAGATTGGTCGCATGTTGCAGGCCCGTGAGATCTGCGACCCCCCTGTTGCTCAGATTCAGGGAGGTCAAACCAAGCATGTCGGCGGGACTCGGGTCGTACACTTTCAGCACACTTTCCACCGCCGCTTTCAGATTCGGATCGACAAAATCGACGGGGTCTTCTCCCGCCGCCGGGCCAACGAGAAGTACCACGGACATAATGGCAAGAGCGACGGGTCTTTTCATCCATCGTTCTCCTGAAGGGAACGGCCGGCCCGGGCGGTGCCGCCGTACGCTCCCATGTTGACAATCGCCCCGTTGGGCGGTGTTTCGTTTCCGAGCAGGCCGTTCGGGTCGCCGCCGTCAATACACGGACTGCTCGTCTCATCCAGTACCCATTCTTGCGTTTCGGCATCCCATCGACCGCCCTGAGAGCGGACATGATAGTCTCCGTTGATCCAGACGGCATCCGGATCGTCCGGCTCGACCGCCACGTGAGGATCGTCCCGGTCGGCCCAATGGCCGCGTCGAGCGAACAGCGGGTCGGCATCGATCGTGCCCGCGCCCGGCCAGCCTCCAGCCACCACACTGTAGGCAATGGAAACCTCGGCGGCGCCGTCGACGAAAAGCTCGCCGGGCGTGTTGCCCCACAGGATTGAGTTGGTCAGCACGACGTTGCCGTCCATCGCATACAGGCCGCCCCCCTGCGACCCGCCGTAGTTGTCGGCGATCGTGCAGTTGACAAACGTGGCCTCGCTCTCGGTGCAGTGGATTGCCGCGCCGTTCGAATATTCGGCACGGTTGCCCACGATCAGACAGTTGACAACGGTCGGGCTGCTGTTCCGGCAAAGGATGGCGCCCGCCCACAGGCCCCGGCCGCGAGTGATGACGAATCCTACCAGCGCACAGTTGGGATCCTCGCGGCCGGCAAAGGTAACGACGGGTCCGCCTCCCGCGCCGTCAAGAACGGGAAACGAAGTGCCGTTGGGATCGTTGGGGTCGATCCCGAGCAGTTGGATGGACTTGCCCAGGAAGTCGATGTTCTCATGATACGTCCCGGGCCGTACGAGAACCGAGGCATCGCGTGCGGCCACTTCAATGGCCTCCTGGATACGATCGAAGGGACGCTCCACCGTCCCATCCTCCAGCGGATCGCTCACATCGGCGTCGCCCGGCAGCGCATCCCCGGCAGCGTCGTCGTCAACGTACAGGATGCTGCGCGTGCAGAGGAAATTCGCCCGAATCTCGTGGTCCTGCGCCATGGGCACGTAGGTGGGATTCTCTTGCGTGGAGTAGCTGCCGGACCAGCCGGCAAAGACGAAACCGGGCTCCGCTTGCGCTTCCAGGGGTACGAATTCGCCGTTATCGTAGGCAAATGTCCCTTCGCCCGGCGTTGTCACGCGTCCTCCGGCCGTCGCCGAAATCGACAGGGACCGCCGGCCGCAGTGGTTATACTTGAGATCGACGTCAGGGTTGTTGGCCAGAATGCGCGGGATGCGGAAGCTGCAGGCTTCGTCGTTGAGAGGATTGTTTCGCAGATCGACGTACTTCAGGGACGTCAGTTCCGACAAAGCGGAGATGTCACTGATTCGGTTATGGTTCAGATCGACCTCCTGCAAGCCGGCCAAGCCGGACAGGGCCGAGATATCGTCAATTTGATTGAAGCGACCAATCAACACTTTCAGATGGGTCAGTTGCGAGAGGGCCGAGATGTCACTGATCTCGTTGTCGTGGACGTCCAGATGTTCGAGGTAGGTCGCCCCCGACAGCGGCCCAATGTCACGGATGAGATTGTTGTTCAGCACTACCATCTGCAAGTTGCCCAGCCCCGACAGAGGCGACAGATCGCTGATATGGTTGTGGGCCAGGTGGAGCTTCCATAGATTCCCGGCGTACTCCAAACCGGTGAGATCGACGATGCCTCCCACATCGATGTGGAGAGAAGTCAGCTCCGCCATGTCGGTCGGCGTCGGGTCCGGAGTCCACAACGCATCCACAACGACCGCCTTGAGATTGGGATCGGCAAAATAGACGGGGTCCTCCGCCCGCGCGAACGCCGGCAGACATACTGACAACAACAGCGCCAAAAGAAAGCGCATCACCTTGTTCTCCTCCACAACACAACTCCTGGCAGCACTTACCGGGCTGTTTCACTGGATCGACTGCTGCGTCCGGTAAACAATGCGACGCCGACCTTGCCGTGCTCGGCGCGCCTCACCCGCAACAACGTCCAAAGCCCCCTGGTGCCATTGCCGGAAGCAAGGCAAAGTGTTCCCCCCGAAAGGCGAGGGAAGCGATCTCGTGCCGCCGTCAGAGGAAGACCCGCAAAACGGCGCACTTTACTCACTTTCACTATATTATAACAGATATCCGGCCGGCGTTCAAAGGCTCTGGGGGGATTTGGCGGCGTCGGCGGTGCCGCCGTAGGCGCCCAGGTTGATGAGGCCGCCGTGGGGGACGGGCTCGGCGCCGAGCGGACTCGCGGGATCGCCGGCGTCGATGCAGGGGCTGGTGACTTCATCGTGGACCCAGGCCTGCGTCTGGCCGTCCCAGCGTCCGGCCTGCGATTGCAGGTGGTAGTCTCCGCCGATCCAGACATCATCGGCCGGATTGAGCGGCGTACCGTTGCCGTCCCACGCACCGGGTCCAACAAACAGGGGATCGGCGTCAATATTACCCTGCCCCGACCAGCCGCCCGCCACGTCGCTGTACGTGATCGAAGGCTCGCCGGCGCCGGTGACGAGGATTTCGCGAGGCGTATTGCCCCACAGGATTGAGTTGGTCACGATGACGACGCCGTTCTCGACAAGCAAACCGGCGCCGTCGTGCCCGCCGGCATTGTCGGTGATGGTGCAGTTGACAAAGACCGCGTTGCTGTCGGCGCAGTACACTGCCGCACCGTTGCTGTCGCTGGCGCGGTTGCCCACGATCAGGCAATTCATAATCGTCGGACTGCTGCCGGCGCAGGAAATCGCCCCGGCCGGTCCGCCCCGACCGCCCGTAATGACAAATCCCATCAGCACACAGTTCGGATCCTCCCCACCGGCAAACGTCACAACCGGGCCCGCGCCGCCGCCGTCAATCACCGGGTACGAGGTCCCGTTGGGATCGTTCGGATCGATTCCCAACAGTTGAATGCGCTTGCCCAGGAAATCAATATTCTCATGATACGTCCCGGGACGAACGAGAATCGAGGCCCCGTCGGCCGCCACCTCGACCGCCTCCTGAATGCTGTCGAACGGATGCTCAGCCGTCCCATTCTCCAGCGGGTCGCCCGCGGCGAAATCGCCCGGCGCGGGATCTCCCAGAGCATTGTCGTCAACATAAACCACCGGCAAGACACAGAGGAAATTGGCCTGAATGGAAAGATCCTGCTCCATGTGGAGGAAAACAGGATTCTGCGTCGTGGAGTAGGTTCCGCTGAACCCAACAAACACAAAGCCAGGATCCGCCTCGGCCTGCACGTAGACGGATTCGCCGTATCCGTAGGTAAACTGACCTTCTCCCGGCCTGACCACCGATCCTCCCACGCTCGAGGAAATGGACAAGAGGCGAAGATGCGAGCCGTCATGGCATACAGTGATGCCTGGATTGCTTTCGATGATCAGGGGAATTTGAACGTCGTACACTTCCTGGGTCAACGGATTGTGGGTCACATCCAACTGTTCGAGCGAGGTTAGCGCGAAAAGTGACGAGAGGTCGGTAATTTGATTTCGCCGAATAATCAGCTCGCGCAGATTGACTAGCCCCGACACGGCTGAGATGTCGCTGATCTCATTATCGTGAACGTCCAGTGTGTGCAAGTTGCTTAGCCCGGACACAATAGAGATATCGGTGATCTCATTGTTGTTGAGAACAAGCGTCTGGAGGTTGCTCAACCCGGACAGAGGCGAGAGATCACGCACACCGTCGTGCGTGATCACCAAGGTCTGCAAATTGCCGGCATATTCCAGGCCAGCCAGATCCGTTATTCCTCGCAAATTGGTGTTGAGACAGAGCAGACCCAGCATGTCACTGGGGGTCGGATCGACAATCCAGAGTTCGGCTTCCACCGCGGATTTGAGGTCCACATCGGCGAAATGGACAGGGTCCTCCGCCCAGGCGGGTGCCAGCAGGCACCATGACAGCAGCATGAAATAGAACCATCGCATCGTTTCTTTTCTCCTCCACAACAAGATTCCAAGCACAAACAACGCGCTGTTGCCGGAAACCGGCACGTATGGGGCCGGCATTCTCGCAGATACCCCACCTGCTATAAGTAACTGTCCACAGATTTGGCGGTCTCGCGGGTGCCGCCGTAGGCACCGAGGTTGATGATGCCGCCGTTGGGGACAGGCTCGGCGCCGAGCGGACTGGCAGGGTCGCCGGCGTCGATGCAGGGGCTGGTGACTTCATCGTGGGCCCAGGCCTGCGTCTGGCCGTCCCAGCGTCCGGCCTGCGATTGCAGGTGGTAGTCCCCACCGATCCAGACGTCATCGGCTGGATTGAGCGGCGTGCCGTTGTCGTCCCACGCGTCAGGCCGGACAAACAGGGGATCGACGTCGATATTGCCCTGCCCCGGCCAGCCGCCCGCCACGTCGCTGTATGCGATCGAAAGTTCGTCGGCGCCGGCGACGAGGATTTCCCGGGGCGTATTGCCCCGCAGGATCGAGTTGATCACCATTACGTTACCGTTCTCGACAAGCAAACCGGCGCCGTCCTCTCCGCCGGCGTTGTCGGCGATGGTGCAGTTGACGAAGACCGCGTTGCTGTCGGCGCAGTACACCGCCGCACCGTTGCTGTCGCTGGCGCGGTTGCCCACGATCAGGCAATTCATAATCGTCGGACTGCTGCCGGCGCAGGAAATCGCCCCGGCCGGTCCGCCCCGACCGCCCGTAATGACAAATCCCATCAGCACACAGTTCGGATCCTCCCCACCGGCAAACGTCACAACCGGGCCCGCGCCGCCGCCGTCAATCACCGGGTACGAGGTCCCGTTGGGATCGTTCGGATCGATTCCCAACAGTTGAATGCGCTTGCCCAGGAAATCAATATTCTCATGATACGTCCCGGGACGAACGAGAATCGAGGCCCCGTCGGCCGCCACCTCGACCGCCTCCTGAATGCTGTCGAACGGATGCTCAGCCGTCCCATTCTCCAGCGGGTCGCCCGCGGCGAAATCGCCCGGGGCGGGATCTCCCGAAGCGTTGTCGTCAACATAGACAACCGGCAAAAGACAAAGAAAACCGGCTTCAATGGAGAAACTCTGTTCCATGTAGAGGATCGTAGGATTTTGCGGCGTCGAGTAGTCTCCTCTGAACCCGACAAAGACAAAGCCGGGATCTGCCACGGCCTGCATGTAGACGGATTCGCCGTATTCGTACGTAAATTGCCCCTCTCCCGGTCTTACGACCGATCCTCCAACACCCGAGGAAATGGACAAGAAGCGAAGATACGAGCCGTCGTGAGCCAAGACGATGTCCGGGTTGTTAGCGTGAATCTGTGGGATGTAAATGTCAAAGGCGTCCTCGTTCAACGGATTATGCACGAGATCGAGCCACTCCAGCCCCGTCAACTCCGACAGGGCCGAGATGTCTTCGATTTGGTTCTGGTGCAGAATGAGCGTGCGTAAATGAACCAATTCCGCCAACGGCGAAACATCCTCAATATTATTCCCATGAAGGTCCAAATACTCCAGGTGAATCAATCCCGACAGTGGTGACACGTCGTAAATCTCGTTCAGGGTCAGGTGCAGCGTCCGCAGATTCGTCAACCCGGACAACGGTGAGAGGTCGCTGAAGGCGTTCATTCGAAGCCACAGTTTCTGCATGTTCACGGCGTACTCGAGTCCCGCAAGATCGGCGATGTCGCATTGACAGCACGTCAGTTCCGTCAGGGAAAGCATATCTGAAGGGGTCGGGTCCGAGATGCAAAGTTCAGACTCCACGAGTCCTCTCAGAATCGGGTCCGGGAAATCGACCGGGTCCTCCGCGCACACCGACACCACCAGAGACAACATCACCACCAGCGAGAATATTACACGCATGCTTCCTTCCTCCTCCTGCAACACATGCCCGCGCAAGACATGCATATCCCAATAAAACTCAAACCTTATACCCGATCAGCATATCACTTTTGCCTACTGCTTTCAAGTACTATGGCAAAAAATACTATAAAGTAGAAGCTTTTTATTAGGGGTCTGAGGATGAATCGCGGGCACAGCGTTCGCGGCGACTCAATGCGACCGTTGCGGGGTGGGTGGCTATTTCTTGTGTCTCTTTCTGGCTTTGCGGCGAGGCGTGGGGGCGGGGCGCGGGGCCTGGCCGAGGGGCTCGACGGGGACGAGGTTGAGCTGGCGGGCCGGAACGTTAACCGACGCAATATGGACCTTGATGGCCCGCCCCAGGCGGATGGCCTCGCCGGAGTTGCGTCCCATCAGGCACTGGGATTTCTGATCGTACTGCCAGTGGTCGGGGCCCAGGTCCTCCAGCCGGATGAGACCCTCGATCCCGAATTTCTGACACTGCACGAAGACGCCGAATCCGGTCAGGCCCGTCACAACACAGCTCAGCTCCTCGCCGATTCGCTTGCTGAGCATCTGGAGAATCAGCACGCTGACAAGCTCTCGTTCGGCGTCCTCGGCACACTGCTCGGTGAAACTGATGTGTCGCCCTGTCTCCGTCAGATCCTGGCCGGCGGCCGTCTGCCTGGCCACCTCGGCGCCTTGCGTGAGGTAGCACTGCAAGAGCCGATGAACGAGCAGGTCGGCGTAGCGACGAATCGGACTGGTGAAATGGCAGTAGTGCGTCGAGGCCAGGGCATAATGGCCGATGTGCAGGGGCGCGTACTCGGCCTTTTCAAAGCTCCGCAGAACCGCCAGGTTGACGGCCAGCGATTCCTCGCGTCCCTTGACCGACGCCAGCAGGTCCTGGATCGTGTGCCGGTTGGGATTGCGGGGGATGTGAAAGCCCATGGCCCGGAGCAGCTTGGCGAGGTTCTTCATGCTCAGCGCATCGGGCTCGGGATGGACGCGGCGCATGAAGGCAATATTGTTCCGGTCGAGGATCGAGGCCACGGCCTCGTTCGCCTCGACCATGAACATCTCGATGATCGTGTGGGGATAGCAGTCGTCGGCGGGATGGGCGTCTACGACCCGGCCCGACGCATCGAAATCGAGCTCCGGCTCGGGAAGATCCAGGTGCAGCATCCCGTTCTCTTCCCGCCGCGCCTCGATGAGGCGGCTTAGCTCGTTCATCCGCGCCACCAGCTCGATCACGTCACGTTTCAGGCCCTTGGCATGCCCTTTCAGAACCCGGTCGGCCTGCGTGTACGTCAGGCGGGCTTTCGAGCGAATGACGCTGTTGGCGAAGCGACGCGAGCGAATACGTCCTTTGTCATCGTACGTGATGTAGACGCTTTTCGTGAAGCGCACCTGGTCCGGCTGCAAGCTGCAAACGCCGTTGCTGAGAACCTCGGGCAGCATGGGAATCGTCTTGCCCGGCAGATACACGCTGTTGCCCCGCCGGCGGGCCTCTTCGTCCAAGGGCGAGCCGGCCGGCACGAAATGGCTCACGTCGGCGATATGAATCCCGAGGACCCACCGGCCCTGCGCATCGACGTCGAGGCTGATGGCGTCATCGAAATCTTTCGCGTCGGGCGGGTCGATGGTGAGAATCACCTTGTCCGTGATGTCCTCGCGACCATCGCCCGCCTGCGGCGCAAACTGCGCCGCGGCGCGGCGGGCCTGTTCCAGACATTCGGCGTCAAACTCGCCGGGCAGATGATAGCGATGAATGATCGAGGCGATCTCGGTGTCGTAGCGACCGGCTCGCCCCAAAACCTCGATGATCACGCCTCGCGCCAGGTAACGATCGGTCGGGTAGGAGAGAATCTCGACCACGACCTTGTCCTTCTCCCGGGCGTTCTTGGCCGTAACATCATCGACGGCGATCGGATCGATAAAGGCGCTGCCGTCAGGTTGGACCAGCCACGTCTCGGGGTGCCGCGTCAGGGTCCCCACGAACCGGTTGTTGGCCCTCTCCAGGACCTGGAGGATTTCCCCGGTATAGCGGGTCTCGCCACCGCGTTTGCCTTTGCGTTTGACCTTGGCCAGCACCACGTCGCCGGTCATGGCGTCGGCAGTGCTGTCCGGTGGTACGAACAAGTCACCATGCCGGTTGGGTTCCAGAGGCACGATAAATCCGAAGCCCTTGGGATTCGCTCGAAAGCGACCGACCACCTGCCCGGCCATCGCCGGCAGCGTAACGACGTTGCCCGCTCCGATGATGACGTGGCCCGCACTGCGAAGCTCATCGAAGGCCTGCTTGAACTCCTCGTACGCATCGGCGCCGACCCCCAGCGTCTTGGCCAACTGGGCCAGTTTGACCGGCTGGTACTCGGCATGCTTGAGGAGCTTGAGAATCCGATCCTTGTACACTCTCGGCATAGGCCACCACAAGAAAAGCAGCACCCAACCGAATCTCCGTCGATCGAGTGCTGCCGTTTTCCTAAAACATCGTCATCCTTGTACGCTCGAACGCGGACAGGGCAGCCGCTGCAAAATATCTCTTCGCGCGGCTACCCCCCCTGTTTGGCCTTGAGACTGTTGAGTCTCTTGGCCAGGCGTGATTTCTTCCGTGCGGCCGTCTTCTTGTGCATCGTGCTGGTACTGGCGACCTTGTCCAGTTTCTTGGCGACGAGCCGAAACTCCTCGCTGGCCGCGGCCGCATCGCCCTGGCTCACCGCGGCCTCAAACCGCTTGATCTGCGTCTTTACCTGGCTTTTTCGCGCCCGGTTCGTCGTCCGCCGCTTGGCATTTTGCCTGATTCTCTTCTTCGCTGACAAAGAATGTGCCACTTCGTTCTCCTGAACACATGAAAAACGCTGTCAGAAACTACTCACTGAGAGGTTGGTTCAATATTACTGCTCGTCGTCAGATTCACTCTCGGATGCACTGCCCAGTTCGGCCCGAAGCCGGTCTACCCGGTCGCTGACGTCCTTATACCGAAAATCCAACTGGGCGATCCTGCGGTAAATCTCCAGTGCCTTTCCGTTCTTGCCGTCTTCTTCATAGGCACGGGCCAGATTATAACGCAATTCCTTGGCGATTGCATCATCTTTTATTTCGTAGGTTTCGATGGCCCGACGAAATACGTCGATGGCGTCGGCGTACCAGCCCTTCATGAAGAAGCAATAGCCGATTTTGTCCATGGCCGAAATCTTGCGTCTGGGGTCCCTCTGAGCCTCCTGGAACAGCGGAATCGCCTCATTATGCTGCCCTGCCTTCATCAAACGGAGGGCGTACTGGTATTTGGGGGCCAGATCGGTGGGGTAATTCTCCACGCACAGGCGGTAGTGCTGCATCTCGGTGCTGTCAAGCGCGGCGGTCAATTCCTGGATCTGCCCATCGTCCCGAGCCTCCTCGGGCTGTCCTTCGAGGCGCTTTTTCGCTTCTCGCAGCTTCCGTTTTAGCTGCCGGATACGCAGTAGACCGGCCTTTTCCTTGAAACTGAAATCCGCCCGGCTGTTGTACGCTTCTTCGAGCAACTGTATCGCCTCGGTGTCGGCCTCGTCTTTTTCCAGATCCGCCAGGGCCTCGGCCAGAGTGAAGAGGCTCTTGGGGTGGTCAGGATCCTTCTCATAGGCCTTTCGCGCGTCTTCCACGACGGACATACGGTAATCTTCCGTCTTGATGACCCGGTCCTGGGCATAGAGCCTGACCTGGGTCTCCCGATCCTGGATGGACTGGCGAAAGTCTCCGTCCACGTCATATTTGCCCCGGGCCATGGTCAGCTCGGCCGAGAGATTTTTGAACTCGTCGGCCAGCTCCTTGCTGTCGGGCTTGAGCCGGGTGGCCCGCTGGCAGGCGGCCACCGCCTTGTCATACTGCCCCAGGGCGGCGTAGGAATCCTTCAGCAGCAGGTACGTCTGCAACGAGGGCTTCTCCACGGCGTTATTGGTCTGGAAAATCAGATTGGCAATCCAGTGGGCCGTTTTCTCAAAACCGCCTTGCACGGCCGCCTTGAGCATGGCCTCGGCATAGGGCATGTGATCGGGGTCCTTGGCGAACAAATACTCGGCGTTGAGCATCTGTTCGAGAGGGGTCTTCCCGCGCAGGCGCTTGACCCGTTCCACCATGGACGGTTTCTTACCCCCTTTTCCGCGTCGCTGGAGCCCCAGCTCGCAGAGCGGCAGGTGCCCTTCCTCCAGGGCATCAGGGGCCCGCTGCAGACCTTCGAGGTACATCTGGATAGCGTAGTCGTAGTTTTTGCCTTCGGCGGCCTTTCTGGCTTTCTCGAAGAAGGCCCGCGCCGCCATCAAGTCCGGGTCCACGTCGGCCTGGGCCGAGTTCTCTTCAGGGTCCTCCGGCGTCATGGCAGGCTCAGCGGGCTTGACCCGGGTCCGCTGGGGGCGGGTCGTGCCGATTCTGTCGAATCGCGGCCCGGTCCCACCGGAGCGCTTCCGCCGCGCCGATGCCACTTTGCTCATGAGCCGCTTCAGATCGGCCGCCAGTTTCGGATCGCCCGGCTTGAGACGAACCGCCCGCTGGCAGGCCGCCGCCGCCCTCTCAAGCTGCCCGACAGCCGCGTAGGAGTCCTTCAACAGAATGTATATCTGGGCTGATGGTTTCCGGGCATTGTTGTTGGCCAGGAACATCAGATCGGCCATCCACTTGACCGTCTCCTTGTACCCCCCCGCCACGGCCGCACGCAAAATGCCCTCTCCGTAGGCCAGGTGCTCGGGATCTTTGGCCAGCAGATACTCGGCGTTGAGCATCTTCTCCAGCGGCGAGCCGCCCTCCGCCAGACGCCGGCGGACCTCCTCGTCGGTGGGCTTGACCCCGTTGCCTCGCTGGCGACGCAGGGCCACCACGCGCAGCTCCACGTGCCCTTCCTGAACCGCATCGGGCGCACGGCGAAGGCCTTCCAGGTACGCATCGATGGCGCCGTCAAAGTCACCTCCCTGGGCGGCTTGACGCGCGCGCTCAAAGAAGACCCGCGCCTGCTCTCGTGCTTGCGTATTCGACTGCTGCATATCCTAACGTAGGTTCTTTTCCCAAACGACGTATCCCTAGTGTTTATCGTAATATTCAGCTCAATATTGTCAATGAATAAATGCTTGTACAAAAGGGAAATGCGTGTTATAAAGATTGGTTTGTTGTGATCCGACTTCAACGGACCAGAGAGAAATTCCACGCAGACTGTATCGGGAGTGCCAGGAATGATAACGGCCCTGGAGCAGTATGACCCGCAGATTTACGAACTCATACGCCAGGAAGAGGCTCGGCAGAGCGGCTCGATCCGCCTGATCCCCTCCGAAAACTACGTCTCGCAGGCGGTGATGATGGCCAGTTCGAGTTGCCTGACGAATAAATACGCCGAGGGCTATCCCGGCAAACGGTACTACGAGGGACAGCAGGTCACCGACCTGATCGAAAAAGTGGCTCGGGAGCGCGCCAAGAAGCTCTTCCAGGCCGATCACGCCAACGTCCAGCCCTATTCGGGCTCCGTGGCGAATATGGCGGCCTACGCGGCTCTGATCAACCCGGGTGACACCATTATGGGAATGTCGCTCTTCCACGGCGGGCACCTGACCCACGGCTGGAAGGTCTCGCTGACGAGCCGCTTCTTCCATTCGGCGCCTTATATGGTAAATACCGAGACCGGACTGCTCGACTATGACATGATTCGCGATCACGCCAGGAAGAACCGCCCGAACGTGATCATCTCCGGCGCCACCGCCTACCCCCGGGCCATCGACTTCGAGATTTTCGGCGAAATCGCCCGGGAGGTCGGGGCCTACCACGTCAGTGACATCGCCCACATCGCCGGGCTGGTCGTGGCCGGGATTCACAAGAGCCCCGTGCCCTATGCCGACATCGTATCGACCACCTCGCACAAGACCCTGCGGGGTCCGCGCGGGGGCATGTTGCTGTGCAAAGCCGAGCACGCCGACAAGGTGGACCGCGCGGTCTTCCCCGGCCTGCAGGGCGGCCCGCACATGCACACGCTGACGGCCATCGCCGTGGCCATGGCCGAGGCCGACACCCCGGAGTTCGTCGCGTACGCCAAACAGATCGTCAAGAACGCCAGGGCTCTGGCAGAGAAGCTGATGGAATACGGATTCAAACTGGTCTCCGGCGGGACCGATAACCATCTGATCCTCATCGATCTGAGAAACAAGGACATCCCGGGCAAGAAGCTGGCCAAGGCGCTCGATCGGGCCCGCATCGTCACCAACTACAACACGGTCCCAGGCGATCCGGCGCCGCCCTTCAATCCCAGCGGCCTGCGGTTGGGAACGCCGGCCATAACCACGCGGGGCATGAAAGAGCCGGAGGCCGAACAAATTGCGGCCTTCATCCACAAAGTGGCCGAGAACATCGACAAGGACTCCGTCATCGAGCAGGTCGGCAAAGAAGTGTTGTTGCTGTGCTCGCAGTTTCCCGTGCCCGAGCACTTCATCATACCGCCGAAGACCGGCGGCCGGGATTGACGGTGGACCGCAGGACGTAAGCGTCGTAGGCCGGCGGCGGACAAGGCAAGGTTGCATTAACAGGGATAGAGTCGGTTGTTTCACGGCATCATGCGTGTTCATCAGACCATCGGCCAACAAGCACTCCAATACAGGCGTATTCGCACGAAATGAAGGACTGTCTTTCCACCGCTGTTCTCGGTCTCGACGATCGTGGGCGGCTGCTGCTCGAGGCGGCGGCCCAGCTTGACTGTTTTCACATTCAGGCGGTGGCCGACCAGGACCCGCAGAGGGCCGAGAGAGCGGCCGCACGACACGATTGTCAGGCGTACACGGATTTCCGCCAGCTCATCGTTCAGAACCAGTTCGACTGCCTGCTCGTCGCCGCCGATGTTCACACCTGCGACGAACATCTCAAAACCGCTCTCAAAAAGAAGTTCAACATTCTCAAGCTGGCGCCGCCGGCCCGCAACTTCGAGGAGGCGCTGGAGTACGTGCAGATGGCGGAAAACGCAACGGTGCAATTTGCCATCGCCAACCCGGCGCGGTTTCGATCCAGCTATATCACCGCCCACGAGCTGATTCTCCAAAATCACATCGAGCATGTGTTCCTGGTCACCGCGTTTTGCCGCGCCGACGGAGGCGGCCGGCCCGCCTGGTGGAGCGACCCGAAGCTGGCCGGCGGAGGCGTCCTGATGCACGATTGCTACCAGGTCGTCGATCAAATCCTCTGGAACTTCGCCCTGCCGCAGCAGGTCTACGCTCTGAACACCAACCAGGCGCCCGACAAAAAACAGCGGCTCTATCTGACCGAAGACACCGCGGTGGTGTCGATGAAATTCACCGACGCCCTGGTGGGCAACCTCGTGGCCACCCGGCGAAACGAAATCGAGCCCAACGAGTCGGTCCTGCGTCTCTACGGCCGAAACGCCCTGCTGACGGTGACGGAGAACCGTGTCACGCTTGAGACCGGCGACGAGCAGGACAACCAGGAATGGGAATACAACGAAGAGGAACCGCTCGTCATGCAGCGGCTCCTCTCCAGCTTCGCCAAAAGCGTCGCGATGCCGGAAGAATCCGGATTGATCGCCACCGGCGCCGGGAATCTGGCCAACATGGCCGTGCTGGAAGCGGCCTACCTGTCGGCCCGAACCGGATTCCCCGAGGAACCGGCCCGAATCCTGCGATTGGGCCGAAACCCGTCGGGCACGGCGACTACCATTTGACATGAAACGCCCGGTAAGGTATGGTTTCCCCGTGAGGTCTAAGAATGAAACGGGTCTTTTTTCAGAGACCGCGTCCGGCGCATCATCGAATGGTTGACTGAATTAGGGAGGTCCGAGCTATGAAAAACACCATCTACGCCGTGGTCATTGCCGTCTGCATCATCGTGGCGGTCCTCGTGTTCGTCAAAACCCGGGGTGGGGGCGCCGGCGGCACCAGCACCATCGACGAAACCGAGCAAATCTGGGTGAAGTGCCGAAAGTGCGGCGCCTCGTACGAGATGAGCAAGAAACGCTTCTACGAGGAGCTGGAGGAGAAGGCCCGGGCCAATCCGACCCCCATGATGATAACGCCCCTCTTGACCTGCGAGAAGTGCGGCAAGGACGGCATCGCCAAGGCTCACAAGTGCGAGAAGTGCGGCGAGGTTTTCTTCGAGAACTCGGTGCCGAACGATTTCGCCGACCGCTGCCCGAAATGCAAGCACAGCCAGACCGAGGCCATCCGAAAGGCGCGTCTGAATAATAGGTAGAAAGCCGCCCTCGGCGACGACTCCGCGACAGGCGGCACTGTGCGGCGCGTCGGGCGATCGATTTGCGCCGATAGCGCGATCGGTTTCCGGTCACCGTGGAGTTTTGTTGTGACAGACCCAAGCCCGCCCATCACAACCCGGCGGGCTTTTCATTTGCCGAACGACCGGCCCGACATGTGAGCCCTTCGCGACCCCTTATGTTCCTTGAGTCTCGACAGGACCGCCTCTTCGTATTCCCCTCGGCCTTCCTTGAGCGTGCCCAGCGTAGCGTACTTCCGGGCGATGCGGTCTTGCAGATACGCGATGCGGCTCTCCGGATTCGGGTGAGTGGAAAAGAACTCGACCCGACGCACCGTCTGAAGCTCCTGCAGGATGTGCATCGTCTCGACCATGCCTTCCGGATCGTAGCCCGCTTGCACCATGTACGACAGGCCCGTCAGGTCGGCATCCCGTTCATCTTCCCGGCTGTACTGCAAGGACAACACCGCCGTGATGAAACTGGCCCCTCGGGTCACGTCGGACGGCGCCCCGCTGACTTGTGCGGCCGCCACCAGCGCCGCCATGCCATACTGGCGGCTCATGGCAGCCATGGTGTCGCGAGCGACCACGTGCCCCACCTCGTGGGCCAGCACCGCCGCCAGTTGCGCCTCGGATTCCAGCCGCTCCAGGAGGCCTCTCGTTATGTAAACGTACCCGCCGGGCACGGCGATCGCGTTTTCGCTCGGCTCGTCGACGGCTGTGAAATGATAGGACAAATCCGGCCGATGGCACACACGCGCGATACGCTGACCGATCCGATGAACGTAACTCTGGAGCGTTTCGTCCGGAATCCGGCCTTTCAGCGCCTTCTCGATCGCGGGCGCGTATTTGCGCCCCAGTTTCACATCCTGTTCCGGAGAGAAGAACATTAGTTCCTCTTGCCCCGTAACAGGATTGACCGCACAGCCTGCTGTGAAATTCAGAAAGGCCAAACACACGAGTAAGATAACTCGTCGCGGCATAGTCATTACCCCAAAATTACGCGATTTCGATTGCAGAACAGGGTCCATTAAGTATAATGCAAGTTTTCTTTGTTTGGTAGCAGAAACAGTGGCACACTCAGAGTTCTGTGAAGGTTGTAGTCAGGCTCACGACTGCAAGAAGGTATACGAGCAACTCGGTCAATCCAAGGGCTCGTCGGTCGCCCTGGGGGTCGTCGTCGCATTCCTGTTGCCCATCGTCGTATTTGTGGTCACGCTTGGCGTCTCGGGGCAGCTCCTGGCGAACGCCGTGGCGCAGAAGTACCAGACGCCCGCAGCCTTTGTGTCGGCTCTGTTCGTCACCGCCAGCGTTATGCTGACGGTAAGCCTGATCCTCAAGCGTCTTCATAGAAACACATAGTATCCGGACGGGTCATCATGGCTATAACTGCCCAAGAAAGTCTGTCTTTTGCCGGAGGGGTCCATCCCCCCGACAGCAAGTCTCTGACCGAGGACCAGGAGATTCAGCCGGGTCCTCCGGCGGCGCACCTGGCCGTCTTCCTCAGCCAGCATATCGGGGCGCCGTGCCAACCTGCCGTCCAAAAAGGCGATACGGTCGAAGCCGGCCAGGTGATCGGGGAATGCCACGCCTTCGTGTGCGCGCCGGTCCACAGCCCGGTCGGCGGGAAGGTCAAAGAGGTTTCTCTGCAATCTCACCCGATTCTGGGCAGGAGTCCGGCGGTGGTGATCGAGCCGGACGCCGAAACCCGGCCGGCAAAGCCTTCCTTCAGTCGCCCGCGGGACTTCGATCCTGCCGCCTACGAAAGCGAGCAGATTTGCGAAGCCGTGCGCGAAGCCGGGATCGTCGGTATGGGAGGCGCCGGGTTTCCCACGAGCATCAAGATTCAGCCCGACCCGAAGAATCCCAAAGAGACCCTGCTCATCAACGCCTGCGAGTGCGAACCGTACATCACGTGCGATTATCGCGTCATGCTCGAATGGACGGACCAGGTCATCACGGGCATTCAACTGATCCAGAGAGCCTGCGGCGCCTCGAACGTCTTTGTGGCGATTGAAGACAACAAACCCAAGGCCATCGAGAAGATCGGCGCGTCGCTGGAAGCGTTGGGATTGACCGAGAAGATCAAAGTGGTGCCGGTCAAAACGAAATATCCCCAGGGCGGCGAACGGCAGCTCATCAAAGCGGCCCTGGGCAAAACGGTGCCGACCGGGGCCATTCCGCCGAATATCGGCGTGGTGGTCAGCAACGTCGCCACGGCGGCCGCGGTGGCCGAGGCCGTCGTGGACCACCGCCCGCTCACACACCGCGTGGTCACGGTGACCGGGGAAGGAGTCACCCGCCGCGGCAATTTCTACGTGCCCGTCGGGACACCGGTCGCGACGCTGATCGATCATTGCGGCGGCATCACAACAGACGGCGTCAAAGTTGTTCTGGGCGGCCCCATGATGGGCCCGGCCATCGCCGACCTGAACACCCCGATCACCAAGGCCGGCGGCGCCGTGACGGTGCTAACCAAAGAGCAGATCGGCAAAGCCAAGTTCGAGCGGCAACAAACGGCATGCATCCGGTGCGGCCGATGCCTCGAGGTGTGCCCGGAGAACCTGAACCCAACGAAAATCGCCCACGCGGTGAAGAATAATCTGCTGGATGTGGCCGAGCGCTACTACATCAGCGCCTGCATCGAGTGTGGCTGTTGCAGTTACGTTTGTCCCGCCAACATTGAGTTGACCGGCTACATCAAAACGGGCAAGATCTTTCTCGCCCGCCAGAAAAAAAAGATGCCAGGCTAATCGAGCCGGAATTTCAAACACGGGACACCGAGGACCAGATAGATGCCCGAGAACATTACTGTTACGTTCGCCCCGCATATCAGCAAGCCCCTGTCGACGCGGCGCGTCATGCTGGACGTGGCCGTCGGTCTCGTGCCGGCCATCGCGGCGGCGGGCTACTTCTTTCGCATCCACGCCCTGCTGCTGATCGCCTTCTGCGTCGCGTGGTGCGTCGCCACCGAATGGGTCTGCAACCTGATTCGCAGGAAACCGAACTCCGTCGGTGACCTCAGCGCCGTGGTGACCGGCATCCTGCTGGCGCTTTCGGTGCCGCCGGCGTTGCCGATCTGGGCCGCGGCGGTCGGCTCGGTCGTGGCCATCGTCGTCGGCAAAATGGTCTTCGGCGGGCTCGGGGCCAACGTCTTCAACCCGGCCATGGTCGGACGGGCCTTCCTTACCGCCTCCTTCGGCATGTTGATGACGACCTGGACCGTGCCGGCCCCCGTCGACGCCGGCCTGCCCAAAATCGCGCCGGAGAACATGGTCAACACCCGAACGCAGGCGACCCCGCTAGCCTGGAGCAAAATGGCCATCAAGGATGAGAACGGCGCCCAAATCTACAGCGAGCGCCAATTCGAGCACACCCTCACCGGCGCCGTCGGCGGCTGCCTGGGCGAAACCAGCTCCCTCGCGGTCCTGCTGGGCGGCATCTACCTTCTGCTGCGACGAACCATCAGTATTCATATTCCCCTGGCGGTGCTGGTCTCGGCGTTCGTTTTCGCCGGTATCGCTTATCTGATAAACCAGGATGCATACATGCAGCCCTTCTTCCACCTCACCAGTGGAGGGTTGCTTCTCGGAGCGTTCTTCATCGCGACCGACCCGGTCACGGCGCCGCTGACGCGGCGCGGGATGTGGCTCTTCGGAATCGGCGTGGGAACGATTACGATGCTGATCCGAATCGTGGGCGAATACCCCGAAGGTGTAATGTTTTCCGTGCTCCTGATGAATGCCGTAACGCCCCTGATCGACAGACTGTGCAAGCGCGTTCCGGCCGGAGGTAAACCACGTGCGTAGTATCAAACACTTTTTCGAACAGAGCTGGCTGCTGATCGCCGCCTCGTTCTTCTTCGGTCTCCTGATCGCGGCCACCAACGCCGCCCTGTCGGATCGAATCGAGATGAACAAGGTCACCAAGCTGACCAACCTGGCCAGGGGTCTGCTGCCGCAAGCCGAGAAGTTCGCCCCGGTCAAGGAAGAGATCGAGATCGAGGCCTTTGACGGCAGGCCGGAAGTGGCGGCTGTGTACGAAGCCATAGCGGACGGCAACACCGTCGGATGGGCCTTCAAGGCCATCGGCTCCGGATTCGCCGACAAGATCGAGCTCGTCGTGGCGGTGGACAAAGACTTCGAGACGCTCGCCGGCTTCGACGTCCTCCTGAGTAACGAAACGCCCGGGTTCGGCGATCAGATCAAAGAAAGCTACTTCCGCAACCAGTTCGCCGGCGCGCCGGCTACCAGCCTGTCGCTGGCCGGAACGGGCAACATGGAAGAAATCGACGAGGAGATCGTCGCCATCAGCGGCGCCACCGTCAGCAGCACCGCCGTGGTCGAAACGATCAATCATTATCTGGTACAACTCAAAGAGCAATTCCAAAAGAAAGGACTGATCGGCAATGGCAACGAATCCTGACGGACAGGTCAGTCTGTATAAGGACACACTCTTCGCCGGTCTGTGGCGGGAGAACCCGGTGTTTCGGCTGCTGCTGGGCATGTGCCCGACGCTGGCGGTCACCGCCGCCGTTAAGCCGGCCCTGACCATGGGCTGCTGCGTCATCTTCGTTCTGGTGTGCAGCAACATCATGGTCAGCCTGATGCGCGATCTGCTCAAGCCGCATTTGCGCATCCTCATGTTCACGCTGACGATTTCCACTTTCGTCACCATCGCGGACCTGTTCCTCCAGGCGTTCCAGCCCAAGATGAGCGAAGCGCTGGGACCGTACGTGCCCCTGATCATCGTCAACTGCATCATCATCTGCCGGGCCGAAGCGTGCGCCAGCAAGCATCCGGTCCTGCTGAGCATCATCGATGCCCTGGGCATGGGGGCCGGATTCACGCTCACGCTGTGCGTGCTGGCCGGCGTCCGAGAGGTCCTGGCCACGGGCAAGATCTTCGAGATCCAGGTCATGCCGAACGCCTTCGTCCCGGTGGCGGCGCTGGGCATGCCTGTCGGAGCGTTTCTGACGCTGGGATTTCTGCTCGGGCTCATCAACCTTATCACCAAGAAGCGAAGCTAAGAGGTTTCGAACATGGATACGGTTTATATTCTGATCACCGGCTTCATTTCCGTCGTCCTCATCAATAACCTGGTGCTGACGAAGTTCCTGGGCATCTGCCCGTATCTGGGCGTCTCCGGTCGCATCGACATGGCCTTCGGGATGGGGCTGGCGGTGACGTTCGTCATGACGCTCAGCGGAACGCTGACCTGGATGATCGACCATTTCCTCCTGATGCCGCTCGGTCTGGAGGTGGCCCGGTACGTCTGCTTTATCCTGGTCATCGCCAGCGCCGTGCAGTTGGTGGAGATGTACTTGCGCAAGTTCTTCCCGCCGCTGTACGACAGCTTCGGGATCTTTCTGCCGCTGATTACCACGAACTGCGCCATCCTGGGCCTGTGCCTGTTCCTCAATCTGTGGGGCATCAACAGCCTGATCGAGGCGGTGGTCCTGAGCTTCGGGGGCGGGATCGGATTCACCATGGCGATCTGCATCATGGCGGGCATCCGGGAGAACCTGCAGATGGCGGACGTGCCCAAATGTCTCCAGGGCGCACCGATAACGTTGATCACGGCCGGCATTCTCTCGCTGGCCTTCATGGGATTTGCAGGAATGATATGATGATCTTGGCAAGTTTTGTCGATCTGGTGAGCAGTGCGGGCCTGGCCGGCGTGATCATGCTGTGCCTCGGGACGGCCTTTGCCGTCGTTTTGCTGATCGCACACGAGAAGCTTAAGGTGGAAGTGGACCCGAAGATCGTGCAAATCCACGAGGCGCTTCCCAATCTCGACTGCGGGGCCTGCGGTTTCGCCGGCTGCGGCGGGTACGCCAAGGGCGTGCTGGAGAATCCCGAGCTGATCGGCCGCTGCGCTCCCGGCGGCCCGGACGTAGCGAACAAGATCGCCGAGATACTCAACCTTCAGGTCAGCAGCGAAGGTCCGCCTCAGCGCCCCATCGTCCACTGCCGCGCCCACACCAACGATAAAACCTACTACGCCGAATACCACGGCATCCCAAGTTGCACCGCCGCCAACGCACTGGCCAACGTCCAGGCCTGCAAGTTCGGCTGTCTCGGCTTCGGCGACTGCGTCCGGGCCTGCAAGTTCGACGCCCTGCACATCGTCGACGGGCTGGCAACCGTCGATTACAGCAAGTGCACCGGTTGCACCGCGTGCAGCAAGGCCTGTCCGCGCAACCTGATCGAGATGGTTCCCTTCGGCCACGAGAATATGATGGCCGTCGCGTGCAGCAGCCGGGAATCGGGCAAGGTGACGCGCTCGATGTGCCAGGTCGGCTGCATCGGCTGCGGCCTGTGCGCCAAGCAGAGCAACGCCTTCGCCGTCGACAACAACCTCGCCCGGATGGACTACGCCAAGTATGCCCCCTGCGGCGAAAACGAGGCGGCCCTGAACAAGTGCCCCACCGGGGTCATCGTCTACCGCGGCAAAACCGCCCCCGCTCCGCGCGAGCCCAAAGCCAAAAAGCCCGCCGCCAAGGCCTGACCGAGCTATCCCGACTTTCCCTATTCGGCACGAAAACGGTCATAAGTCCTTATTTTACCGTCCGCAGGTGGCCAAGGTCGGCACTACACCGCGATTCAGGCCAGATCGGACCCTGCAGCCGCGATAATAGACCGCTATCGCAGAAAATATTTCTCAATTTCCTCGTTTTACCCGCGAATAGGGAACGTCGGCCGCGCCCGCTGCCCCGTACAAGACCCTTCGCACCCTTCATATGCTCACGCCGCCCCGAGCGACGCCGAAGCGCAATGCCCTGAATCCACACAAGCCTACTCAATTGACAACTCGGGCGGCCCCTCATTTACGGACACGCCAACAGGCGGTAGAATGCACGCCTTACACAACCGTGGTCTTGAGGAGAATCAACATGGCATGTGATTTTCGGGTGTCGCGAGTACTCGTGGGCCTGGTCGCAATCGCACTCGCCGGTCGCGCCTGGTGCGCGGGATCATTGGAGCTGAGCGTACGGCAGGAAGGGCAACATTACACGGTGGAGGTCCGCTCGAACGGGCAATGCCTGCTCCGCAGCCCGGCCGACGGGCTCTGGTCGATTGCGACGGATTGGGACAAGGACTGGCCCTCGGCGTGGGTGCATGCGAAAGCGACCGGGGCCGAGCGTGTCGGCGCGTGGACGATATTGCGCGGCAAGATCGAAACCGCCGCCGGCACGTGGCAGCTCCGCGATTCGTACCGGCCGCACGGACGAACGATCGAGTGCACCAGACGATTCACCTGGAAAGGTTCCGAGGCGGCCCCGCGCACCACTCTCTCGGTGCGCTTCCACTGCCCCGGCAAAGGCACGAACGTTCTGCTGCCCGGCATTCTCTACTACGGCAACCCCTCCGGCGCCAGAAGCGGACGGGTCCCGGTCTACACCGGCAAGCCCGGCGAAGCCGCTCTTTTCGAAGAGCATCGCTTCCCCATGCCCTACGCCAGCATCGAATGGTCGGACGGCTCCGGTCTGAAAGGAGCGGCCCTGCACTCGCTGCCGTCGCCGGTCCCGTTCGGAAATCTCGCCGACCAATGGTGGTCCCTCGGACTGACGGGCAAGGCCGACGGCACCGAGCTAACGTTGCTTTCGGGCCCGTGCGCCTCGAACGGCCAACGCAGCGTTATCAAGGCGACGCAAGGAGGCTTCATCCGTTACGGCGACGCCTGCCTCGATGTCCCGCCCGGCGCGATCATCGAGAAGACCTTCTACCTGGAAGCGTATCCGGTCGCGGAGAAGGGATCGGGATTCCAGCGACCGACGGAAACGTCGCTGGCGCTCTTCCGGCCGTACGAGATGGCGGGAATGCCAACGTTTCGGGAAATTCTCGAAGCGAAATATCGCTTCGCCAAGACGCGATGGTACGAGCGCGGCGAGGTCGCCGGTTTCAAGAAATACCCGGACCGCAACTTCTTCGTGTTAGGCTGGTGCGGCCAGGCCGCTGCCTGCGGATACGCCCTGCAGGCGCTCGCCGGCGAGCTCGACGACCCTGACGCCGTGACCATGGCGCAGAAATCGCTCGATTTCCTCTCCTCCTCCAGGTTCTACGACCGGGGCTTTGCCACGTGGTACGACGTCGATAAGAAACAGTGGCTCCAGCGGGGCAATCCCGAGTTGCTCTCCCAGGGCCAGGCCATGCTGAACGTCGCCAACGCGATTCGCCTCGGGCGAAAGAGGCAAGCGGACGTGTCCCGCTGGGAAGCGTTCCTGCGCAAGGCCTGCGACTTCCACGCCGCGCGAATTCTGTCGGACGACTGGTCGCCGCTGTCCACGAACGAAGGCTTCTTCATCGCCCCGCTGTGTCGTGCGTCCAGGCTCTTCGGCGCGCAAAGCTATCGTCGGGCCGCCGAGAAGGCCGCCCGCGTGTATGCCTCGCGCCACCTGAGCATGCGCGAGCCCTACTGGGGCGGCACGCTGGATGCTAATTGCGAGGACAAAGAGGGCGCGTTCGCCGCCTTGCAGGGCTTTGCCGCGCTATACGAGGTAACCGGCGAGCCCCGGTACCTCAAATGGGCCAAACACGCGGCCGACGTGGCCCTGACGTACGTGGTCGTGTGGGACATCGATCTTCCGGCCGGACGCCTCCGCGACCACGGCTTCAAAACCCGCGGCTGGACCGCCGTCTCGGTCCAGAACCAGCACATCGACGTCTTCGGCGTCCTCATCGCACCCGATATCTACCGACTGGGACAGTGGCTCGACAGGAACGACCTCAGGCAACTGGCCCTGGTCATGTACCGCAGTTGCGGGCAGCTCCTCGACCCTTACGGCAGCCAGGGCGAGCAGCCGCACCACACCAACTACGCTCAGCACGGCGCGTTTCGAAAGCAACTGGCCGACCATGACATCGCCGGCGTGCGCGGCAACTACGTCGAGACCTGGACCGTGTTCTGGATCACCGCCCATTTCCTCAACGCCGCCGCCCAGTTCCAGGAACTCGGCGTGCCCGTCTGGAAGTAGCCAACAACCGTCCGGGACGACAGGAAAGCCATGCAAACGAGAACGCTCAAGAGTGACTCCCTGCTGCTCCTGACCGCCTTCATCTGGGGCACGACCTTCGTTGCCCAGCGCATGGGCATGGACCACATCGGCCCCATGACCTACAACGCATCGCGTTTCGCCCTGGGGGCGGTAACACTGATGCCTCTGATCCTGGTGCTGCGCCGGGCCGGCGTAGCCCCCCGCCGCAAAGCCAGCCGGCGCTTTCTTCTCTGGGGCGGCGCCCTGGCCGGCCTGGCCCTGTTCGGCGGCGCGTCGTTTCAGCAGATGGGACTGCTCTATACCACGGCCGGCAAGGCCGGATTCATCACCAGTCTCTACGTCGTGCTCGTCCCCCTGATGGGTCTCTTCCTGGGACACCGCTGCGGATGGTTTCTCTGGCTCGGCGTGGCGCTGGCCGTGGCGGGGCTGTACCTGCTCAGCGTCACCGAGTCGTTCACCATCGGACGCGGCGACCTGCTGGTCCTCGTCAGCGCCTTCTTCTGGGCGATCCACGTCCAGCTCATCGGCTACTTAGCCAAGCGCGGCAGTCCGCTGCGCATCGCCTGGGTACAGTTTGTGGTCTGTTCGGCCCTCAGTCTGGCCGCCGCCGTACTAACCGAGGAAGTCACCCTGGCCGGTGTCCGCGAGGCCACGATCCCCATCCTCTACGGCGGCATTCTGTCGGCGGGCGTGGCGTTTACTCTCCAGGTGGTCTGCCAGCGCACTTCGCCTCCGGCGCACGCGGCCATCATCATGAGCCTCGAAACGGTCTTCGCCGCCCTGGCCGGCTGGCTCGTACTGAGCGAACGCCTCGACCTCCGCGACATCGCCGGCTGCGTTCTGATGCTGGCCGGCCTCATGGTCGTGCAACTGCCCCCCCTGCTGCGCGCCAAACCGAACCGCCCCATTCAGACCTGACGCACTGCGCCCATCGACGAAACGATCCCCAGACGCGGGTGACAGCGTCAAGCGGCAGCTTGGCGATGGGGGACTTGTCTGCTGCCTGTGGCGCTATACAAGCCCCGGGCGTCGAGCCATCGCCAAGGCCTGTGGCCTTGACGCTGCCACCCCGGAGCCCGGAGAGGAACTCGGCCCAGCCGCCGCAAGACCTTCACACGCATTCCCGGCGGGCCGGACAAATGCTATTGCAGTGGCGCCGTGATTCTGGCAGTATATGGGTACGATCGCGGCCGCTGCCGGAGCGAAGTCGGCCGCCGAAAACGATGAAGGAGGTCTCGCAGTTGCAGTAAGGGGATCGACCCATGCAGGGAAAACCACTCACACGTCGTCAGTTCATCGAGAGAACCGCCGCGATAGCGGGTGGCGCGATTCTGTCACCGCTGGCGGCCGGCGCAGCGGGACGCAAGCTGACGGCCGTCGACCAGGTCACGCTGGGCCGCACCGGCATCAAGCTCAGCCGTCTCGGCATCGGCTGCGGCACCAACAGCGGCCGCGTCCAGGCCGGCCTCGGCCAGGAAAGCTTCAACCGCCTCATCCGCTACGCCTACGATCAGGGCATCACCTACATCGACATCGCCCGGGGTTACCGCACGCACGGGATGCTCCGCGAGGCCATCAAGGGCCTGCCCCGCGAGAAGCTGTTCATCCAAACCAAGATGGGCGGCGTGCCCAACAAAGCCTTTGAGAACATTGAGCAGTACTGCAAGGACTACGGCGTCGATTACATCGATTCTCTGCTCGTCCATTGCACCGTCACCCCCGACTGGGACGAGCGGCGCAAACGCGTGCTGGACGCGATGGAGAAGGCCAAGGACAAGAAACTCATCCGGGCCCACGGCGTCTCCTGTCACAGCCTGCCCGCCCTGAAGCGTTCCGTCGAGGTCGATTTCGTCGACGTCCACCTCGTGCGGATCAATCCGCAGGGCTCGCACATGGACACACCGCGCACCGACACCTGGAACGCCCCGAGCAGCGAGAGCAACGTGCTGCCCGTCCTGGAGCAGATTGCGCGAATGCGGGACAAAGGCCGCGGCGTCATCGGCATGAAGCTCGTCGGCAACGGGGACTTCACCGATCCGGCCGACCGCGAAAAGGCCATGCAGTTCGTCATGCAGTCGGGCCTGACCGACGCCGTCACCGTCGGCTTCAAGAGCCCCGCCGAGATCGACGAGACCATCCGACGCATGAACAACGCCCTGGCCTCTGTCTCGTAGTACAGAAGGTGCAGAGCAATCGACTCCAATCGTAAATTGTAAGAGGAGTTTTGCAGAAGTTCAGTTGTAAATACTCAAGTTGACTGATTTTTGTATTGGTTTTCATGCGGCCACCAGGA
>CAYPZL010000039.1:0-35330 GCA_964415045.1 uncultured Pirellulales bacterium | reverse complement strand
GGATGCAGCTCACGACCTCTTCCAGGACTTCGCCGCTGAGTGTCAGTTCCAGGAACAGGTCCGTCATCACACCCGCGTCGTCGGTGGCCATGACGACGGCGCCCTCGGCGACCACGTACCAGACGCCGTCGGAGGTGGTGGTTACCATGTCATACTCGCCGCCTCCGGTCGTCGGCAGCTCGGCCGTGCCGTAGACGTAGCTCGAATCATCCCCCATCACCTGCCAACCCAAGTTGACGACTCCGTTGTAGTTCTTCTCGAGGCTGTCGGTCCAGATCACGTCAATGTTGATATAGAGGTTGAACTGGCGCAGGCACCGGTCGGCGACCTCCTTGAAGAGATCCTCCATTTGCGCGCGGACCGCGGCCACCTCCTCGTTTCTCGCATCATCCTCGTAGACGGGCAGGCCGAACAGGTTCATAATCCTGAAATACGCCACCGCGGCCTGAAGATAGTCGGGGTCGCAAGGTGGTTCCGGCCGGGGCTCGGCGAGAAAGTCTTTGAGGTGCGCCAGCACCGCCTCCTCGACCTTGTTGGAGAACGGATCGTCCCCGCCCAACTTCGCAATCGCTTTCTTAACGTGCATGACGTCACTGAGGGCTTCCTCGAAAGCCAGGTACCCGTACGGATCGTACGGCGGAATCATGGCAAATGCCAGATCGGCGAGAGTCCCCACCTCCGACATCGTCGGCTCGCCCCCGCCGTACATGCTGAAATGCTCGATATACCCCGCGATTTCGTCGTTCGGGTCCTCCACAATATCGTCGGCACCCTGTTCGTCCTCGCCGGCCCGGCCCTCCTCACCGGCATCGTCGTTCGGATCCTCTTCCTCGTCCGCGCGCGGGGGCTCCAGGGCCAGCGGAACGACATACTCGGCGGACCGCACGTGGTAGAGGATCACCATGCAGGGATCCGCCACGGGGGCGGCCGGGATGAGCTTCAGTTTGGCCGGCGCCAGCAGCGACAAGCCGTCCGGCAGCAGCTCGACACCGGGGAAAACATGAGCGGCAATGGCATTGCTCGGCGCCAGGGACAGGGGACGCAGCGAAATCTCGACGTCTTCGGCCAGAGCCCCCGGCGGGATGGTGAGCTCGATCGTATCGCCCTGCTGATTCTGCACGGACAAGAGGCCGCCGGCCCGGCCGACCGTTTGCACCAGCGCCGGCCCTTGCTCCTGGGCCGCTGTCGGTCCCAATCCCCAGACGAAAACCACGACCGCGATAACAATGGGAGTTCCACGATGCTCAGCAACACCTCGCATGGGTCTGCCTCCTACGCGTTACGCCAATGGAATCGCACGTCAGGACCCTTTGCCTCGGCACCTGCCATTTCTTTCCGTTCCGGCTCGATCGGCCTCCGTCCGACCCGCTGTGTCCGGGCCCTGCACCCGCATCCGCTGCAAGTTCTATAAGAAGTACATCTGTGGTGTATATTATGGCGAATACGCGCCGAGAGGACAAGACAAAAGTCACGGGTGACGAGCGTCTCTATCTCTGCAATCTTTCGGCATCATTGCTTGGGACTCGGGACAACGGCAGGTGGCATCGTCAAGTCCGAAGGACTTGGCGATGGCGCAAAACCTGGGCTTGTATAGCACCACATGACTCCCACACACGCCCCGGCGGGTGTGTGAAAATATCCGGGCATAAAGGGGTCATCCGAATTCCCGTAGGGGCAGGCCCCCGTGCCTGCCCGCCTCATCGAAGGCTATCGTGCGCCGGGCATGGCTGACCAGGGCAACCACGGGGGTTGCCCCTACACACACACACGGCTGTGTCTGGCCTGTCCGAAAATGTGTACAGACACCCGCGGCGCCCAGGCGGAAAGGCCGGAATTTCGCTTGACGGCTTGCAGATTGTGTGATATATAAGAAACCAATGCCATATCGTATGACAGGAAGCAGGCAATGACACAACGACGCGTCGCAAGCCGAAAGTCCGTCCCCGCAAAGACGGTTGCGCCGCCGGGCGCCGCCCCGCTCGCCAGCGCCAGTCCCGGCCGGCAGCGGTGGACCCGACTGCGCCAAACGAACCCAATCTCGCCACGTCCCGGCGCCGAGCGGGGGCCTGAGCGTGCGAAACAAAGCCAATTCGCGCACGGCCGGCCGCGCCAAACGAACCCAATTCCCGGACGCCCGAAAACGCCCGACACCACGCTTCAAAAAGGGTTTACGAGAAATCCACTGCAAGACCGCCCCGAAAAAACGAACCCAATTGGGGCATCTCCCGGCGCCGAGCCGGGGCCCGAGCGTGCAGAACGAAGCCAATTCGCGCACGGCCGGCCGCGCCAAACAAACCCAATTCTCAAGCGGTGCGGATCGCAAGACTGGCCGGGCTCGGTGCGTTTTGTCGGCGGAACCTGCGTAAGACACTGCCTGAAAAGAGCTTATCGAAAGACCTCACCGGCGCACACGGGTAATGCCTGGAACTCAGGAGCCGGCATCTCAATTGTACATGAAATAGACGGTCGCGTTGCAGTCCCGATCCACCCGGACGCGAATCCAGTGGGCCGAGAAGCCGTCGGGGAACTCGTGGTGCTGGTAGCCTTTGCGGAAGCGAAGCACCTGGTAGCGCTGCCAACTGCCGTCGCCCAGAAAATCCACCTCGAAGGTGAACTCCACGTGCTCGGCGCTGTCATGAGCGACGTGCACGACCTTCTTGTCGAAACCGGTCATGAGGAATGGATCGGAGACCTGCCCCGCCTTGACGGGCGTGTCCCACCACGGCCCGCCCCAGCCGGTGGGCTTGCCCATCTGCCAGAGGTCGTCGATGTTGCCGAACCAGAGACCCGATTGCGGCTGGCCCTGATCGTGGTCGATCTGGTCGGAGGCCATGACGAACAGGCCCCGCCAGTGACAGAAGTCCGGCACGACGCGCAGGTGCGAGCAGATCGGGCGGATGCCCCAGATGCGTCCGGCGTAGGAGAAGGCGGGCAACTCGTAGAACATGCCGTGAGCGTCCATCAGCAGCCTCTCGGTGACGGCGTGACGAATCCGCGTCCATTCCGTGTTCCAGGCATGGTCCCACGTATGGCTGGCCTTCGGCAGCAGGTAGCGCTGCCACCGGCCTTTGACCAGCGCCCGCAGAACAACGCTCGAGCGGGTCCAGCCGGTGGCGTAGATCGTATGTCCCCCGTAGGAGCCGCCGCTGGCGCTGCCGTGGACTTCGACGAAGGGATTGCGTTCGATGATCGTCCATTTCTTGCCGTCCCATTCCGCGAGACGGCCGGCGTCGCGCTGCCCGAGGAATTCCTTCTCGTCGTAGGTGTTGTTGGCCACAACGACGCGTCCCTGGGCGGTATAGCCGCTCTTGAAGTGTTCCTTGGCGTTGGTGATCTGAAGCTCTTTGACGAGATTGAAGAGTTGCTTGGCCTCCAGGGTATGGACGTCCACCTCCCAGAAGCGTCCCTCCATGCCCAGGAAGTAGACCTTGTTCTTCGGATCGGTCAGATGCGTGCAGGTCGCCGCCAGCCGGTACCGCTTGAGCTCTTCGATGGTCCGCACGCTGCCGTCCGTGTCGATGGCGTAGGGACCGATGAAGGCCTGGCCGCTGGGCCAGTGGGCCATGCGGTTGGCGAACGTCCCGGTGACCGAAGCCGGATGCCGACGCATCGTCATGTCGTCGTCGATCTCGTACAGGCCCAGACCCTGCCCGCGAATGTGGGCGACGTAGCCCACCGCCCAGAGCTTGTCGGCCCACGGAATCAGCGCGCCGATGCCGGCTTCCGAAGTACTGCCCAGACCGTGGGCCATCACCGTCATCTGCGAAAAGACGCCGGCGACCCGGACGGGCGCCGGCGCGACCTCCTGCTCGTCACCGATCCGCTTCAGATACGCCCGAAGGGCCCGCGCGAGACTGCGCCCGAAGGCCTGGGCGCTCTCGGGCGTCACGGCCTTCCCGCCGGCGTTGGCATAAGGAATCTCGAAGGGCGCGACCAAGCGAATTCCGTCCAGTTCGCCGGCCCATCGGCTGCTGCTCTTGCCCTGGTCGTAGTTGCTGCCCGTGTTCCAGGCCTTGCCGAAGGGCAGATTGTCGGAGGCGCGGTACACCAGCGGACCCGTCTGCACCTGTTCCAGAAGACGCCCGAACACCTGCTGTTCGCGCCACAAGCGTTCGTCGGGATTGCCCACGATCTGGATCACTTCGTTGTGCGTGCCCCGGATATAGGGACAATGCAAATCGAAGGCGGCGCGGAGCTTGCCGTTGGACCAGTTGGGCACGAAGGTTCGCAGCGCGGCCACCGTTGGATAGAGGCTCTTGCCGATGTAGTCGCGATTGTGGTCCCGGGGCCTGCGGTTCTTGCCCTGGTCGCCGTCGGCCACGCCGTCCTTGTCCATGAACGGCACCGCCAGGATCTCGACGTTGCGCCGGAACCAGAGGCCGTCGTCATCGTCGGCAAGGACGGCGTCCAGCAGGCCCTCCAGGACGTAATTGGCCATCATTTCGCAGGCATGGTGTCGCGCGGTCAGCAGGACCCGGTACGTGACATCGCCGTCGAGCCGGCCGACGTGGAGACGCTCGACGCTTCGGCCCTTCCTCGTTTTGCACAGCTCCTGCACGGACAGATACGGGCTCTCCTTGTGGCAGGCGAGAAAGTCCTCGAGGTTCTTCTCCTGATAGGGCACGGCAAAGCAGAACCGCACGGCCCCGGCGCCGTCGGCAAAAGTATACTCGAACGACGCGTTGTGCACCGCGTCGGCTCCGAGCCAGGTCCAGGTCTTGCCCTCGTCGGTGCTGACGGCCGGCCCGCGCATGCCGATGGGGCTGCGGTCGGCGAACTGAAACGTCAGCGTTCGCCCGGCGGCGCCGCGCACCCGGAAGTTCCAGTAGAACCACCAGCCCTCCGTGTCGCGCAGGTCCGGACGCAAATGGACCGTGTCTCCCTCGATCCGATCCACGATGATGTTGCCGCCCGGATAGTGGGCGTCTATAGCCACCGACCCAGTCGTCGCCCCGGCCAGGCAGAGGCAGTTCGAGAGCAAAACCAGAAATCCAAAGACCAGGAGGAGACACATCGGCATGTATGACCTACGTCGACGACGCGCTGCGCGTGCGACCGATGAGATGAAACGCATTGTTCAACTCCCTTCCAATGGGCGATTCAACAATCCCTTGCCAAATGCGTTTGGCGATAGCACCCTCGACTATATTGGGGCCCGCCCATCGTGTCAACGTTCGCGAGACTCCGACGTATCTACCGGGAAAGGCTTGCGCGCGGGCGATGCAGGTGCGGCGCGGATCGAACGTAGTGCGTTAACGCGTGTAGGGTTATGCAGAAATTGTGGACAGCGGCGAGAGGTGCGAGAGAACCGTCCGAAAACGTTAGTTTTCTTCGGGTCCGCCGACGGCGGTCTTCTGGAGCAGGCGCTGGCAGCTCTCGCAATCGCAGACGCCGACCTGGCGCAGATGCGAGATGCCGGCTAAACGCCGCGTCTCGATCAGACGGGCCCCCTTGGCTTCCATCTTGCGAAAGGCCATCTTGGCCTCGCGGTTGTCGTGATACCCCACGGCATCGACGACGACGGAGACGTTCTTATCCCGCTGGAGCAGGCCCAGGGCCGTCGCTTTGACCGCTCCTTCGGCGCAGGCGCCGATCAGCAGAAACTCGGCGGCGCAGATTTCGCTGAGCAGACGGTCGATCCGCGGCTCCTCAAACGGGTCCACGCAGCGCTTGTGCAGGATCACCTGCCGGTACCGCCGGAGCATGTCGCGCGGCAGGTCCGTGTTCCCGTCGGCCGGGAAACAAATACGGCTGCCGATGAGGGTATAGCTGATCTTCCGTTGACCGGGCGTGCCATCGATGCAGTATCGGGGCTCGCCGTTATGATTGTTGCAGTCGGGATAAACCTCACAAGTGGAGATCAGAGGAACGTCTTTGGCGCGCGCCCACGCCATCATGCGCCGAATGTGGGCCAGCACCCGCCGGTGATTTCGGATACAGGCGCTGCCATCGGCCAAAAGGAAATCCCTCTGGGTGTTGACGTCGATGACCACCTGTCTCCGCTTGGCCCTGATCATTTGGAGTATCATCCTAACGACTTCCTTTCCGGGCACCCACCATTCCATGTATTCAGGAATACGCCATGGCCCACAAAAGGGTTCAACATCCTATTAGTCGAGTGCCAATCCGAGACACTTTAGTAACGGTCGTATCCAAATTTTCCTTGTGTCTTCACTCGACTTTGACCTTTTTATATAATGGCGGTGGAAAACCTACGGTAGGCAGTCCGATTTGCTTATTGGGACGTGAGAGAACGATGGCGCGAACGTTGAAAGAATATGCGGACGTTGTAGTAAAACTGGAAGACTGGGACACGAAAATGAATTTTGCCCAGATTTTCGGACGCACCGCCCCGGTGCACATCGAGATCGGTTCGGGCAAGGGGACCTTCCTGGTGCACCAAGCGCAGGCGCAGTGCGAGGTGGATTTCTTAGGAATCGAATGGGCGCGCAAGTTTTATCGTTACGCCGTGGACCGTATCGGGCGTTGGGGCCTGACCAACGTCCGCTTGCTCCGCACCGACGCCGTGACATTTCTGCGCGACTTCGTGCACGAGGAGAGCGTGGACTGCTTCCACGTTTACTTTCCGGATCCCTGGCCCAAGAAGCGTCACCACAAACGACGCTTCCTCCAGGCCTCGAACGTGGAGATTCTTCTCCGCTGCCTGCGGCCGGGCGGTGACATCCGCATCGCCACCGACCACGACGAGTACTTCGAGCGGATCGAGGAAGTGGCCGCAGCTTACCGCACCAAGCTGGAAGAGATCGAATTCGTCAGGCCGGCCGGCGCCGACGACGGCGAGTGGACCGGAACCAACTACGAGCGGAAATACCTCAAGGACAACCGGTCGATCCACACGTTGGCCCTCAGAAAGCCGGTGTGACCGGCCGCCGAAGACCTCCGAACGACAGCGAAACGCAACTGCCTGACGCTCCAAGCGCAACGGGCCCGAAGGAGCAGGGTCACGGCGCCGGATTCACCTTGTTCTCGTCGGGGTTGAGTTGAGGCCCGGCCAGCAGGTGGTAGGTTCCCGGCATGCGGTCGCGCGGGCCGATCGAGCGCCAGTGCCCCACCCAGCGCAGGCACTCGCGCCGGTTCAGATCGACCTCGGCCCAGAAAACGCCTTCTTTGCCCTTATTGGAGGCCAGGATGCGGCCCATCGGATTGATGACGAGGCTGCTTCCGTCATAGACGGACGGGACCATGAAAACCCCGTTGTCGCGGGCCCGCACGCGAAAGACCGTCTCGCCGTTGACCATGCCGTCCTCGTCGGGCAGGGTATTGCCCCAGGTGGGCGCGAAAATGATCTCCGCCCCCTTCAGCGCCAATATGGCGGTGGTCTCGGGAAAGAACCAATCGTAGCAGATCTGCATCGCCACCCGCCCGAAGTCCGTATCGAAGACCGGATATTCCCGGCCGGGCCGCACGCCCTGCTTCCACTCCTCGCGCGGCAGGTGCGTCTTGCGGTACGTCCCGGCGATGCGGCCCCGCCGGTCGAACAGGACCGCCGTGTTGTAGACGACATCGCCGGCGCGCTCGGTCAGTCCCGCCACCACCCAGATGCGATTCCGCTTGGCCGCCGCGCCGAGCCGGTCCGTCACGGGCCCCGGAATCGGCTGGGCAACCTCCCGCAGCGACGCCCTCGTACCCACACGCGTAATCACCTCGCCCAGGCAGACAATGTCCAGGGCGAGCTTTCCCGCCGCGTCGATCTGCTCGCACCACAGTTCCAGGTTCTTCTCCGGCGTGCTTGGCCCCGGGCGCAAGTACACGGTGCCGATCTTGACGGTGCGCGCCTCCGGCGCCGGCGCCGGCGCCGCGCGAAGGCTCACGCGCTTCCACAAGACCGTGCCGGCCCCGGGCCATTTCACTTCCAGCGACAACCGCGCCGCGTCCGCCTCGCCGGGAACCACGAAAACGTCGGAGAACCGCGCGGTTCGGCTCTCGGCAACCGGTCCGCGCACCAGCATCCCCGCCGGATGAGTCAGCCTGCCCTTCTTCAACCAGCTTATCCGCACGATGACCGAGCGATACGGAGAGACGATGTCACGCAGCTCGCACTCGGCGGACACGCGATACGCCCTGCCGGGCCGAATGCCGCTGACGTCCTGAGTCACACCGCCGACCGCGTAGGGATCGCCCGCCGCCTCGACCTTGAGACCGCCGGCCACGCCCTGCACGCGACAGGCCGCCGCGTCCCAGGCCGGCTTCCACACCGACCAGCCCTCGGGCAGCGACGTCCCGGCCTTCGTCTCAAAGCGAGGGTTGCCGACCAGCTCCCCGCCGGCGTCGGCGCCGATGCATGGAAGCGCCGCGACCGATGTACCGAGGACCAACAGTATCGTGACATCCATCCATCGGAACATCTTCACACCTCCATTATCTCACACCCAACGAAACGAATTTCTGCACCCAGTACCGCGTGCGATTCAGATAATATTCCGGCTCGCGCGGCCGGTAGTTTGTCGGCATGGGCTAAAGCCCATCCTACCGAGCCATCAGGCGCGCCAGGGCGGTCCTGGCCACGCGGGCGACATACTTGTCTTTGTCCTCGGTGGCCGCCCGAATCTGGGCCAGGGCGGGACGTGCCTTCTCTCCGATCTTGCCCAGGGCGATCATTGCGAACAGCCTGGCCTTGTCCGTTGGATGCTGCAGCGCCGCTACCAGCACGGGCAATCCGTCGTCCGCGTGCCCCCAATCGCACATGGCATGTGCGGCCGCGATGCGAACCGTGACCGACGGGTCTCTCAGCCGGCCGCTCACAGCCGTCTTGGCCAGACCGATGTCAACGCCGTATTTGCAGGAGCCGTGCAGGGCAACGATCACCCTGTACCGGATCGCGGGGTTGGCGTCCTCGACACGCGACAGCAGCGCGTGCGGTGCATTGGCCCCGAGGTAATCCGCCTCCGTCGGCTTGAGCAATCGCATGTGCAGGTTTGCCGCATCGAACATATCTTTCCAGTTTTTGGTGTGTGTGACGGAGGGCTTGTCGCCGAGCGCCTCGCCCAGTTGGAACCGAACGACCTCGCTGTCGCGAAAACCGAGCCGGCAGGCCTTAGCGTACAACGTCTCCCCGGGCCGCAGGGCCACGGGCTTGACGTAGAGCAGCCAGCCGGTCTTGCTTTTTGGATCCCCGCCGATCCGGTAGGCAGTCGAGGCCCCCTGCGTCGAGCAGGCGATGGTTACATTTCCACCTCGCTTCGCGTCGCCCCGGAACCGGGTGAAAACAGGGTCGGCCGTTTGGGCGTACTTGCCGCCCGGCCGCTTCATTTCATCGAAGATCGGCTCCGGCAGCAGGCCCACGTCGTGTGTATCTCGATACCATCGCCGGTGGGCCTGGCGCAAGCGTTCCAGCACGTCCTTGTACTTCGGGTCTGCGGCCAGATTCTGCACTTCGTGTGGGTCCCGGACCGTGTCGTAGAGCTCCTCGACCGGCTTGGTGGGCTCGAAGTACTGTTTCTGCGGCCCGACCAGCTTGCCCTCGGCATGGAGGCGGCGCATCTCCTGCATCGTCGGCATCTGGTTCATGTACTCGATGTCCTGCCCGCGCGAGACGTACCACATGTAATTACGGATATATTTATACCTCTTATCCCGGACCACGCGAATCAGGTCGTACGCCTCGTCCATGCGATCGCGGGCGCCGTAGACGTATTCGCGGGGTTTGGCCTTGCGCCGCCCCAGGAACGGGCGGCCCTGCATGTGCTTCGGGATCGACAGGCCCGCCAGGGAAAGCATGGTTGGCGCGAAGTCGATGAACGCGATGAGATCGTCATTGGTCGAGCCCGGCTTCAGTGCTTCGGGATTGCCCGGCGCCGCGAGCGTGCGCCACTTCGGGGGCACGCGGATCAGCAGCGGCACCCGAGTGCCGGAGTCGTAGACCCAGCGCTTGGCGCGCGGCAGGCCGCGGCCGTGGTCGCCCCAGAACCAGACGATCGTGTCATCGGCCAGCCCATCGGCCTCGAGCTGATCCAGAACCTGCTTCACCTGCTTGTCCATGAGGGTGATGATGTCGTAGTACTGGGCCCAATCCTGGCGGACCTTCGGCGTGTCGGGATAGTACGGCGGCAGCTTGGCCCGGGCCGGATCGTGCCGCTCGTCGGGCCCCAGGCTGTCGAGCCGCTTCATCATGGCGGCGCTGCGGTTGCGGATCTGGCTCTCGTGCGTGGTCGTGAAATTGATCACGGCGAAGAACGGCTTGCCCTCGGGCCGATTTCGCCAGTGTCCCTGGCGACTGCACTCGTCCCAGGCGGTCAGGGGGGCGTCGAATTGATAGTCGGTCTTGACGTTGTTGGTGCAGTAATAGCCCGCCGCTCGCAGATACTCACTGAAGCACTTCACGTAATGCGGCGGCACGCCCTTGCAGCGCATGTGGTGGGTCCCGATCGTGGTGGGATACATGCCCGTGATGATGCCGGACCGTGTCGGAGCGCAAACCCCCGAATGAGAAAACACGTTGTCGTAGCGCACGCCTTGCGCGGCGAAGCGATCCAGGTTGGGCGTGACCGCATAGCTGTCGCCGTAGCAGCCCAAGTCCGGACTGATGTCTTCGGTGCTGATCCACAGAAAGTTGGGGCGCTCCGGGCTCCGCGCCGGCCCGCCGGCAAGCGGGACCTGAGGCAGCAGCAGCGCCGCCGCCGCCGAGCCCGATGCCATGCGCAAGAAATCCCTCCGGTTCAGACCGCCTTCCGAATACGACATGCACTTCACCTCCACGCAACAACCAACCGGATGCATTTGCGGCCGACCTCCACTTGCCTGCCGGCAAGCTCAACGAGGTGTGCCAATGATTTTCAGAGAGTCTTCGAGAACGGGCAGCGCCTTCGTTTGGACCTGCGGGTCGTCGGCCTTGCCCGTGACTTCCACGCGCACGACGGCGCCGCCCAGGCCTTCGGTGAGGGATTGCAGAACCGTAGGCTCGGCGGCGGCGATGCGTCTGCCGCGCGCCGTGAGCGAAAGATCGACCGTCCCGCTGGGCAGATCCATCGTCCCCGAACCGCCGAAAACAATATTCGGGCCCGACATATCGAATTCCTCGATCAGCAGCTTGTCGCGCTTCAGGTACGAATCGATCAGCATTTCCTCGAACGTGTAATCGGTCGGCTCGGTCAGCCGCAACACCGAAAGAAGCTTGGCCAGCGGGGACACCTTGCCCACCTGCATATCCACAACGTTGACCCAGCAGATGCCCAACCGGGAAGAACCGTCCCCGATGCGCGCACCGAGACTGAGGGAGGCATCCATCGTGCCGCTGCTGTACTGCTTTTCGCCGGCTTCGTCCGTCCGCCCGGCCAACAGGAACTCCTGCAACTGGACCTTGTTGAACCCCACGTGCAGCATATACTGGAGGACCCCTTCGTCCACCTTGTCGATCTGGAGGTTGCCGAGGATTCTGCCGCCGTGGCAATCGCCGAAGAAGTTCGCCGCCGACCATCGTCCGGTATTGGGGTCGAATGCAATGTCGGCTCTCAGATCGGTTATCGACTTGCCGCGTATGGTGAGCCGCTCGGCGTCCAGCGCCAGCCGGGCGTTTTCAAAGCCGCCCTTCGTATCGTACGCGCCCGCCAGCGCCAGGACCCCGTCCAGTTGCGTGCCGGCGCCGGACAGATTCAAGTCGCACGTCTTGAGGCGGGCCTTGCCGTCGAACGTGATGCGGGTATCGTCCGGCGCCACCTTCGAAAACGCAACCGTCTCCAGATCCAAATCAAACGGCCCCTGCGGCGCCAGGTCCCCATAAATACCGGAAAATGCCGCCGGCAGTGCTTTTCCAAGTTCCGGCGTGAAGGGAATATCACGCGCCTTGACCTGGAGAGCGCCATCGCTGAGCCCCTCCTTCGCCAGATTGAGCCGCCCGTCGAGCCACACCGACGGCTGCGCGTCGGCGCCGGCCGCCTCCGGGCGAGCCCGGATGTTCTGCAACGCCACGCCACCCCGGTCGATCCGCACGGTTCCCCGGACGTCGCCGAGCGGGTACGAGAAACGCGGGTGTTCGATTCGGTTCCCGAGGCAATCCACCGCGACCGTGTACCCGAGCGGCTCGTTGGCATCGACGGTCTTGACATCAACAGTGAGATTCACCTTGCCTTCCGGGTGGAATCGTGCGACCCGGGATTCCAGCGAATCCGGCAGCAGGCTCATGAGCTTCTCATCCAGAGTCACTTCCTCGGCGGTGACTCTGACCTGCACCTGCTGCGCGGCGTTGTCGTCACCCAATTGCACGCCGCCGGCCATCGTAACCGGACTTTGTCCGTATCGGCCGGCAAACTCCTTGAAATTCAGCGAGTCCGGCGTAATCGAAACGGCCGCCGAAACGTCGGAGAGAGTCAGGGGCAGCTTCTTCGGCCGCAGAGAATCCAGGTCGAGGGAGACGTCCGCGAAAAAGCCCGCCGGCCCGGCGTTGTTCGCATCCCCGCTCGTGAAGACCCTGGCGCGCACATCCGCCGACCCCTCCACGTCATATTGCTGGTACAAACGTTCGTAGGACGGCGGCAGCGCCGCAGCCAACGTCGCATCCAACGGAATGTCATTGGCGTCAACGGTAATATAATAGACGAGCTTGCCGGCGCTGCGTCCGGTCACCTTGCCGCCAATGTCGATCCGCCGCTGCCCCGCCGTCGAGACCACATCCGAGACGATGACACTGTCGTTGTCAAGGTACAACTTGCCCGTGAGGCCCTCGAGCGGGTACGGAAACTTGTGATACTGCGCCGCCACGCCGCGCAGATCGACGGAGACGTACCGGCGCTTCTCGGTCGGCGACGTTCGCGTCACTCCATAGTCCACGCCGACGAGGCCGGTCGGTTCAAACGCATCCCAAAGCTGCTTGTGTTCCGGCTGGAGAGCCGCGTACAAATCCTCGTCGAGGATCATATTGTCACTGGTAACCCGGTATTGGTACTGGCGCTCGTCACCGTACCCTTTGGTCCAGCCTTCAATCACCAGGTTCACGTCGCCGTGCCGGCCCGTGATGGCGTTGGCGACGACTCTCGATTCGGTCAGGTCCAGCTCCCCGGCCAGATGATGGATGGGATAGGAAAAGTTACGGTAGCAGATGGAGACATCCTTGCATACCACCTTCCCGGTCAGCCGACTTTCGCCCGGTTTGTTAAGATTCCCCTCAACCTGAACGTTGATTTCCCCGACGGTCCCGGAGGGCTGATACCGGGCAAAGAACCGTTGCAGCGTCGCTACGGGACCCGACTGGCGCAGTGCGTCCGGCACGAGCATGCGGAACGTATCGACTTCCGGGCTCTGCTTGCTGTGCAAATCCCGCACGCGCAGATTCAGTTTATAATCGCCTTTACGGCTGTAGCGCAGATCGGCGGCAAGGACGTCCACCGCCCAGGCCCGCTCGAGCGAGGGGATGTCCGTGGAGGACAACCCGCCGGCCAACGCCAGCTCGCCCGGCCGCCAGTAGCCGCTCAGCGAACTCTCGCCGTACCCCCCGGAGAGCTTGGACGTCTTGATCTCGAAGCCGTATCCCTCGTGACCTCCCTCGCCATAACCCAGCCGCGCCTCGATGGGCACGGACATGACAACCTCCGTCTTGCCCCCGGCCACCTTGCAGTACCGCAGCTTTCCCTGCAATATGGAAATGGCCGGCATGTCTCCGGACCCTCTCCCGGCGCGGTGGAACCGCAAGCCTTTGATGTTCCATTGCCCCGTATCCAGGTCAAATTGCAGATCGCAGATGAAATCCTCGAGACGAATCTCCGTCAACCGCGGCGACAACAGGAAGATGCTGCCCAGACTGAATCGCGCGTACACGCTCCTGGCGCGCAGGATGGCGTCGTCGTACGACTTCTGGTCCTGGGGACGGACGACCAGCCCGTCGATCGAGACCGACCCGTCGCGGTGCAGATCGAAAGCCCCCATCTCGACACGCGTGTTCGTCAGACGGCTGATCTCCGCGACCGCCACATTCGGCAAGGCCCTTCGGACCCAGAGCCCAATTCCGACGATCGTCACCACCAGGATCGTCACGACCAGCAGGAAGCGGGTGAGAAGCCGGCGTCGCCAGCGCTTCTTGCTGAACGGTTGATTCAGTTCCGGAGGTCTCGACCGTGCCATGGAGAATCGCTCTTCGTTTTCTGTGCCTAACGCCGCCGGATCGCCTTGTCGGCAATGTCACGACGGCAGTAGGCGCCCTCGAACTGGATACAATCAACGGCCTCATAGGCGCGCGCCTGGGCGGCAGCGACGTCGGCGCCCAACGCCGTCACTCCCAGCACGCGCCCCCCGCTGGTTACCACGTCGCCGTTGTCTTCTCTGGTGCCGGCGTGGAAAACGGCCACATCCTCGAGCTCCTGCGCTTTCTCCAACCCCGTGATGACCTTGCCCTTTTCGTAGTCCCCGGGGTAGCCGCCCGAGGCCATCACCACGCACACCGCCGGCCGCGGATCCCATCGCAGAGTGATCTCTTCGAGCCGACCCTCGCAGGCCGCCAGACACACTTCCAGCAGATCGCTCTGCAGGCGCATCAGGATCGGCTGGGTCTCGGGGTCTCCGAAGCGTACGTTGAATTCGAGCACGCGCGGGCCGCCGCTGGTAATCATCAAGCCGGCATACAGCACACCCTTGTATGGGGTGCCTTGCCGATTCATCGCGTCCACGACGGGCACCAGAATCTCCCGCGTGATTTTGTTCATCATGTTCTCGTTGACCACCGGCGCCGGGCTGTACGCCCCCATGCCCCCGGTATTCGGGCCCGTGTCGCCTTCGCCGATGGGCTTGTGATCCTGCGACGACTCCATCAGGTAAATGTTCCGACCGTCCACGAAGGCCAGGATCGAAGCTTCCTCACCCAACAGTTTGTCCTCCACCACCACCTTGTCGCCGGCGGCGCCGAAGGCTCTGTCCACCATGATCTTCTCGGCGGCGAGGATGCCGTCGGCGGGGTCGTCGCAGACGATCACACCCTTGCCCTTGGCCAGGCCGGCGGCTTTCACCACCACCGGCTCGTCCCGGCTGGCGATGTAGGCCTTGGCCTCCTCGAAGCGGTCGAAGACGCGGGCTTCAGCCGTCGAGACGGCGCAGGAACGCATCAGTTGCTTGGCAAAGACCTTGTCGGCCTCCAGTTGCGCGGCTGCCCCGCTGGGCCCGAACGCCTTAACGCCTACAGCCTCCAGCGCGTCGACCAGACCCGCCGCCAGCGGATCCTCCGGGCCGACAATGGCCAGACCCACCTTCTTTTCTTTGGCGAAATCCACCAGGGCCGCCACGTCGTTGTCCTTGATCGCGACGTTCTGCCCGCACAAGGCGGTGCCGGCGTTGCCCGGGGCGATGTACAGCTTGCCGAGCTGTTTGGATTGCCTCAGCTTCCACGCGATCGCGTGCTCGCGTCCCCCGCTGCCTATCAATAGTACATCCATGCTCGAACCTCATTCATCATGCGCGATCCAGCGAGACTCACTTTCCCCCCTTTCCGCCGGCCGCGGATGCAACCGGCAGTCGCTCACGAACGCGTTACTTTACCAGAGTCGAGCGGTTTTCTCAAGCCGATAGTGGCCGGGCCCGGGGGCAATCCCACGAAATCTCCTGCGGCCCAGCTCGCTCATCGCCCCGGGTCAAGCCCTGTAGCACCGGGAGGCCGGTTCGGTCGCAGCCGGGATGAAAGCGGGTGGAACCACGAGATTCGGCACTCGTTTCCCCGCGCTCACGCCTTCCTGTGCGTCGCGTCGGTTCCTCTGGCCGCCGCCCGCTTGAGCGCAGCGACCTCGGCTTTCGACAGCCGCCGGTGCCTGCCCGCCGCCAACTTTTCCAGCCGCAGCCCGCCGATTCTCGTTCGCGTTAAAGACCGCGCGGGAAAACCGACCTTGGCCAGCATCCGGCGCACCTGCCGGTTCATCCCCTGCCGGATCGTGATCTCGAGGACCGACTCGCCGCGGCCGCTCCGGACCACCTTCACCTGGGCACGCGCCGTCTTGCCTTCGGCCAGGCGGATTCCCTTCTTCAGTCGCTCCACCGCCTCCTTGTCGATGTGTCCCCGGACCCTGGCGACGTATGTCTTCGGAATCTTGTATCGCGGGTGCGTCAGCAGGTTGGCCAGCTCAGCATCGTTCGTCAAGATAATCAGCCCGGTGGTATCGGCGTCGAGTCGACCGATGCAGAAGATGCGCTCCTGCGCCGGGATGAGATCGACCGCCTTGGTCCGCCCGCGAGGGTCGCTGCTCGTGCAGATGACCCCCTTGGGCTTGTTCAGCAAGAAATACACACGCACAGGCCGGCGCAGGCGTCTGCCCTCAACCGTGATAACGCTCGTGTCCGGATCGACGAAGACGGGAAGCTCATCGACAACCTGCCCGTCCACGCGGACGAGGCCCTGAAGAATCAGCTCCTCGCACTGTCTTCGCGAGGCCACCCCGGCCGAAGCCATCACTTTCTGCAGTCTTTCTTTTGCCATCACGAACAGCTTCCACGCACCGCCGCGCGGACTCCCCTCGACAAATCACATCAAAAAGCATCTCACGTCAACGAGCGCTCAGGTCCGGGCCGTAAACGATACCGACGCACAGAAGGACCCACAACAGAACGCCGATTTGAAACGGCCTGTCCTTCAAGATCAATTGCACGGGGTCGGAATACACGCCCTTCTGCGTCAGGGCGCTGACCCGGAATATACAGTACAGAACCAGCGGGCTCGTGTACACCAGGTTATTCGTGCCGAACAGCTCGCTGGTTCGATAGTCCATCGTGTACAGGAGAAAGCACACCACCGCCAGCATGCTGGTGACATTGAGCATGTGCGAGAGCAGCTCCGGCGTGTACTCGCCGAGCGTCCGGCGAAACGCCTCGCTGTTTTCCTGGAGCTGGGCGATCTCGCCGCGACGCTTGCTGAACGCCATGAAAAGGCACAGCGCGAACGTGCAGACCACCAGCCAGGGCGAAATCCCCACCTCGATCACCACGGCGCCGGCCACCGCCCGCAGGCAGAACCCGGCGGCGATGACCGCACAATCCAGAATCATCACGCGCTTCAGTCCCACGGAGTACAAGATGATGAGCGCCACGTACGCCAGAACGACCCCGGCGAATTCCGTCGAGAGTATGAGGCCGCCAATCAGGGCCACCAGGACACAGGCAACCGCCAGCAGGCCCGCCGCCGATACCGCCACTCGCCCGGCGGCAATCGGCCGGTCCCGGCGCTCAGGGTGCACGCTGTCGCTGCGCCGGTCCATGATGTCGTTGAAGATGTACATCCCGGAGGAGGCGAGCGAAAAGCAGCAGAATGCACCGACCGTCTGGCCCAGCGCCAGGAACGTCTCATCGAACGACTGCGAGAGCTTCCGGCTGAAGATCAGCGCGGCAAAAACGAAAACGTTCTTGATCCAGTGAAACGGTCGAAGGATTCGCAGCAGATCCATCATCACTCTTTCGTGCCATCCGCGCGCGTGGGGACGAAATGATCTCTATAACGGTCTTGTGTCACAGCAACGTATTCCGTAATGATCGACAAACAACTGCGATGCGTATAGAATTATACGCACCCGAACATCCTTTGTACACACTCGGCGCTCCGTCGCCGAGGTCAGAGCTGTTTTTCGCCATGATAACGACCGTTGTTTTCGATCTCGATGATACGCTGTACGACGAAATCGATTATTGTCGCAGCGGGTTCGCGGCGGTCTCAGAACACCTCTCGCACTTATCGGACGCGACCCCTCCGGACCGGGTCTTTGCGGTGCTGTGGAAACACTTCACGGCCGGCAACCGCACCCGCGTATTCAACGCCGCCCTAGACGAACTCGACGTCCCCTGGGACGAGAACCTCATCAACAGGCTCGTGGACGCCTATCGCACGCACGTCCCAACGATCACCCTGCCACCGGAGACGCGAAGCGTCCTGGATGAGCTCCGAAAAAGCCATGTTCTCGCGCTGCTTACCGATGGTTTCCTCCCGGCACAGAAGCTCAAGGTGCGCGCCCTGGGCATTGAGCCCGACTTCAAGGCCATCGTGTACACCGAGGAGCTGGGCAGGGAGTTCTGGAAACCGTCCCCGCGCGGCTTCGAACTGTTGCTGGAAACGCTCGACGTCGCCGCCGGCGAGACCGCCTATGTCGGTGACAACGAAATCAAGGACTTTATCGCCCCCAACGAACTGGGTTTCACGACGATCCAGATCCTCCACCCGGCTCGCCTGCACGTCGGGGGCTCCGACCTGCCCAACGCGGCCGCCAGGCACAAGGTCCACGAAATCGGCCACTTGCCCGCCTTGCTGAGGCAATTATAGGACCCCCTCTACCCCGGCCCTGCAGATACACAAGCGGCGATCTCTTTTTTCTTGACTATCGCACGAGGAAACACGATAATATGGTCAAAATGGTAGCTATGGGCGATTTTTCGTATTCCAAGGAGTGCTGTCATGCCCCCAGGTAAAAGACGCCAAAGCAACGCAATGCTCTACACCCTGATCACGTTTATCGGGCTGTTCATCATCGGCACCACGGTCGCCGTGATTTACTACGTGCGCGCCGAGGAGCTTCGCACGAATGCCGAGGAGTTGCAGGAACAAATAGACGACCTGGCCAGCGGCGACGAAATTCGGCAGCTCGGCAACATTGTCGGTCCCAGGCTGGGCAGGCAGACCCGACTCGGAACGATGGTGAGCTATCTGGATCAGACGGTCAAGCTCGTCAAGGGCCCCCCCATCCAGCCCGGCGTCAACGCGGAGGTAAAAGTCGGCAGCACCATGGCCGCCGTAGTGCCCCTGCTCGAACAGGCGCAGAAGTACGTGAAACTACGTGTGGGCGAGCCCAACCTGGCCGAGCCCAATGCGGTAGATCCCAACCAGATTGCCCTGACTGTCGTCATGGCGGATCTGATGACGGAATTGCAGCGAAACATCGAATTGAAGGACGCCACCCAACAGCAATTGGACGATCTGCGCAGCCGATACGACGGCGCGATCGCCACCATGCAGCAGTCGGAACAGGCACTCACCGCCAAGGTCGAAGAGTATCGCCAGCAGGTCCAACAGATCAAGAGCGACTACAACGATCTGCGGATCCTGGTGGAGCAGAGTTCCGAGCAGCGCGTTCAGAACCTGCTGGCCCAGCTCGACCAGGAGAAGCTCAACTCCCGGCAGCTCAACCAGGACCTGCTGAAGACTCAGGCGGAACTGAACGTGGCCCAGGAGAGGCTCGCCGATGCCATGGTCAAGGTGGGCGAGATCAAGCCGCCGCCTGACGAGGAGGCCGCGGCGCGAACCCCGGACGGCAAGATTGTACTGGTCGATGAGAGCGCCGGGGTCGTTCACATCGATCTGGGCTCCGACGACCGCGTCTATCGCGGCCTGACGTTCTCGATCTATGACAGGACCGGCGGCATCCCCGAAGACGGCGTCGCCAAGGCCGAGGTGGAGGTCTTCGCCGTTGACGGCAAGGTCTCAATCGCGCGCATTCTCTCTTCGGACGAAAAGAACCCCATCGCCACCGGCGACGTCGTGGCCAACCTCATCTGGGACAAGCGGAAAGACAATACGTTCGTCATCGCCGGTGATTTCGACCTCAACGAGGACGGAGAGCCGGAATACGACGCCGCCCGCAGGATCGGCGAGCTCGTCAAGAGGTGGGGCGGCACGATCGCCCTGGACGTCTCGGCCAAGACGGATTTCGTCATTCTGGGCACCGAGCCCGTGGTCCCGCCGCAACCGACGCTCGAACAGTTGGCGGTGGACCCCACGGCCACGGAGAAATTCAACGCCGCCAGCCAGAGGCTCCGGCAGTACCAGGAAATCCAACGGCGGGCCCAGGCGCTCTGGATCCCGATCTTCAACTACGACCGGTTCCTCCATTTCACCGGCTACGCCAGTCACGTCGGCAAGCCGGGCGCCTTCTAAGAGGACGGCGACTGAGCAATCTTGCCGCTCTTGCACGCAACGGTCTGCGGAAGAAGCGCGGCCGCAGATGGACGCGCCGTGCGGCGGCTGCGCGTGCAGGCGGGAATGGGACTACCGGGGCGGTTCTACGCCAATCGACGCCACGAAAAGCTCGCCCACATAGCGACGGGCTTCGGGTACCGCGAGAAACCCCTTCTTGACGGCGACGAAAGTCACGGTGCAGCAAGCCCGAATGACCGATCCGAGCGGCTGTCCGGTGTCACAGTCCAGCCCTGACGGAATGTCCACCGCCAGAACGGGACGCTTCAGTGCATTGATCGTTTCTACCAGGGACCGATAGGGTTCCCTCAGCTCGCCCTGCAGTCCCGTGCCGAAGAGAGCGTCCACGATCATGTCGGCGTGGCCCGCGCGTTCGCGGACCCACAAAGCGGCATCCCCGGCTCCAGGATCCAGGCGCTCGACGGTATAGCCAAGCTTCTCCAGGATATCGAGGTTGACGCGGGCATCACCACGGACCTTTTCGCGGTGGCCGCAGAGAACAACGCTCACCCGAAAGCCGGCGTTGAGCAGATGGCGAGCGATGACGAAACCGTCGCCGCCGTTGTTGCCGGTGCCGCAGAAGACGGCGACCTCCGGATTCTCCACACCCGCGAGCCTGTCCTTGACAAGCTCGGCGCAACTGCGGCCGGCGTTCTCCATGAGCACCACGCCGGGAACGCCTGTTTCGTGGATCGCCCAGCGATCGACCGCCCGGACTTCGTCCCGGCTCATTACCCGAAACGTCTTGTCTGCCGTATACTTCTCCATGGGCCTCTTTATACATAGCCGGCCGCGCGACCGTCAAGGTCCGCCTCTTCTCCGCCACAGCAGACGCCCCTTGCGCCGGAAAGGCGTAATCGTCGATGAACCAAATTGACGCCGCCCCTCCGTGCTGCTACAATGCACCGCCCGATTGGGTCGTAACAATGGATGCCCGTCCGGGCATGCCCTTTCCTGAAACGAAAGACGATTCGGCTTCACGACATGCGAATACTGCTGACGAACGATGACGGGATTTTCGCCCCGGGTCTGGCCGCCCTGTACAAGAAGCTCATCGAGCTCGGGGAGGTAATGGTCGTGGCTCCGATAGAGAGCCGTTCCGGCGCCAGTCACAGCGTGACGTTCTTCGAGCCGCTGGCGTGCAATGCCGCGGACATCAACGGGCTGTTTTCCGGCTTCAGCGTGCGCGGCTCGCCGGCCGATTGCGTGAAGCTGGCGCACATGCAGCTCCACGACGGGCCCATCGACCTGGTGGTCGCCGGCATCAACAACGGGGCCAACGTCGGAATCAACGTGTACTATTCCGGCACGGTGGCCGCGGCGATGGAAGCGGCGTTTCTGCGCATTCCTTCGGTGGCGGTGAGCCTGGCGGCCGAACGCAAGATGGACTTCGACCGAGCCGCCCAACATGCCCTTGCCATCATCCGGAACCTGATGCCGCTGCAAAAAGGCGACGTCATGAACGTCAACATCCCCCCGCTCTCGCGCGGCGAGCCCCGGGGCGTTCGCGTCGTCCCGCAGGCCACATCCGGATTTCACGAATACTACGTCCCGCAGAAGAACGGCAGGAGCGAGACGCTCTTTCAACTGGCCGGCGGCGCCCACCGGCAGGAGGAAACGCCCACCGACACCACCGCGCTGGAGCAGGGTTTCATCACCATCACCCCGCTTCTGCCCGACATGACCGACCACGAGAAGGCTCGCACGCTAAAGACACGAATCGAGCAGGCGCCGTAGCCGCCGCAGGAGAAGGCCATGAAAGACAAGACGAGCCAGATCTGTATTGTAACCATCATCGGTCAGGACAAGGTGGGCATCGTCGCCAAGCTGGCGACCGCCATGGCCAGAGCCAACATCAATATCCTGGACATCAATCAGAACGTCATGGAGGAACACTTCGTGATGACGATGGCCGTCGATGTCACGGACGCCACGATTGACATGGGCCAAATCAAAAAGAGACTCGACCGGATCGGCAGGGAGATGGCCCTCAAAATCACCGTCCAGGACGAGAAGATCTTCAAAGCGATGCACAGGGTGTAGTCATGCGGATATCCGTCGAAGAGGTTTTCGAAACCGTCAGGATGACGCTGGACCATCACTTCGATATCCGCACCGTCACTCTGGGCATCAATCTCAAGGACTGCGTGGACCGAAAGTCGGACGCGCTCGCTCGTCGCGTACGCCGGCGCATCGTGGCCAAGGGGCGGCTTCTCAACCGCCACGCCGACCTGATCGAGCAGAAGTACGGCATCCCCATCACGAACCGTCGCATCGCGGTGACCCCGGCGTCGCTGCTGCTGGAACCGCTTCCCCGCCGGACTGCCACGGCGGTGAAGTTCGCCCGGGCGCTGGACGAGGCGGCCGGTGAGGCCGGCATTGATTTTATCGGAGGCTTCGGCGCCCTGGTGCAAAAGGGTATGACCGCGGCCGACGAAAACCTGATCGATGCGATGCCCGAAGCCCTGTCCCGGACGCGAAGGGTCTGCGGATTTCTGAACCTCGCCTCGACCCGCGCCGGCATCAACATGAACGCCGTGGCGAAGGTCGGGCATATCATCAAAGACCTGGCCCGCCGCAGCCGCAACGGCGTCGGCTGTGCCAAGCTGGCCGTTTTTGCGAACGTCCCCGAGGACAATCCATTCATGGCCGGCGCCCATCACGGCATCGGTGAACCCGATTTCTCCCTGAACATCGGCATCTCGGGCCCCGGCGTCGTGCGCAACATCGTCAGCCAGAATCCCGAGTGCGACCTGACGCAGTTGTCGGAGGTCATCAAGAAGACCGTGTTCAAGATCACCCGGGCCGGTGAGCTGATCGGCCGGGAGCTGGCCGGCCTCATGGGCGTCGATTTCGGCATCGTGGATATCTCGCTGGCTCCCACGACGTCCACGGGCGATTCCGTCGCGGAGATCATCGAGGCCATGGGGATCGTGCGAATGGGCTGCCCGGGCTCGACCGCCGCTTTGGCGCTGCTGATCGATGCAGTCAAGAAAGGCGGGGCCATGGCGTCCGGGAACGTCGGCGGGCTCTCCGGCACCTTTATACCGGTCAGCGAGGACACGGGGATGATCCGAGCCGTCGAGTCCGGCACGCTCAATATCGAGAAGCTGGAGGCCCTGACCAGCGTCTGCTCGGTCGGGCTCGACATGTTCGCGGTGCCGGGCAGAACCCCGGCCGCGGTCATCTCCTCCATCATTGCCGACGAGTTGGCCATCGGGGTGGTAAACAACAAAACGACGGGCGTCCGCGTGATCCCCGCTCCGGGCAAGAAGGCCGGCGACGTCGTGCATTTCGGCGGCCTGCTCGGCTCGGCTCCGGTCATGGAGGTTCCCACGTTTGCCTCGTCCAGATTCATCGAACGACAGGGCCGCGTTCCTTCGCCCATTCAGGCCCTGCGCAATTAGCCTCCTACCCCGGGAACGACCGCTCCTGGACCCGCGCAGAGCCCCCAAATGCACATTTTTTTTGCCACTTTTCTTTGACATGTTCTCAATCGGTGGTGTATACTCGTAGTATGAGGCATGGTGTTTGCTCTGGGATTGCCTCTCCAGCCGTGGTTGTCGGAAGAAGGAGGATACGAATGGCACGGAGAGGGATGACCCTCATTGAGCTACTGATCGTCATTGGGGTCATTTCGGTCTTGTTGGCGCTGATTTTCCCTGCACTGATCCGCGTGAGGAATCAGGCTCAGGGTACGATCTGCATCCAGAATCTCAAAACCCTCTCATTAGCATGGCTGCTGTACAAGGACGACAACGAGGATCAATTGGTGGGCGGCGAAGTGGGAAAGAACCCGCACGACTGGGTGCAGGGCCCCATGGGTACGGGCACCTTCATTGAACGCAAGAAGGAAGGCATCCGCCGGGGCGCCTTGTTTCGTTATGCCGGCGAAATGGTGGAAGTTTACCGCTGCCCGGCCGATCAACGCAAGCTTGAGCTCGGACGCGCAGCCTATCGCAGCTACTCGATTGCCGGCGGCGCCAACGGCGAGGGCTGGCAGAACACATTCGTCCAGGCCCGGAAGTACTCGGAGATACATCACCCGGCAACCACGTATGTATTCGTGGAGCAGGACGACCCAAGGGGGTGGAACAAGGGGTCGTGGGTGCTGAATCCGCAGGGAAAAACGTGGGTCGATCCGTTTGCCATCTGGCACAGCCGGTCCAGAAGCACTCTGGGTTATGCGGACGGCCACGCCGAAATGCGCCGCTGGGTGGACAGCAGCACGATTGAAATGTGCAGGAAACGGGAGCTCTTTTACCCCGTCCCGCCCAGCGAGGGCCAGGATTTGCGATTCATGCTCAGTGGCTTTCCGCAGAAAACCACCGAAGCGCAGCACGCCAGGGCGGGCTTCCGGCTGCCCTGGAGATTCGCCTCTACCGAAATGCACGTGAGGCAAAAACGCTCGGCACCGCAATTATCGGGGAACAGCTACAACTGATTGAGCATCTTGTGAGTATAGGTGAGGCCGGTGCCGGGGGATTTGCTTCTGCGCCGTCTCACATCTTGACGCCGACAATTCAATAGTATTGACGAAGGGATCCGTAACATGCAACGAAGGGCGTTTACTCTTATCGAACTGCTTGTCGTTATCGCCATCATCGCGTTATTGATGGCTATCCTTATGCCCTCTCTGCGCCTGGCCAAAGACCAGGCCCAGCGAATTCACTGTGTCAGCAACACCAAGACCCTGGTCCTGGGCTGGCTCCTGTACAAGGACGAGTTCGACGCCAAGATCGTCCCGGGCCACACCGATCCCGGGAACTGGGTGCTCCGACCTTCATACACCGGCACGTGGGACCAAAAGAAAGACGCCATCCGAGGCGGATTACTCTTCCCGTACGTCGGCGAGGAGGTGGACGTGTACCGCTGCCCAGCCGATCGCCGTAAGGAAAGCTCGTCCCTACCGGTCGCCTTTCGTACGTTCTCGATCGTCGGCGGGGCCAACGGCGAGAGCTGGGGCGACTACGACAAGTGCACGCTGTACGGCGAGATACTCAGGCCCGCCGAGAAGTACATCTTCGTCGAGGAAATGGACACCCGGGGCGCCAATATCGGCTCCTGGCAGATGGAACCAAACGCGAAGACCTGGACCGACCCGCTTGCGATGTGGCACAACAAGAAAAGCACGCTCGGCTTTGCCGACGGTCACGCCGAGATGCACACCTGGGAAGACCAGTACTTCATCGACTGGAATCTCGAAGCGATGAACAACCCGCAGAGCTTCTCATTCGGTAAGAATCCGCCGGCCGATCAGCGCAACGACGTGGAATACATGGCCAAGGGATTCCCGCAGAAGCTGAAGAAGTAAGCGGCCTCCGAAAACTCCAGCGTACTGACGCGGCCAAACGTTTAGACTTTCTGTGCACAAACCGCAGACAGAAGGTGCTGCGCGCGCCGTGGCAGAGGTCCGCCCGCCTCATCCATCCGCAACGAGGGAGATTTGCCTCCGCAGCAGGCATCCGCTATAATACCCCCGGGTATACAGGTGGATTGGAGCTTCTATCGCCCGGTATGAGGCAGATCAGGATGTGGGACTTCTTTGAACAACCGTGGACACTGTTGGGCGCGGCGGTGATCGTGCTGTTTGTCGTTCTGACGGTGCGCAGCGTCCTGCCGGAAAAGCGACGCTGGTGGCAGTGGCTCCTGCCCCTCGGCGTGGCAGGGGCGGCGCTGGGTCTGGATTTCCTCGTCGCCACGGACTCCGAGAGAATCCACACGACGCTTGCGTCCGTGCTCCGGGCGGTCGAGAACGAGGATTGCCGGGCGGTGGCGTCGTGCATCGCGAGCGATTACAGCGACTCCCGCCACCGGAACAAAGCGCAACTGATGGTCCACTGTCGCGAGGAGCTCGACGGCCCCACCGTGGAGCGGCTCAAGAACCTGGACGACATCGTCGAAATCTCCTCGCCGCAAGCCACGGTGACGGTCTCGCTGTTCATTCAGTTCAACAAGGACAGCCGCATCGCGCAGCAGTACAAGCACGTTTTCCTGCTGAAAGTCCGCCTGCATCTCAAGAGGCAACCAGACAAGAAGTGGCTCATCGACAAGGCCGAAATCCTGGAGATCGACAAGCAACCCGTATCCTGGCGAAGCGTGTGAGACGGATTGGGAAGAGTCCTCGTGCGATGAGGTTCTTGTCATCCTGAGCCGAAGGCGAAGGATGACAAACCGCGCAAGGACCTTTCCTAATCCGTGTGAGACCGGCCGGACTTGCCTGCACCCGAGGTTACCGAGCGCTCTCGTCCTGTGTCACTTGCCGCCGGTCAACTGGGAGGCGACAGAGGCCGTGGCTGCCCTGATCTTCTCCTCGTCCCCCAGGTAGTAATGCCGCTGAGCGTGCAGATCGTCGTCCAGCTCGTACACCAGCGGGATGCCGGTCGGGATATTCAGCTTTACGATATCCGCGTCGGACACATCGTCGAGATATTTCACCAGCGCCCGCATGCTGTTGCCGTGGGCGGCGATGAGGACCTTCCTGCCCTCTCGCAGCGCCGGCGCGATCGCCTCATGCCAGTAGGGCAACACGCGCTGCAGCGTGGTCTTGAGCGATTCGGTGGCCGGCAACAACTCCGGCGGCACGTCGGCGTAACGCGGGTCGTGACAGGGATGTCGCCGATCCTCGCGTGAAAGACCTTCGGGGGGCGTGTCGTAGCTGCGGCGCCATATCTGGACCTGCTCCAGGCCGTACTCGTCGGCCGTCTCCTTCTTGTTCAGCCCCTGCAAGGCCCCGTAGTGCCGCTCGTTGAGCCGCCATGACCGATGGACGGGAATCCACATCAGGTCCATATCGTCCAGGACGATCCACAACGTCCGGATGGCCCGTTTCAAGACCGACGTGTACGCGACATCGAACGTATACCCTTCCTTCTTGAGAACCGTGGCCGCCTCGTGCGCTTCCCGGACGCCCTGCTCGGAAAGATCCACGTCCGTCCAGCCCGTGAACCGGTTCGCCAGATTCCACGTGCTCTGCCCATGCCTGACCATGACGAGTTTGATCATTTCAGACCCCCTTCAGGCGCGTCCCTTTTTCCTGGACAGCCTCCTACGGACTTCGAAAACTCTCACGTGCTAAAGCCTTGTCATCCTGAGCTAAGCGAAGGATCTGGCCTGAGAACGAGAAGCATCTTCCATACGCAGCCCAGGTCCTTCACTGCGCTGCGCTTCGTTCAGAATGACAAGCCGCGCAAAGAGCAATCACAAGTCGCATCAGTCCTGTTTGAGCTTGTACAGCGCGAGCGTGCTCGGCGGCGGTGCGATCTCTCGCGGCCGGTCCCGATTGCGCCCCAGCGTTTCCCACCGCAGCGCATAGCGAACGCCGGGCTCGCCGCTCGCGCCGGAATCGCCCTGCCAGCGCACCTGCATCCCCGGGAAATCGGACCGGGGGCGGGACAGGCCCGCCGGCCACGCCGGAGCCTGCTCGATGGTCCCGACGGGTTTGAACGTTGCCTCGTCGAGCCGCCACGTGCCGGCGCCGTATTTCCCGTGCCGATAGGGCTGCGACAAAGCCCCTTCGCCCAGCGCCCGGACCGGCGAGACCCGAACCTCGAAAGGAATCGAACCTCCACCCTCGAAGAACCAGCGGTAATCCCAGTCGCTCGTCTGGTATATCCGCCAGCGACCGTCTTCAAACCGCGCGTTGTACACCTGCGTGTTGCCTTCGCCGTCGAACTTGTGATAACTCACCACGGGACGACGCTGCGAGTCGAAGCCGATGCGGGTATTGCCGTTGATCATGCCTCCCTTGGCGGGGACGGGATCGACCACGACGGCCCGGGTTTCGATTGTCATCGGCAACTCGACGGGCTCCCCCGCCGCCGTCTCCCAATGGGCCAGGTCCTTACTGCGCGCGTAGCACAAATCGTGATTCGTGCTGCAATCCGGCGTGTCGCGCCAGACCCAGCACAGATGGAACCAGCCGTCGGGCCCCTGGGCCGGTCCGACCGGATACGCGTTCATCAGACCCTTGCCATCCAGCAGGGGTTGTTCCAGAAGCCGGCGCCAGGTTTTTGCGGAGACATCATAGACGTTGTAGAGCCGAGCCCCCCTGCCGCTGCCGCCGTCGCGGTACGTGAAGATGAGCTCGCCTTGCGGGCCGCGCAGGAATCTCGGATAGGTGCACCGCTGCTCGCGTTGGCCCACCATCGCCGGGATGCGTTTGAGACTGTCTGCGTCTCCGGGTTCGGCGCTACGGTAGTAGACGAGCGGATTGCAGTGCATGTTGCCGGCTAAGTGGAGAAAGCCCGCGCCGTCAACCGCCATCGTCACGTAATTGTGGCTGTCCCATCCGAGGACCGAATCCAGCACAGCGTACTTCCACCGCCGTGAGGACAGATCCCGTTGCGCCACCGTCAACCGCCGCTGCTCGTCGTAATACGCCACGTACTGCACGTCGTCCTGCGTGAGCAGGAAGAATCCCACGGGGTGGCCCGACCACACCTGTGACACCGGCAGGCAGTCCTCAACCGTCGGAGCGGCCTTCTTTCCGTACGCACCGGACGTTGCGAACAATAGAGGCGTCAGGCACAGCCAGACGAACCGCCGAAACGACGTCAAGGCGCCGCCCCGCCGTCCAAACCCGACAGACCCGCATGCCCCCTCGTCCTTCACCGCAGACACAACCGCCCCCGCCACATTACAGCTCTACCGGTTTGCAGAGGTTCTTCCCGCCAGCGGCCACGCGGCCACAGACTTTGCACATATACTTTCCGTCCCGGACCAGCCTCTTGTACTCCTCGGGATTGCTGATCTGGAAACCCAGGTTGTTGAGGTAACACAGATGTCTGTCGTGTCCGGGATGCGGCATTTGAACGTCGGCCATAAGGTTTTCCTTTCCGAGATCCAGGGTGTCCTTGTCTTGACATTAAGGGCATCGGCTCGGCACTGTGTCAACCGATTTCCCACGAAAGCCAGTTACTACCATACAGGTTTTTCGATGGCATGGTTCGCGGAAGCGGGTAGAACATGGCGGTTTCTCGGTCTCTCGGTCGGTCCGGAACATTTGCTCGACGCCCGGGGCGTGCCCTGCTATACTCCCAGCCGAACAACCAAGAACCCGGCAAAATCAAAGACAATGAACGGAGAAGAAAACATGGACTATCGCCGCATCATCCCCTGCCTCGACGTCAAGCACGGCCGGCTGGTCAAAGGCGTGAATTTCGTCAATCTCAAGGACGTGGGCGACCCGGCTGAGAACGCCGCCGCCTATAGCGAGGCCGGTGCCGATGAACTCGTCTTTCTCGACATCACCGCCACCTTGGAAAACCGGAAAACCCTGCTCGACGCCGTCAAGCGAACGGTCGAGCGCATCTCGGTGCCGCTGACCGTCGGCGGCGGCATCAATAGCTGCCAGGCCATCCAGGATCTTCTCGATCTCGGTGTCTCCAAGGTCTCAATAAACACCGCCGCCGTGCGCAATCCGGACCTCATCAAGGAGGCGGCGGAAACGTTCGGCAGCGAGAAGATCACCATCGCCATCGACACGGCCGGCAACGCGGAGCTGCCCTCGAAATTTGAAGTGATGGTCAAGGGAGGCACGGCCGGAACCGGCATCGACGCGGTCGAATGGGCCCGGAAGGTCGAGGACCTCGGCGCCGGAGCCATCCTGCCGACAAGCATGGACACCGACGGCATGCAAACCGGCTACGATATCCCCATGACCCGGGCCATCGCCGACGCGGTTTCGCTGCCCGTGATCGCCTCCGGCGGAGCCGGTACCCTCGAACACCTCTACGAGGCCATCGTCGAGGGACATGCCGACGCCGTTCTCGTCGCCTCCATCGCCCACTTCGGGACATACACCATCCAACAGATGAAGGACTTCTTAGCCGAACGGAATATCCCCGTCAACCGTTAGGACCGGAACCGCTTTATCGCCCCTTCTGCAACAGGCCCGTAAAGAGCAGCCGCGGACAAGGCTGCTCTTTTCCTTTTCAGCGAAAGTCGGCCCGGCCGCTGGTCGATAGGAGGAGGGTGATCGTTTGTAACCTGGGCTCGGATCGTTTTGAAACCAACATGTTCGACCGATTCAAAAAAGGCAAGTTCATCCTGAAGACGAAGCTCTTCACGCTCCGCTGGTATCCGAGCATTCGCAGTTGCATCAGCGTGGGCAACCACCGACGCCCGCCGCAGCAAATGCCTCCGCTCATGGTCCGCAAACCCGAGTGGCGCCGGTAAACACACCGCCCTTTCTCAATATCCCCACAGCGTCCGCACGCAGCCGATTTGCAACCGAAACACACTCATAGTACCCTGGCAAAGAAAGAAAGCGGGGTTCGTCCGGGTATTCCCGCCGACCCCGCTTTTTTCTCACGACAGCGCGACCGCTCCGTACCGATATGTGAGCGTCACTCCGTCGGCGCAGCTTTGGTCAGCCAGAAATCATCAAGATAGGTGGTCCCTGCGCCGTCCGGCGCCGTCCCGCAGTTCCACCTGTAGCGGGTCCGCGCCGTTGCCCGGCAGACCGCGAACGTGCAACACGAGGGCCTCGGCGCCGCCGGCAATCCGGCGTGACAATGATTTTCCGCACACTCGCATGGGGCCTGTATCCGGTGGACACAGGCCCCGCGTTCATTTGAGGCAGCGGTCGCACGCCGGGGCACACGACCCTGCATCACCATTGCCTCATCCATCACGGCCCGACAAGGTCGTTGGGCTCGACCGCCGACGGCAGGCTCAGGTACACGTCATCGACGAAAATCACGCCCGCGCCGCCCGGCTGCGGGTCGTTGCGGTCGCCGACGCCGATGCACATCTTCACCACCGAGGCCAGGTCCACGTCGGCAAACTCCGCGAGCGGAATGCTCCACGCGATCCAATCGCTGGACTGGACCACGTTCGGATCGGGATGGGTAACCACGCTGTTCCGGCCGAATGAGTCCTCCAGCGTGACATACAAGAGGTTGGCCCCGTCGGTGGCCCCGCCTTCGGCCACCAGCGCCGTGCCCCAACTGGCCGCGGTCTGCCAGTCGTTACCGATGAGGGAGTGCCAGGCGATCTGCGACTCCCGCGTGTCGGCGCCGTCATCGTCATCGTTGTAGAAGCAATCGATCCCGATGAGCTGGCCGACCGGCGCAGCCGTACCCATCAACGACTGCCACGGGAGCTTGATCTCGAGCCGCCAGCCCGTGGCCGTATCGACTTGCGCGTGCTCGACGCCCGTGAGATTCGTGTTGGTCCCCTGTATGTCCGTCGTCGTCCAACCGAAAGTGTACTGGCGGGCATTGCCGGTCAACCCCGGCCCGGCCTTGGTGTTGTCTCCGTCGACGTAGAACTCCACGCTGTCATCGAGGTAGGACGAGCCGGAGTCGTTGTAGAGCGCCTCGTCGTTGACGTCCACCAGGGCGTACAGGTTCTCGGCGTCGTACAACACGCGAAACTGACCCGACGCATCGGCCGGCCCGCTCGGCTCAGTGCCTTCGATATTGGTGGTAACGGGAAACGGCGTCACATCGGCCCAGATCTCGTCGACCTCCCCGTCAATTACCGGCGTTCCAGTAAACATCTCGAAATCCCGGGCCAACCCCTGAACGTGCAGAGTCAATGCGTCCAGACCGCTGGTCTTCCAGTCCTGGCGCACCACCCAGGTTCGCTCGGCCTCGGAACAGTAAGGCGAGGCCCCATTATCGTAGTACAACGGCATCGATTGCACGCCAGAGTGGACGACGTTTTGCTCCATAATCGAGGTGTACGGCGTGCCGGCGGCCCAGACGTCGTGACCGACGGCGGCGATGGCAAGGGGCGCTTCACGCAAATTCACGAAACGATTCTCCCTGGATACGCACTCATCTCCCCTTCTGCACGTCTTTCGGTCAAGGGAGCGACCAACGCGCCAATGCGGCATTGACACAAGGTGTCCTTCCTCTCGAGAAACAGACCCTACCCATCCGGTGTCGAACCGCAGATGCCCCGACCGCATCAAGGCAACCATCTCGACGCAGGCGATGCGCCGGATTCGCACGCGTACGACACAGACCCGAACACACTCGTTTTTTATACCAGAAAGCACCGCCACTCTGCAAGGAAATTCTATCGGACGTGGAGGCAGACAATGAAGGCAACGTCGTTGCCGTGGGCGGCGGTTACAATCCGAGTAGCGGTTTCTACGTCGACGACTTCGTCACCGCCGATCTGCTCAAGTTTTACTGGCACAAGCACAACGTCGCGCTCGACTCCATAACCGGCGTCGCTTTGACACAGGTCACCGGGCTTGCCTCGGGGATCGGTACTCCCCAGGCGCCGCAGACCCGAGGTGCCGGGTTCGTGCTCGTCGACAACATCGCACTGGCGACCGAGTAGATCGCCCCAGCGTGTCGAATTGTGCGTCGGCACGCCCGACACCGGATTCCGCACACCAAGGGTTGGCTCAGACCATCGAGCCAACCCTTTCTCTATCGCAACCACCCGCACGACAAAGTGCAGAAACGTTCTCCCTGAGGCCGGCAAGTTGCCGGCAGCATTGCAGCCTGCCCCAAATACCACCGCTGTTTCTCGGCCGATACGCAAGTCACACCTCCCTGCATCCGGCGCAACGGCGTGACCGTCAGACTTACGCCGCCGGAGGCCATATCGATATTTGCCCGCACGATCCTATCGGACGGGCTGCCGCCGCGGCCCGCTCCCCTTCCCTCGTGTCCATCCCGACACGGTACCGTATACCGTCAGACGCCGGCAAAAAAAGATGCCTGCACGCCCCACCTTGCCCATTTTGACTCAAGAAATCTAACACGCTCCTCCGATACATACCTCACATAAGCAGGCTATTTTGCCCAACCTGCCATACACAGCGGCAACTTGATTGCCTATTATGTTCTGCCACACAAAAGACAAGTTCAAAGGGATCAGTTAAGGAGACATCAATGGTTCAGGAAGACACCCTTGCCCGTTACCTCAAAGCCCTTCTGAGCGGCGACCGCAGCGCGTGCCGCCGTGTCGTCGAGGAGACCCTCCAGAGCGGCATCCCGGCCAACTCGGTCTATCTGTACCTCATCTGGCCCGTCATGGCCGAGATCGAGCGGCTCCAGCGGGCTGACAAAATCACGTCGGTTCAGGAGCATCTGGCCACCCGCATCAACCGGACCATTGTGGACCAGTTGCAGAACAAGCTGCCCCGCCGGCCCGCCCGGCAGAAGAAGGTCGCCGTCTGTTGTGCGCCGGCCGAACTGCAGGAACTCGGCGCCCAGATGATCGCCGATCTGTTCGAGAGCGACGGCTGGCACGTCCGCTTCCTGGGCGGGGGCCTGACGAATGACGACATCTACGCATACATCAACGAGTATGCGCCGGACGTCCTGCTGATTTATGGGACCGCTCCGAAGCAGGCGCCGAACGTGCGCCGGCTGATCGACCGCATTCGCGGCGTGAACGCCTGGCCGAATCTGCGGATCGTCGTCTCCGGCGGACTCTTCAACCGCGCCGAGGGGCTCTGGGAAGAGATCGGCGCCGATGGATTCGCCGAAACCGCCGCCGAAGTCCTGCACGTAGCCGCCGACGAATCCCAGGTGGCCAAGCCGGATCGCCGGACGGTAAAGCGTCGCAAGCGAAGGTACCAGCACGCCGCAGAAGAGCAGCCCGTCCCTGCCTGTTAAGACCGCCTCACTGAGTAGAGCCGTGACGGTCGCGCCCGGCAGCAGAGACGCAGAGAGCCGGGCCGCGGCCTTTCTCGCACCGCAGGACCCTCTCGCCCGCACCGGCCGGACGAAGCCTACGCCCTCGTCCGCTGCAGCTTGTACTCCACGCTGTCGACCAGGGCCAGCCAACTGGCTTCGATGACGTTCTCCGAAACGCCGACCGTGCCCCAGATCGACTGTTTGTCGCGCGACTCAATGACAACGCGCACGCGGGCGGCCGTGCCCTCACGCGCATTGACCACCCGAACCTTATAGTCGATCAGGTGCATCTCTCGAATGACGGGAAAGAAGGCCACCAGCGATTTGCGGAGCGCCGCGTCCAGCGCATTGACCGGACCGTCGCCCTCGCCGACCACGTGCTCCACCTCGTCGCCCACTTTCAGCTTCACCGTCGCCTCGGTGACAAGCTCGCCCGTTCGCCGCTTCTCGACATCCACGTGGTACTTGATGAGCTGGAAGGACGGCGTGAAGGTGCCCATGACCTTCTTGACGAGCAGATCGAAGCTCGCGTTGGCCGCCTCAAACTGATAGCCCTCGTTCTCCAGATCCTGCACCCGGGTCAGTATCTTCTTGGCCAGCTCGTTATCCTGGGCCACCTGGGCCTTCTCCAGTTCGGCAAGGACGTTCGACTTGCCGCTCAACTCCGAGATGAGAAACCGCCGCTCGTTCCCCACGACCTCGGGGACAATGTGCTCGTAGGTGCGTTTGCTTTTGCGCAGGGCGTTGACGTGCAGGCCGGCCTTGTGGGCAAAGGCGCTCTCGCCCACGTACGGCATGCTCATCACCGGCGTCAGATTCGCGATCTCAAAGACGAAGCGCGACGTCTCCGTCAGCATCCGCACCTTCTCGGGAGGCAGCACATCCAGGCCCATCTTCAACACCAGGCCCGGGATCACCGCGCACAGGTTGGCGTTGCCCGTGCGTTCGCCCAGGCCGTTGATGGTGCCCTGCACGTGGCGGGCACCGGCGCGGACCGCCATGAGAGAATTGGCCGTGGCGCAGTCGCTGTCGTTGTGTGCGTGGATGCCCACGGTCACCGAGCCGAACGCCTCGCAGACCTTTCGCGTGATCTCCTCGATCTCGTCGGGCCGCGAACCGCCGTTCGTGTCGCACAGGGCCAGAACGTCGGCGTCGGCTTCGGCCGCCGCCGCCAGCACTTTCATCGCATACTCGGGATTCTCCTTGTAGCCGTCGAAGAAATGCTCGGCGTCAAAGATCGTCTCGATGCCCTTTTGCTTCAAATACCGCACCGAATCCGCACAGATTCGCAGGTTCTCATCCAGCGAGCAGCCCAGGACCTCCGTCACGTGCATATCCCAGGTCTTGCCCACGATGGTTGCGGCCGGCGTCTTGCAGGCCAGGATCGAGTTGAGCGAAACATCGTCGGCCACGTCGCAGTCGGCCCGCCGCGTACTGCCAAAAGCCGCTACTTTGGCGTTCTTGAGGCCCAAAGCTCCTACTTCTTCGAAAAACTGCATCTCCTTGGGGTTGGACGCCGCGTAGCCCCCCTCGATATAGTGCACGCCCAGGTTGTCGAGGCAACGCGCAATCGCCAACTTGTCCTCGAGCGAAAAGCTCACCCCCTCGGCCTGCATCCCATCGCGTAGCGTCGTGTCATACACTGCAATACTGCTCATCGTAACTCCTGGCTCTATGCCCTGCACCCGGCTTGCCGGGTCCTGTTTCATATCCGTTCTGCCTGGACGTAAACGATTGATCTTATTGGCCTTACCCACCCATGTAAAGCCCAAACTTGGCCTCGCTCAAGACGTGTCTGTGCAGATTTTAGGGCACGTTGGCTTTGGGCCAGTAGGTGGTCCATT
>CAYPZL010000038.1:0-35945 GCA_964415045.1 uncultured Pirellulales bacterium | reverse complement strand
TCTGGAATTATCTAATGAGGCACGGAGTCACAGCATGCTAAGCGAGCACCCCTCGTAATCGCCGGTGGCGCGGGTCATCTCGTCCCACGCCTGCCGCGTCCCATCGACCGGCGAGCCGGCGTTGAGGGCGTCATAATCTTCCTTCTCCCCCCCGAAGTAGGAGGCCATGAAGGCCGCGTTCGGCCTCTCCATCAGGTGATACTGTCCCCAGTAGGTGCCGTTGATATAGACGTGCACGAAGCGCCCGTGAGGCGCCGGCTGCCCCATGTCCAGTTGTCTGTCAAGGATCCAGCGGTTGCGGATGTAGATGCCCCGCGTGCCGTTCGTGTAGAACATGGTGTCGTGGGAACCGCTTCGCAGCAGGATCTGATCGAACGTATCGGTTGCCCCATCGCCGAACAGATCGAACGTCAGCCGGGTCGGGCCGTAAGCGCCCTTGAAGCTGACGCGCATCGACTTCTTGGGGTAGTTTTGCAGGCTGTGGCCCCCGAAGAGCTCGAGCCCGGCATCGACTTGAAAGCCCGTCCGGCCGTCCGGGAAAAGCAGCTCGATCGATGTTTCCCGTTCCTTCTCGGAGATCGGGTAGGGCGTCACCAGAGAAACGGTGGGAATCGCCAGCAGGGCATCGCGCAGTTGGCGGCCGCCGCGACGATCGTCCGGCACGACGCCGGGCATCGTGTCCTGCAGGACGACGTCGCCCGGGAATATGTACGTGCAGGTGCGCACGGGCGAACTCCTCCAGCCCGGCCGCAGCGCCCGTGCCCGCACGCAGGCGGTCCCGGCGATGGGGATCGGGGCGGTGTACCTTCTTCCCGTTATGGTCCGCCCGCCCGTGTCGCCCGGCTCCCGGCTATCCAGCGTGTAGTAGATGACGGTCTCCGGCGTATCGCAGCTCAGGACCAGCTCGAAGGGGACGTCGTAGAAGCCGGGGTCGTGGCTGAGGCGGACGTCGCCCACGATGCTCTCGTATAGATCGGCGTTCGACCCGCCCGGCGTGGCACTGAGGGCATATCCCCAGGTTTCGCCGGCATCCGGGTATCGGCCGAATGAGACGTCCCGCGTCTGGGCGTCGAACACGACGCTGTCCACCAGGGTTTGTCCATCGGAATCGAACAGGCCGACTTCCTCGCCGTCGGCGTCAAGCTTGAAGTCCGCGTGCAATCCCGCGTCGTCCGTTTCACCATCAGCCCACACCAGGACGTATCGGCCCGCCTGGACGGTCGTGAGAGACGGATTGTCCTGCGGGAACTGGTACTGCGTGGGATTCGACAGATCGTCGGTCAGGTACATGCCGGCGAGGTCAACGCCATCGGCGCCGAAATTGTAAATCTCGATCCAATCCTCGAACTCGCCCTGAGGGTCCCGGATGAGGCTCCCGTTGGAAGCGGCCAGTTCGTTGATGACCAGCGGAATCGCGGCCGGGCAGCGGCTCGCGGCAACGCACAGAGCCGCCAGCAAGAGGGCCGGCAGCGCAACAGAGCTACTTGTTTTTCCAGTTAGGGATCTCGATGTCATATTGCGGTTGATAACTCCGGTGCCATTTCAATTCCCACAGCTCGGCCAGAGGGACCGCTCGAGTGCTCCCATCCAGGAACGAGGTGTTGATGTACCCGTTGTGACGCTCGAAGCAGTAGCGATTCATCTGGCCAAAGCTGTAGCTGCCCCTCCAGTACTCATAATACTGATCGGCCGGCAGCGGCCGATCCGTATCGAGAGGGTATCCGGCGACCCACGTGCAATCCAGCATAAGCGGAATCGCACTGGCTCCCTTCACACTCATTCGGCCCCAGTGGTCTTCGTAGGCGAACCCCCACGTCTGTCCTTCGCCTCTGTGCACCCAGCCGTTGGTTCCGTAGCTGCCGAGGAACATCGTGCCGGCTTCGTTGCCGCTCGACCGCATATGATACCACGCTCGGTAGGGGGCGCCGTAGTTGCAGTGATCTCCCAGGGCGCCGTGGACGAATTCGGTTTCAGGCGAGCTGGGCTTGACCGCCGCCGGACAGAGCCGCAAATCCTCTGCTTTGTAGAACCCGTGCAACTTCTCGGTCCAGAATTCGCCTTCTGCTTGAAAATAGAGGGCAATGATCCGATCGTCGTTTTCCGTCGCATAGGCGGCCAGCGCCAGGGCAAAGGAACGCACATTGGACATGCACGCCGCCTTGCGGGCCTGTTTGCGGACCCGGCTCAGCGCCGGCATCAGGATGCCCATCAGCAGCGCGATAATGGCGATCACAACCAGTAGCTCGATCAACGTGAATCCATTCTGTCTGCGCATCTTGATCCTCGAGCAGCAAACGTTCGACACAGCTCACAAGCGACGGCACAGCGCCGCCTGTCGGTCAGCCGCGCGGGCGGGAGCGGCTCCGGCCCTTGACCGCCGGAGCCGCAGAGCCGCCCGAGTGTCAAACCTCAGTGGTCCGTTCCAAAATCCTGGTCGCATCCATTCGACAGGCCATCACCGGGTCAGAATGACGTCATCGACGTACAGGACGCCCGTTTGGCCGCCCTCAATGCCGATGGTCAGCGTTGTGATGTTCGTCAGGCTCACGCCGACCGAGGCCAGGTCGATTTCCCAGGCAATCCATTCCCTGCCGGCAATGTCGGCCGGGTCGCCGTCATAGGGAACCTTGACGCCGTTGATCTCGACGTACAACGCGCCCGTGTTGTCGGCCTCGCCGCGGAAGTGCACCACCAGCGTCGTGACACCTTCTGCGGTCCAGTTCCGACCCGGCGTAAACGTGCGGTCCGCCTCGGAAATGCCGGGGGCCGACGTGTTGTCGTAATAGATCGGCATGGCCTGGCCGCCCGCGTAGACGTTGCTGGTCTCCATGATAGTGCCCTCGAAGTACGGGCTGGGCGGGCTCCAGATATCGTGCCCGACCACGGCGCCGGTGCCGTTGCCCGGATTCCCCGGTTCCGGCAGCGTGAAACCGACACCGTCAACCCACACCTCGAAGGCACGAGACCCGACCTCGTTCGTGTAGCTCTCGAAGTCGTCCACGATCAAGTAAGCCGGTATCGTGAACTTCCAGATGTTTCCGGCGTGCACGGTGCCGTCGGCCTCCACTTCGTCGATACGCCAGTAATAGGCGCCTCCGCCGAACTCGACCAGGCCGCTCAACGAGAGGCTCGTGGAGGGCTGACCGCCCCGATATTCGGCGGCGTCTTTGCCGGCCGCCGCCACGGCGTCCCGGTCTGTGCCAAGGTAGACGTCGTGCGAGACCGCCGTGTCGCCGGCGTTCCAGCGAAGAGCCGTTGCGTCGCGGATGTCTACCGTCGCATCGCGCAAAGGCTGAGGATTCCAGGCCAGCAGCGGATCGCCGCGCATCACCTGTTGAACCTCCTCGGCGCTCAGAGTTCTGCCGTAGACACGGACATCCTCCAGGACGCCCTCGAAATAGTCCCGGGTCGCATCGTTGGAGAAGCCGATGTTGATCCGCTCCTGCCAATCGAAATCGGAAGCGTCCTTGGTCCCGCTGGCTTGCTCGACGCCGTCTATGTAGAGCTTCTGACCGCCGACCGCTGCACCGTAGGTGTACACCACGTGATGCCACTGCCCGTTGGCAAGGTTCGAGCCGGCGCTTTCAATCTCTTCAGTATCCCAGAGTCGAATTTTTATGTTCCCGCCGGTCAGGTAAACGTGCCGGTCATGGCCGCCGCCGCCCAGATCGTTTTGCACCACGGCCATCAGCCCGCAGTTGGCATTCGTTGTCTTGAACCAGAACGCGGCGGCGTATTCGGTCTCCGAGACATCCAGCACAACGCTTACATAGTCGTTCCTCCCGTCGAACGTCAGAGCCCCGTCGATCCACTGGGCGTCGCCTCGTATGGTGCCATGATTGCCATGGCCCGACCAGTCCACGGCAGTTGCTCCGGCTCCTTCAAGAAGCCTCCACCAGCCCATAAGGTCGGGATCGGTGACCGCTATTTCGGGTAGGGTCGTGAAGCTCCAGACGTCGCCTTTGCTGGTGATTCCGGTCGCAGCGAACTCATCGACTCGCCAGTAATAGGTGGTTTCAGCCTGCAACGGCCCGGGCGCATGGCTGGCGGAGGCGGTCATGAATCCGCCCGCCGCAGCGTCGCGAACCTCCTCGAGGCTCTCGCCGAAGTACACGGTGTGGAACAAGGCGTTCATCCCGTTTTCCCAGGTCAACTCGGGATCGAGCAGGACATATCGGACTCCATCGGCAGGGGAGGGGTCCCAGGCAATCACCGGCTGGACCCAGAAGCTCCAAACGTCGCCTCGCCAGGGGCTGTCCGGGTGGAGATCGTTGACTTCGTCGACCCGCCAGTAGTAGGTCTGGCCCGGCGTCAATCCCGCCGCGAAGGGCGGGGCGGCTCCCACCGTCAGACTTGCATCCGCTACCGCCACAGGCTCGACCCGGCTCTCGTTGACGTCCTCGAAGCTCTCGCCAAAGTAGACCTCGTGCGAACTCGCGAAGTCGCCCGGACGCCAGGCGAGCTGCACCGTTGTCTCTCCTGCCATGGCCCCGTCTTTGGGAGACGGTCCGAAGGCGGAGGTCAGCGGCTCGGCCGACATCAGGCCCATGACCTCACCTTCCGAGAGGACATGGTCGAATATCCAGAGATCGTCGACGGCCCCGGTATACCAGTTGCGGCCTCCACAGCCGGGATCCCCGCCGATGAACAGGTTTTCGCCGCTGTCCCAGGGGGTCGGCGCGTCGACGCTGCCTGCCTCCGAGCCGTCGATGTAGAGCGTCAGGGTAGCGCCGTCGTACGTGGCGGCCACGTGAACCCACACATCCGCCTCCACGGGCGCCGCCACGCTCGTGTAGGCACTGCCGTTACCTGAACGGACGCCGAATACGAGGTTGTCCGGCTGTCTGGGCGCGTCCGGCTCGGGCCCGCCGACACCCAGGAACCAACTGGCCCAGGTGGAACAGCCCAGACCATGGTAGACGATGACGCCGGCGCTCGGGTCCTGCACCTTGATCCAGACCGCCACGGTAAAACCGTCGCCACCGCGCAGCTTGAGCCCTTCGCTGTTCGGGATAACCACGTAGTCCTGGTCGCCCCCCAGTTCCAGCGCGCCGCCGATGCGTCCGACGGCCCATTCCGGGGTCCCGTTGAGCTCCCCGTCGCTGCCGCTGCCCAGGACTTCGATGACCGTAATGCCGGCCCCTTCGTCAAACGTCCAGTGACCCACGGGATCGGCCTTGACGAGACTGCCTCCAACCACACCTGACAAGGCCACAAGCACAGCACAATAGAAGAATCTCTTGCCCATGATTGTCCTCCTTCGTTGAGATTGAAGATGTACGTGCCTTCGTTACACGTCGGTGGGACCAGGTGCACGAACATACAGATGTGGATCAACTATGGTGCCTTGCCCGGACCAGACCGCAACGCCGCCGCCGGGCAGAAGTCCGCGCCCCTGGCTCTTTCAATGAATCTGGCTGTTATGATCGGCATCACCTCCTTTGGTCGCAAGCTTCGCTGCGAATGTACAGTACATCTCCCGAATCCCCCATGACATGTGTACGCGTTGTCCCCCGCAGTTGCATGCTCCTCCTTCCTCCAGGGTGGTAATGACCCGTGCCACAGTCGGAGCCCCTCATGGGCATGCCACACATCATGTATGATACTGAATCGCCGGCCGTCTGGCAATGGAAATTGGGCCGGTCGGGTAGAGGGGGTGGAATCATCGTCGCTGGCGAGGATCAAATCCCGAGGGTGACGAACGCCGCTCGGATTTGGTGATCCAGGTTAACTATCAGGATCGCGGGATTCTCGGTCGTAGAATAGCTGCCGGACCATTTCACAAAGGTATAACCAGAATCCGCTTTGGCCTCCAGACGCACAAGCTCCCCATTTTGATACGTGAAGGTGCCTTCCCCCGGAGCCGTCACGGTTCCTCCCACGCCCGATGTGATGGTCACCGCGAGGCACCACAAGAACAGCAGCCAAACGAGAACTCTCATCATCCCTTTTTCCTCCACAATCACGACGCCGGCAGCACCCGACGATTCTCTTCGCGGCCACCGCATTGATCCGGGGGCAAGTGCAGCAAGTCTGGTGCGGGCCATCCGGTTGTGTTGCAGTCCAGGCACGGCCCGGTTGCGGTGTTCGTGCGAATAGGACGGCCTTATCCGGGGCGCCTGTCCACGATGCGCTGGGCGCGTTCGGCGCTCTGGGGCAGGGATTGGGGCTCGACGAGGGTGATCCTGGCCTCCACGTCGAGCACCGTCTGGATCCGGCGGGCGATGTGCTGGCGAAGGGTCTCCAGGGTCTTGACCTCATCGACGGAGGGGATCTTGCCCGAGATTTCCACGCGAATCTCCAGCGTATCGACGCCAGCTTCCCGGTCGAGGACGATTTGGTAACACGAACTGGCGCCCTCGAACTCGGCGAGGATCTCCTCGATCTGGGATGGGAAGAAGCCGACGCCGCGGAAGAGGACGAGGTCGTCCGTCCGTCGCAACGCCCCGGCCATGCGCACGAACGTGCGCCCGCAGGGGCAGGCCTCGAAATCGAGCTTCGTAATATCTCCCGTGCGGTAGCGAATCAGGGGGAAGCCCTCCTTCATGATCGTGGTTACGACCAGCTCGCCTTCGCCGCCGGCGGGCACTGGCGCGAGCGTCTTGGGATCGATCAGTTCCACGATGAAGTGGTCTTCGTTGATGTGGAGGCCGTGGCGCAGATGGCACTCTCCCGCCACGCCCGGTCCCAGAACCTCGGTCGGCCCGTACGTGTCGGTCGAGGTGATGCGCAGGCTCTGTTCCAACTGCCTCCGCAGCGGCTCGCTCCAGCGCTCGCCCGCGAAGAGGCCGAGCCGCAAAGACAACCGTTCCGGGTGGACCTGGGCCTCGTCGAGGCCCGCGGCGATCGTTTGCGCCTGGCTCGGCGTGGAGACCAGGACCGTGGTCTTGAAGTCCCTCATCACAACGATTTGCCTGGCCACGGCGGTGGCCAGCGAGGCCGGGATCACCGATGCGCCCACCGCCTCGGCGCCCCGATGGAAACCGAACCCTTCGGCGAAGAGGCTGTAATGCAGGGCGATCTGAACCACGTCGTGCTCGGTGACGCCGGCGGCGGTCAGGAGCCGGGCGACGCACTGGCGCCAGCTCCGCAGGTCGTTCCGGGTGTAGCCGACGACGATGGGTGTCCCCGTCGTTCCGGACGTCGTATGAATGCGGACGATGTCGCGCAGAGGCACGGCGAACATGTCGTACGGGTAACTCTTCCGCAGGTCCTCCTTCGTCGTGAACGGCAGCTCGCGCAGGGCCTCGATGCTTTTGACGTGCTCGAGGTTTACGTTGTGTGCGTCGAAGCTCGCCCGGTAGAACGCGACGTTTCGGTATACGCGATTCAGCGTTGATTGCAGCCGCTCCATCTGAAGCTGCTGCAACTGGTCCCGCGGGATGGTTTCAGACTCGGGATTGTAGAGCGTCGGCTGATTCATGGTTCTCTCACTCATCGATTCGTCGGTATTCCTTTCCGAGGTACGCCCGCTGCACTTCCGGATTGTCGCACAGTTGGCGCGCCGTTCCCTGCAGGACGATTTGCCCGGTTTCGATCACATACCCGCGATCGGCGACGGCCATGGCCGCCCGGGCGTTCTGCTCGACCAGCAGGATCGTCAGGCCCTCGCGTTTTAGCGCGGAGATGGTCCGGTAGATATCCCGCACCACCAGGGGCGCGACTCCCAGGGACGGCTCGTCCATCATCAGGAGTTTCGGCCCGGCCATCAGGGCCCGCGCGATCGCCAGCATCTGCTGCTGCCCGCCGGAAAGCGTGCCGGCGAGCTGATGAGCCCGGTCCTTCAGAATGCCGAAGAGATCATACACCTGTTCGAGATCGGCGTCGATGGCCTCGGCGTTGTCTCTTCGTCGGCGGCAGAAAGCCCCCATCAGGAGGTTCTCCCGTACGGTCATCGTACTGAAGATGTGGCGGCCCTCGGGCACGAGGCAGCAGCCGGAGGCGACGATGCGCTCGGGCGGTGCGCCGCAGATGGACCGGTCGTTGAACGCGATCTCCCCCGAACGGGCTTTCAGGATGCCGGCGACGGTCTTGAGCAGCGTGGTCTTGCCCGCGCCGTTGGCCCCGATGACCGCCACGGCCTCCCCGGGCGCAACGTGCAGGGAGATCCCCTTGAGCACCCGCAGGGAGCCGTAGCCGGCTTCGAGGTTGAGAATCTTAAGCATCTTCGTCCCCCAGGTAGATGCGGATGACTTCGGGGTCCCGCTGGATGGCCGAGGGCGGACCTTCCGCAATTCTTCGCCCCTGGTCGAGCACGAGCACTTCATCGGAGATGTCCATCACGAGGGACATGTCATGCTCGACCACGAGGCAGGTGATGCCCCGATCCCGAATCTTGCGAATGAGTTCCGCCAATTCCTTGGTTTCGTAGATATTGAGTCCGGCGGCCGGCTCATCGAGCAGCAGCAATGCCGGTTCCATGGCCAGGGCCCGCGCGAATTCCACGCGGCGTTGCACTCCGAAGGCGAGATTCGCAGCCGTTTCGCCGGCGAAGGCCGAGAGATTGAGGTCGGCGAGGATCTCGAAGCAGCGAAGCCTGGCCTCCCGGTCCTCCCGCCAGGTTCGCGGCAGGTTCAGCAGGCCGGCCACGAAGCCGGCACGGGTCCGGGTATGCCGGCCCACCATCAGGTTCTCGACCACGGTCATGTGCGGAAACAGCCTGGTGGTCTGAAACGTCCGCGCGATGCCGAGGGCCGCGACGGAGTGTGGCTTGCGTCCCGTGATCCGCTCGTTGCGAAAGAAGACTTCGCCCTGGTGGGGATGCAGCGTTCCGGCGATGAGATTGAACAGGGTGGTTTTGCCCGCTCCGTTGGGTCCGATGACCGCCTTGATGGCGCCGGCCGGCACCTTGAGAGTGACGTCCTGGACGGCGTGGACGCCGCCGAAGGAGCGGTGAAGATTCCTGGTTTCCAGCAGGGCGTTATCCATGCGACCTCCGGCGTAACAGGGAGGAAATCGCTTGCAATCGGGGCATACGCAGCAGGCCTCCGGGGGCAAAGAGCATCACCCCGATCAGAATGGTTCCGAACACGGCGTCGTCGAATGTCCCGAAAACGCCGCGTAGGGACAGGAAGTTCAGCAAAACGCCCATGAGCAGCACGCCCCAGAGGTTGGCCATGCCGCCGACGGCGACGACGGCCACGTAGCGCACCGATTTCATGACGGCGGCCTCCGAGGGGCCGATGCTGCCGTTGTAGTGGGTCATCAGGACACCGCCGACGGCGGCAAACAGGGCGCTGAGAACGAACGTGGCGAGCTTGTACCGATACGTATTGATTCCCAGCGAATGGGCGGCCTCTTCGTTTTCATGGATGGATCGCAGGGCCCGTCCGACGCGTGAATGGATCAGGTTGAGGGCCAGAACCATCGCGGCCAGCACGGTGATCCAGGCGATGTAGTAGTTCTGGATGCGCCAGGGCGCCCGGCCGTTAACCTGGAGCGGACCGACCAGTGAAAACGGCGGCACGTTGGAGAGGCCGTCGGCCTGCCCGAAGACCCGGGCGCCCAGCACAATGCGGTAAATGATCAAGCCGAAGCCAAGGGTGGCCATCGCCATGTAGTGGCCCTTGAGCCGAATGACCGGCAGGCCGATGACCAGCGCGATCGCGGCCGTCAGCAGCAGGGCGGCACCGAAGGCCACCCACGGGCAGAACGAGAGAACTTCTTGTCCGTAGATGTCCTGCCACTGCACGAGTACCCCGATACCGTGCAGTCGCGCGATCAGGGCGTTGCCGGCGTGGTCGCTGAGGTTGCAGGTGGTCAGCACGGCGCTGGTGTAGCCGCCGATGGCGAAAAAGCCCGCGTGCCCGAGCGACAACTGGCCCGCATAGCCCATGAGCAGGCACAGACCGATCACGACCAGGCCATAGTAAGCCGACATGGTGAGCTGGGTCATGTAATAGGTTACGCCGGCCGCCTGGAGAACCAGGTGCAGCCCGACGACCAGCAAGATGCCGGCCAGTATCGGGTAATAGATTCGCGCCCGCATCATGCGGTCCTCAAGGCCGTGACGTCGCGCCGGGCGAACAGGCCGCTCGGCCGGAAAATGAGGATCAATAGCAGGACCGCGATGGCGACCACCTCTTTGTACGCGGCGGCAAACTGGCTGACCACGAAGGCTTCGAGCAGGCCGAGAAACAACCCTGCCACGACCGCCGCCATGCTGTTGCCCAGTCCGCCTAAAATAGCCACGGTGAAGCCCTTGATGGCCAGCGGGGCGCCCATGTCGTACTGGGTCTGGGTCACGGGGGAGATGGCGCAGCCGGCCAGCGCCCCGATGCCCGCACTGAGCATGAACGAGAGCGTGACCATCCAGCGGTCGTTGATCCCGCACAGCCGCGCCGCCATCCGGTCGTCGGCGCAGGCCCGCATGGCCCGCCCCGTGGTAGTCAGGCGAAAGAACAGCGTCAGCGCCGTGACAATCACGGCGCTGACGCCCAATACCCAGAGGACCTGGGGCGAGATGTGTGCGCCCAAGACGGAAATGGTCGTGACTGCGCTGCCGCTGAAGTAAGGCAGCGAGCGGACTTTTTCATCCCAGATGTGCAGCATGCCCTCGCGCATCACGATGGACAGGCCGATGGTGATGACGATCAGCCGGAGAATGGACGCATCGCTGACCCGGCGGATAAACACGATCTCGATCAGCCCGCCGATCACCGTCGTGATCGCCACCGCGCCGGCGATGGCCAGCGGCAGGGGCACGACGTGCGAGAGGCTGATGGCCGTCATGGCGCCGACGATCAGGAACTCGCCCTGGGCGAAGTTGATGATCCCGGTGCAATTGTAAATAATATTGAAGCACACGGCGGTGATCGCATAGATGCTGCCGACCGTAATGCCGGAGAAGGCGTACTGAACAATCTGGGCGAAACTCATGGCGACTCGATTTTTTCGGGGCTATTTCTGGTAGATGGCGAATTTCCCATCCTTGACCGTCAGCATCTCGAAGGCGTTCTGGTCCAGTCCGTTGTGGTCGTCGGCGGAGAAATTGAAGACACCGCCCGTGCCGACAACGCCCTGGAGCGTCTCGATGGCCGCCCGGACCTTCGCGGCCTCGGTGCTTCCGGCCTTCTTGATCCCCTCGACGAGGATGGTCAGGGCATCGTAGGCATGGCCGCCGAACGTGCTGGCATCCTCCTGATATCGGCTCTCATAGTCGGTCTTGTACTCGGTGAGGACCTTCTTCTGGGCGTGGTCGTCGGGCAGCACGTCTGCCACGAGCAGCCGGCCGCAGGGGAAGATCGTGCCGTTGGCCGCTTCGCCGCCGGCCTCGACGTATTTGATATTGCCGAAGCCGTGGCTCTGGAACAGCGGCACGTCCAGCCCGATCTGCTTCATGTTCTTGGCCACCAGGCTCTGGGCCGGGACGATGGACCAGTTGACCACCGCCTGGACGTTCTCGCCCTTGAGTTTTGTGAGCACGTCGGTCAAGTCCGTCGCGTTCTTGTCGTACGTTTCGGAAATCGCGATGGTGATTCCATACTCCGGCAGGATTGCCGCCAGTTGCTTTCCGCCGGCGATGCCGAAGCCGGCGTTGCTCGTAACCACGCCGACCTTGGAGATTCCGAGGTCCTTCATCGTCTGACCGATTCGTCGGGCCGCGTCGCTGTCCTTCTGGGGCGTCTTGAACACGTAACTTGCGACCGGATTGACGATGGTCTCTGCGGCCGCACAGGAAAGCAGGATCGTCTCGCCTTCCTGGCAGATGTTCTTGATCGCCATGGTTTCGCCGCTTGTGGAAGGCCCGAGGATGGCGAGCACCTTTTCCTCGTCGATGAGCTGCTTGGCCATGGAGATGGCCTTTTCCGGACTGGCGCCGGAATCCATGATCGTCAGCTCGATTTTCGCGCCGTTGACACCGCCGCTGGCGTTGATCTTCTCAACCAGCATCTCGAGCGTCTTGGACTCGGGAGCTCCCAGGAACGACGCCGGGCCCGTCACGGCCAGGATGGCGCCGACCTTGATGGGGGCCGTCTCCTGCGCGGGCGGCGTCTCCGCCTTCTCGCATCCCGGCAAAACCAGGGCCAACACCACCATCAGAATACAGAAGATCCTTGCCGTTCGTGTTTCCATGGCTGCCTTCCTTTCCGACCTCACGGGTCAATGGTTTCGCAGCACATCTTCCAGGACACTGCCTTTCCGCCGCGTTTTTCCTTCCCGCATCGCGCGATGGGGCTCGGAAATCACGGTCCGAAAGACTGACGCCGGCCGGGTAGATCAAGTTCTTTTTACATTGGCACGAATTCGTTCGTGCCTGTCGTTTGGGCTCGGCACGTGCCTTGCAGTGGAAGATGAGCCACGTTCCAACGGAATTTCCCGGCCGCGCACCTATCACACAGGCTCCATACCTTGATCGTACATTATAATCTCAAATTGATCTCGTCAACAACAAGATAACCACCGTTTTGGGGGGAAATCGCGTTCGTGCAGCGCGGGGCCGGCCGACCGGGACGGGACCGGGAGCGACCGTGGAAGGGGCCCTGTGGCGGTGGAACCGGCCCCTGAGGCCCATCGCGGGCGATCCGGAGTACGTTCTCCAGGACAATCGGCCTCGGCGCCTTGACCCATCAATGCGGTTGGCTCTATAATGAAAAGCTTTGGGTACCGCGTCGATACCATTGGGAATTCGTTCGGTTTCAGACACTGGATAGGATCCGATGAAGCAGATTATCAAGGAAGTTCTCGAGACCGAGGAAAGAGTTGATGTCACGCTGAAGCAGGCTCGCGAGAGAGCGGCCGAGACGGTACGCGTGGCCGAAGAGGAGGTCGCCGATATGCTGAGCGAGGCCCGGGAAAAGGCCCGCGAGATCGTACGGACCGCCGTGGTGGAGGCCGAGAAGGAGGCCGAGCGAATCAGAGAGGAGAGACTCAAGCAGGCGGATGAGCAGCGCGATGCCCTGCTCCAGGACGAGACGGATGCCATGGGAGATCTGGTGAGCCATATCTGCCGGATCATCGTGGCCGGGGAGCCGGAGGCGGACATCGGGTAATGGCGAGCCCATTGGCAAAATACGCGTTCATCAACGCCAAGGTGCGTGCGCGGATCAGCAAGATCCTCCCGGACGGCACGTTCGATCAGTTGGCCCGGGCTCCCTCTCTCGAGGCGGCGCTGGCGCTGCTGCGGGAGACACCGTTCGCCCACCTGGAAGAAACCTACGCGGCGACCGGCGATCTGAAGCAGGCGGAACTCGAACTGCTCAAGAGTGAGATCGAACTCTACCGCAGCGTCAAGGCGTATGTTCATCGGGACAGTCTGGAGCTCATCGACGCTTTGCTGTGCCAGTTTGAGATCGACAACCTCAAAAACGCAATCAGAATTTTCTTCGACACGCACGTTCGCCACCGCCCGACTGACGCCAGCATACACTACATTCTCTACGATCGTATCATTCACGACATTTCCATCGATCTGGTTGTGAACGCGGGGAGTTTTGACGAGATCGCCGGCGTCTGCGAGGGGACGCCGTACGGTCAGATCGTTCGGAAATACGGCCATACGGTCGAGGCAGAAGGATCGCTGTTTCGTCTCGAAATGGCCCTGGACCATTTCTACTATCAGAATCTCCTCGCTGCCATCGGCGGGCTGAGTCCGCGGGACCGGGGCATCGCTCTACGCCTGGCCGGCGTCGAGATCGACCTCCAGAACATTAGCTGGATCATCCGCTTCCGCAAGTTCTACAATCTCCCTCTGGAGGCGGTCCGGGCGGCCATTGTGCCGGGAGGCTTCAACCTCAGCGCTGCGGTGATCGACGAGCTGTACGGCGCCCAGAATGTCACGGCGGCGATTCAAGGGTTTGTCAAAGCAAAATACCCGGGGCTTTCGGCGCTGCTTTCTTCCGCCATGCCGGACAGCACGTCTCGGCTCCTGCTGGTCCGCCGGATCATGGAAGAGATCATGAAATACGAAGTCCAGCACATTCTCGCCGGGTATCCTTTTACCATCGGCATCCTGCTGGCTTATTTCGCGCTGAAGCGAAATGAGCTGGGCAAGATCAGAATCATCCTGAATGCGAAGCAGTATGGGGTCGAGCCGGAACGGATTGAGAGCCTGCTATGATGTTGACCACCCGGATGGTACAGCTCTTCGCGGTCGTCCTGAGGAAAGATTGCGACCGTGTGACCGAAGCACTCCTTCGCGAGGGGCTCATGCAGTTCATGGACACGGCGGAGGTGCGGGGCGAGTCGATGGGGCCGTTTCCCGCGGTGCGACCGGAGGAGTCTCTTGCCGACGTCTCGGAGCTGCGACAGCGAATCGAAGGGCTTCTGTACGCCGGTGGAACGCACCCGCCTGCCCTAAGCGAGGCGGACCTGAACCGGCGCACGCCGGTGGACGTGGACGCGCAGAAGAAGTACCTCGACGTCATCGACGCGCGACGCACCGGCATCCGGGAGCGGCAGCGGGCGATTCAGCAGGAGATTCTGAAGCTCGACGATATCAAGCGGCAGGTGGGTCTGTACGGCATCGGGGTCCCCGATGCGGCTTTGTCGGCACGGCATCCCTTTCTGGCCGTGCAGACGGGGAAAGTGCCGCAAACTAGTCTGGGCAAACTCGAAGACGGGCTGAAGGACGTGGCCGCCCTGAATCTGGAGCTGGGACGAGAGGGCGGGGAGGTCCACTGTCTTCTGATCTCCATGAAAAGGGACCGTGAGCAGATCGGCAAGATCCTTGCCGGTGCGGCGTGGAGCGAGATCGAACTGCCGGGCGAGCTCAAAGCCGTGAAAGAGGATGCCTTCAAGGAGCTTGCGGCCCAGATCGAAGGGCTCACCGCCGAACAGAAGAAGCTGGAGGCCGAGGCCGATCGCGTGGTGAAGGAAGCCGAAGGCCGTCTGCGGGAGGCGTGGGTCAATTTGCGGGTCAGCGAGCTCCTGGGCAAAGTCCAGAGCCACTTCGCTTCTTCTGCCCGGACGGTGATCTTCACGGGCTGGCTGCCCGATTCGAGTAGAGACCGGCTGACGGCGGCGATCCGGCAGGCCAGCGAGGGCCGGTGCTACCTGGAGTGGCACGAGGCCACCGGTGCGGTCGCCGAGGAAGTGCCTGTGTGCTTCAACAATCCGAAACTGCTGGCCCCCTTCGAGATGCTGGTGAGCAATTTCGGCATTCCCCGGTATGGGACGATCGATCCGACTCCCTTCGTGATGCCGCTGTACCTGGCCATGTTCGGGCTCATGTTCGCCGACGTCGGGCAGGGGGTGGTTCTGGCTTTGCTGGGAGGATTGGGGGCGTATCTTCTACGCGGGGACGAGCGGAAACAAGGGTATTACCGCCTTTCCTGGCTGATCATCTGGTGCGGTCTGTCGTCGGTGTTTTTCGGCCTGCTCTTCGGTTCGGTCTTCGGGGTGATTCTCATGAAACCGCTCTGGTTCGACTTCCACAACGCCGTATTTGGCCACGCAGGCGAAGGGAAGCAGCGGCGCGACGTGTTCGACATTCTGTCCATTGCCATCTATTTCGGCATCACCGTAATCGCCCTGGGCCTGCTGTTCAACTGGGTCAACATCATACGGGCCCGAAAGTGGCTGACACTGGTCTTTGACAAGGGCGGTATTCTCGGCGGCTGGATCTACGCGGGCGGAATCTATATCGCCTCCTACGCCATAGCGCACGACTATAAGGAACTGCCGGAGGGGAGAACGCTGTGGCTGCTGGTGGGCGTGCCCTCTCTGCTGCTGTTCGTTAAGGAACCCTATCACTATCTCCGGCAGGCCCGACACCGTGCCGAGCGAAAGGTGAATCCCGTCTTCGCGCTGATCAACTTTCTAATGAAGTGGCTGGTTGAGCTGCTTGAGATCTTCAGCGGGTATCTCTCGAACACGCTTTCCTTCATGCGAGTGGCCGGGCTGGGCATCGCGCACGTCTGCCTGATGGTTTCCTTTTTCGCGCTGGCGGAGATGACCTCGGGCCTCTGGTCGGTCCTGGTTCTTATCGCGGGGAACGTACTGGTCATTGCGCTGGAGGGGCTCTCGGCCGGAATTCAGGCGTTGCGGCTGAATTACTACGAATTCTTCACGAAGTTCTTTCATGGAACCGGTACGCTATACACACCGATTTCCCTGGCCAGCAAGGTGTAGCCGGGAGGATGCAGTAGCTTTTGTCATTGACTGATTGGGGCCAATGCGATGGAACTGGAAAGGATTGGACACTATGAATGAATCGCAAAGAGGACTGAAACAACACATCGTGCAGAGTATCGTCATGCTTTTCACGGTGATGGCCATCATCGCGACGGTGTTTTGTACGCCGTCTTTCGCCGAGGCTTCTGGGGGCGATGAGGTCGTTGAAGCGGACGTGAAGTCACCCGAGAACGTCAAGTACGGTCTGATCGCTGCTGCGGTCGCCTTTGGTCTGGGGGCCATCGGCGCCGGGATTGCGATTTCGCATGTCGGCGCCGCCGCCATGGGCGCCGTAGCTGAGAAGCCCCAGATTGCCGGTCAGGCCCTGCTCTTTGTGGCGCTGGCCGAGGGACTGGTTATCTTCGGCTTCATCACGGCTTTGATGATTATTGGCAAGGTGTAGCCGGCTTATGAGGTACGCCATCATAGGTGATGAAGACACCGTCCTGGGCTTCGAGCTGGTGGGCGTGTCGGGCCAGATCGTGCAAACGCAAGAGGACGCGCGGCGCGCCTTCGACACGGCTCTTGAGGACAAGGACGTCGGTATCATTATCATAACCGAGCGGATTGCCGATATGATCCGCCCGCTTGTGGACAAGTACCTATTCACCGTGACCTTTCCGCTGATCGTGGAGATTCCGGATCGGCAGGGGCGCCCGCCGGACCGGCCGGGAATTCGGGAGATGGTCGACGCCGCCATCGGGATCAAGCTCTAACAGGCGTGCTTCCGGCAAAAGTTCGTGTGTGGGAAAGAGCCAACACTTGAAAAGGTGTAACGCTTCATGGATTCTGTAGAAAAAGAGAAAACCGCCTTGATTTCGGACCTCGAAGCCGATGCGCGCGCGGAGGTAGAGGCGATCCGGAAGGAAACGCAGGACCGGGTGGCGGAGAAACGAGAGCAGGCAAAGAGGCAGGTCGAGTCGATCTTGCAGGCGGCCCAAAAAGAGGCGCAAAGCCGGGCGGAGGCCGTCATGGCAACGCAGCGGTCGGCAGTCGATCTCGAGGTCAGACGCCGGGCCATGCGCGCCCGTGACCTTGCCATGCGGCAGATCATGGCTCGCGTGGAGGAGAAACTGTCCGCCCTGGTGGGTGACCCGGAGTACAGAGCCATCCTGATAAACTGGATTGTAGAGGCCGCCATGGGATTGGGGGCCGAGTCCGCTCACGTCAATGCCTCTGAGAGTGAGCGGGCGTTGATCGATGACCAGATGCTTGCGGAGGTGCGTGAAAAGGTTCGGGCGCGAACCGGCAGCGAAGTGGAGCTCACGTTGTCGCCGGACCGACCCCTGCCGGCTCAGGGGGTCGTCCTGACCGCTGCCGACGGGCGCACCGCGTTCAACAATCAGGTCCATACCCGAATATTGCGCCGCCAGCAGGAGATTCGCAAGTTGATTTATGACGTCTTATTCGCGGAAGACAAGAGAGAATGGCAACAGAAGACAGGATCATAGGGCACGTCAAGAGGGTTGACGGCCCCGTCATCGAGGTGATGGGGATTACCGACGCCGAGATGTTCGAGCTGGTCCGCGTCGGCCGGGAGAGGCTCGTCGGCGAGCTGATCAAGCTCGAGATCGACAGCGCCGTCGTCCAGGTCTACGAGGATACAACGGGCATCGCTCCGCATGACCCTGTGTACGGGGCGGGAATGCCGTTATCTGTGGAACTGGGCCCGGGACTGATCGGGACGATCTACGACGGAATCCAGAGACCGCTGGAAGCGATCCGGGCGGTGTCGAGCGTCTACATCGAGCGGGGAATGACCGTTCCCTCGCTGGACCGGGCACGGACGTGGCATTTCGTCCCTTCGGTCAAGGAGGGAGAGCGTGTTTCCGGGGGCGCGGTCCTCGGCGCCGTTCAGGAGACGCAGAACGTTCTGCACCGCATCCTCGTGCCCCCCGGCGCCGGCGGAACGCTCGAATCGGTCGTGCCGGAAGGGCAGTACACCGTGGAAGATGTGATTGCGGTCTTACGCACCGACAGCGGAGAGACGCGGTCCCTCTACTTGATGCAGCGGTGGCCGATCCGCGTTCAGCGGCCTACCCGGAGCCGCCTGCCTCTCGGTATTCCCCTCATCACCGGCCAGCGGGTGATCGACACGCTCTTCCCCACGGCCAAGGGCGGGACGGTCGCGATTCCGGGCGGCTTCGGCACGGGCAAGACCATGACGCAGCAGGCGGTCGCCAAGTGGTGTGACGCCGATCTGATCGTGTACATCGGCTGTGGCGAGCGCGGCAACGAGATTACGGACGTCCTGACGGAATTTCCCAAGCTGGTGGATCCGAGGACCGGCCGTTCCCTTATGGAGCGAACCATTCTGATCGCCAACACCTCGAACATGCCGGTCTCGGCGCGGGAAGCGAGCATTTATACGGGCATCACGATGGCGGAATACTTCCGCGACCAGGGCTACCACGTGGCGGTGATGGCGGATTCGACCTCGCGGTGGGCCGAAGCGTTGCGTGAGCTGTCCGGCCGGATGGAAGAGATGCCCGCCGAGGAGGGATTCCCCGCCTACCTGCCGACCAAGATCGCCGAGTTCTACGAACGCGCCGGTTACATGGAGACGCTCGCCCAGGACAAGGGCTCCGTGACGATCATCGGGGCGGTCTCGCCGCCCGGAGGGGATTTTTCCGAGCCGGTGACCCAGCACACCAAGCGGTTTATCCGCTGTTTCTGGGCCCTGGACCGAAACCTCGCCAACGCCAGGCACTATCCGGCGATCTCGTGGCTCGACAGCTACAGCGAATATCTCAGCGAGATGGCCTCCTGGTGGGAACGAGACGTCAGTGCGGACTGGCTCGCCGACCGGACCGCCATCATGGAACTGCTGCACAAGGAAGTCCGCCTGCAACAGGTCGTCAAATTAGTGGGGCCCGATGCGTTGCCCGACACCCAGCGGTTCATCCTCGAAGTGTGCACTCTGTTCAAAAACGCCTTTCTTCAGCAAAATGCCTACGACAAAATCGACGCCTTCAGTATTGTCCAGAAGCAGGCGAGGATGCTGCATATTATCGTCGCGTACTGGAAGCGCGGGCAGGCGGCGATCAAGAGCGGCGCGACGCTGGTGGCGCTGCGGAAGATGAAAGTATACCAGGACATCGTACGAATGAAGTTCTCCATACCCAACGACGATCTTTCCCGTTTCGACAAGATCGAAGCCCGCCTGGAGCGTGCGATGGACCAGTTGGAGGCGCTGCATGCTTGAGGCGAGAGACAGACGTTTGTTGGCCGGCCGGGAGTACATCGGCGTGGACAAGATCGACGGGCCGTTGGTTTTCGTGAGCAAGACGCACCCCGTCGGGTACCGGGAGCTTATCGAGTGCGTCGACAAGAACGGTCACGTGCGACGCGGCATCGTTCTGGAATCCTCCACGCACGTCGTCGTGGCCCAGATCTTCGAGGGGACTTCCGGCCTGACGCTTCCCGATACGCGGATTCGGTTCTGCGGCGAGCCGCTGACGATTTCCGTTTCGAAAGAGATGCTGGGACGCGTTTTCAACGGCCTGGGCCTTCCCATCGACGGGGGGCCTCCGCAGCCGGGCGATATCGAGCTGGACGTCAACGGCATGGCCATCAATCCCACGGCGCGGCAGTATCCGCGTGACTTCATCCAGACGGGCATCTCGGTGATCGACGGCATGAACACGCTGATCCGCGGGCAGAAGCTGCCGATCTTCTCGGGCAATGGGCTGCCTCACAACGAGCTGGCCGCGCAGATCGCCCGGCAGGCGAAGATTCACGGGTCCCGTACCGAGTTCGCCGTCGTTTTCGCCGCCATGGGGGTCAAACACGACGTGGCCCGGTTCTTCACGCGCTCGTTCGAGGAGAGCGGCGTGCTCGACAACGTCGCCCTCTTTCTCTCGCTCGCCGACGATCCTTCCATCGAACGCCTGATCACGCCCCGGACGGCTCTGACGCTCGCCGAGCACTTGGCCTTCAATGAGAACATGCACGTGCTCGTGATCATGACCGACATGACCAACTACTGTGAGTCCCTGCGCGAGATATCGACGATTCGCGGCGAGATTCCCTCGCGGAAAGGATATCCCGGATACCTCTATTCCGATCTGGCGGAGCTGTACGAGCGCTCCGGGATGCTCAAGGACCATGTGGGCTCCATAACGTCGCTGCCCATTCTGACGATGCCGAACGACGACATCTCTCATCCCATCCCCGATCTTTCCGGGTACATCACGGAGGGCCAGATCGTCTTCGAGCGGGAGATGGACGGGCGCGGAATCTATCCGCCGGTGGCGGGGCTGCCGTCCCTGTCCCGTCTGATGAAGGACGGGATCGGCGAGGGGATGACCCGGGAGGACCACCCGCATCTGGCCAGCCAGCTCTTTGCGGCGTACAGCCACGTCAAGGACGTGCGCAACCTCGCCTCCGTCATCGGGGAAGAGGAGCTGACGCCGCTGGATCATAACTACCTGGAGTTCGGCGTCGCCTTCGAGCAGAAGTTCATCTCGCAGCGCATGGACGAGGATCGCAGTATCGAGCAGACCCTGGACCTGGGCTGGGACGTCTTGCGGCTCTTGCCCGTCAGCGAGCTGCACCGTATCACGGAAGAGGAAATCGAGAAATACTACGGAGCATAACAGGCACGGATCATGGCGCAGTACAACTACGCACCGACGAAGACCAATCTGCTCAAGCTGCGCAGCGATCTGGTCTTTGCGCAACAGGGATACGAGCTTCTCGATCAGAAGCGAAATATCCTGATCGTCGAGCTCCTGTCCCTGGTCGACCAGGCCGTGGAACACCAGAACCGGGTTGAAACGGCGCTGGCAAAGGCGTATAAAGCCCTGGAAGAAGCTGTCTTCGATATGGGCAAGCTCAAGGTGCAGTATCTCACCGGAGCGGTGAACATGACAACGGACATCACGGTGCGTTCCAGAAGGGTCATGGGCGTGAGCCTGCCCGTGGTGGATACGAAGTTCCGGGAGCATCCGCCGTACACCAGCCCGATGGGCACGAGTTTCTGGATTGACAGTGCGCTGGGATCGTTTAAGGATGCGCTCGAATTGCTGGGCAAGCTCTCGGAGCTGAAAATCTCCGTGCTCCGGCTTGCCAACGAAGTCAAGCGAACGATCCGAAAGGTGAACGCGCTTGAGAAAATCGCCATCCCTGACCTGAAGGAGACCGTTCACTTCATCGAAAGCCGGCTCGAAGAGAACGAGCGGGACATGTTCGTTCTGATGAAAACGGTCAAGGAGAGACTGGACAAGGAGCGGCTCAGAACGCGGGAGGCCGATCGTGGGTAAGCCCCTCAAAAAGATCATGGTCTACATCGACGGCACGGAGCAGTCTGTCACGGCGGCGCAGTATGCCATCTGCTTGGCCTCCTTTTCGGGGGCCGAGCTTCTCGCCCAGTACGTGGTCAACACCCGGGCCGTGGAGGACCTGCTGAAGGCCCGCATCTTCCTCCGGGATGAGCGGGTCGAATACGAGCACGACATGGAAGCCGACGCCGACCGGTATCTCAAGTACGTAACGGATCTGGCGCAGAAGAAGGGCGTGCCCATCGTGACCAAGCGCAGCCGGGGCAGCGTCCAGCAGGAGGTTGTGGACGCCGTCCGCGAGTATGACGTGGACCTCCTCGTCATTGGGGAGCTGTCGCGCATCCGCAGCCGTAGAGATGAGTTTTACGATGAGGCCGAGCGGGCCATGCGCACGGTGCCCTGCTCCGTTTTGATCGTTAAAGATGAAGACCGGGTTTGGGAGTTGTACGAGTCCCTGGCATAGGCCGACGCTGCCTGAGGCCGGCGGTTGCCTTCACACGTGAACTACGAGGAGAATGCAGGTAATGGCATTGATTGATTTGATCGCACCGGAAGTCGTAAAGACGCCGTTGGTCTCGAAGGACAAGACGGACGTCTTGCGCGAGCTTGTCCAGATCCTGAAGGATGCGGGCCGGATCGATGATTTTGACGCCGTGCTCCAGGCAGTGCAGGAACGGGAGCGCAAGCAGAGCACTGGCCTGGAGGAGGGGATCGCCGTGCCCCACGGCAAGACCACCGCCGTCTCGCGTTTGCAGTTGGCCCTGGGCATTGCTCCGCAGGGAATCGACTTCGGCTCCCTGGACAACCAGCCCACGAAGCTCTTTTTTCTCTTGGTGGCCGCGCCCGATCAGTCGGGCCCGCACGTACAGGCTCTCGCGGAAGTCGCCAAGCTGGCGCGCTCCAAGGCGTTCTGCCGGGCCTTGATCGCCGCCCAAGATTCCCAGCAGGTCGTCGAGTTGATAAAAGGGGAGTAATGCACGCATTGCGAAAATCCATGAGTGCGGGCGACGTGTCGAGGGCGGGCGTTCTCAGAGTGTTGTTCAACCGGGCGGCCATAGGAATCCTGGTCGTGTTGTGCCCTGCAATCGCCGGCGCTGCGGCGGCCGAAAAGACGACCCTGCGTCTGGCGACGGGCAGCAAGACGGGGGTCTATTACCCCATCGGCTTTGGCATCAAGAAGGTCATCGAGCAGGCGTTTCCGGATGAGATCGCCGTCGAGGTGGTTGAGACCAGTGGCTCGCTCGATAACCTGCGGCTGCTGGACAAGGAGCAGGTCGATCTTGCCCTGGTGCAGAATGATTCGGCCTACTACTTCCGGTACGGAGAAGCCATGTTCAGTCTGCCTTCGAGTAAGGCGCTGGCCATTGCCTCCCTGTACACCGAGCTGATCCAGATTGTCGCGACGCGGAGCAGCGGAATCGAGCATCTCGACCAGTTGAAGGGCAGGAGGGTTCGCACAGGTTCTCCGCCCGCCGATATCAGCAATAGCGCCACGCTCATTTTCCGCCTGGATGGCTGGGAAGGTTCGGACTTGACGGATGTCCGCTGCAAGTTTTCCGAGGCCAGGGAGAAACTCTTGTCCAACGAGTTGGACGCCGCGGTTGTCACGGCGGGAATCCCCACGCCTCTCTTCACCAGAAAAGGAGAGGACGGCGTCGCCCTGCAGGATTACATCAACCTCATTCCCATCGGTGAGGGGCTGGCCAACCGGCTCATGCGGGAGTTTCCCTATTTCGTCTATACGGAGATACCCGCCCATACCTACAGCACGCAGGACAAGCCGGTCAAAACCGTGGGCGTCCGCGCGATTCTCGTGGCGCGCAAGGGTTTTGAGGACACCAGAACGCACAACCGAAGAGTGCCCGTCGATTTCATCAAGACGGTCACCCGATTGATCTTCGAACAGGAGAAGGTCATTACCGGCGCGCACGATATCAACGGCGTGGACCTGAGCAAATACCATTTCCCTCTGGATGACGGCCTCTACGGCATCCTCGATCACCGGATGAGGCCCATCATCCCCATTCACCCCGAGTCCAGGGAGTACTATCTGGAACAGGGGCTGCTCAAGAAGACCCTGTCCGATTATCTGCCCACCATCCTGTGGGGCGGCGTTTGCCTCGTCGTGCTGTTTTACGCCATCAAGTACCGATCCATCATTCGCAGGGTCACGCAGAGGCACATCCACGTGCGGCTGGCCATCACGTTCATCTGTCTCTACGTGGTAGGGACGCTGGCGATGTTCTTCTGCGAGCGGTACAACAACCGGTCATTCGAGAGCATCGGCGAGGCGTTCTGGTCGATCACGATTTATATTCTGAGCGGTTTCGAGGACCGCTATCCGGTCACCTGGCCGGGACGTGTCATTTCGATTCTGATTTTCGTTTTGAGCGTGTTCTTTATGGGTGCCGTGGCGGGCCGGTTTGCCGCCGCCTTTCTGCGCAGAGAGGAGATGAAGATGCCCCGGGATATTCACGATCATATTGTCATTTGCAACTGGAACGAGAGGGGCAAGAGAGTGCTGACGGAATTGCGGCATCCGGAAGGAAGGCCCGATGCCGACGTCGTCATCGTGGACAACAAGCAGTTGGACGAGAAAGAGTTGTTGCGCATGCCGGCGCTCAACAAGGTGCATTTCATCCGCGAAGATCCGATCCGGCACGGCACGTTGAAGAGCGCGCGCGTCAGCCTTGCCGACACCGTGATCGTGCTCGCCGACGGCCAGAGCCCCGACCCCGACGCGAAATCCGCCATGATCGTTTTGGCCTTGTTGGGCGAGTGCAAGCGCCGCCGGCCGCATATCATCGCCGAGGTCGTCAATTCCGACAACAGCCAGCACCTCAGGGATGCCGGCGCCGACGAGACGATCTGCACCACCGAAATCGGTGTGGGCATATTGGCCCACTGCGCTTTGAACAAGCAGCTCTCCGTGGTCTACAAGGACCTGCTCACGTATACGTTCGAAGGAAATGAGATCTACATCATTCCGCGCGAGTCGTTCCCCGACGCCTTCGTGGGAAAGACGTTCGCCGAGTGTGCCCAGATGCTCTACCAGAACCGGGACGACAACAATCCCGTCATCCTGCTGGGCATCCGCCGGCAGGACAAGGTGATCATGAATCCGAGAAAGGGGACCGGACGATTCGGCGATGCCGAGTGCCGCATCGAAGAGGAGGACGCCCTGATCGCGATGGCCTTCTCCGCCCCGGATTTGAAAGAGAAGCTGGGCTCGTCTTGAGGCACCGCGGTCGTCGTTCTCACCGAAGCCACTTGAGCTTGATGATTCCGCCGCTGTCCTGGGCGATGTAGATGAAGCCCTCGTCATCGACGGTCACCCCCTCCTGGTTGTCTCCGGGGAAGGCCCAGATGTTCAGGAGCCGGTCGTCGCGGGAATATTCGAGCATGGTGTTGGTGGCGTCGCTAACCAGGAGGATGTGGTCCGTCGTCGCGTCGTAGTTGAGAGCCGACAGATCGATGATGCCCGGCTCGAAATACCCGGTGATCCGGACCGGCCCCCTCCGGGTGCGCAGCGGCAGTTCGACGCGAAACACCGCGGAAATGTCTTCTGGATTGGAAAGGGTGAAGGCCTGGTTGCCCACGTAGAATACGCCGCCCTCTCGGTGTTCTGCATCCGGGATGAACGTGAGCGCTTCGATGCCCTCGCCGCCGGCGGCCAGGAGCGTTTTGCCCTCGAACGTGCGCGGGACGGAAAACTCGCGTAGAATCTCGAACGTCTCCGGGTGAACCTCAAGGATCGCTTCCGCTTCCTCGATGACAAGGTACAGCAGGCCCGTGGAGGGATCGTACGTGATTCCCTCAAAATCCGCAGCCTCCCGAAGGAGTGTCTGTTTGACGAGCGCTCCCTCGGTCGTGATTTCACAAAGGTTGCCCTCGTCGCCGACGACAAAAAGCGTTCCGCGCTGCGCGTGCCAGCAGATCCCGGACGGCTCGTTGAACTCGATCTTATCTATGTTACCAGCCCATTTGTTGGGAAAGACGATGGTGTCAAGAACTTCCTGCGGTCCTGCGGTCCGGCCGCAGCCGGTCAACCACAGGGCCGACAAAATCGTGATGAATGCCGCCAACTTTGTACGTACGAGCACTGGTGTCATCTCCTTCAGCAACATTGGGAAAATTCCAGCATTGCGATTGAGCCGAACGCCGAATATTCAGCGAAAAGACAGCATACGCTGTGCCAGCGTAATAATACCGGCCGGCGTCACTTCTGTAAACATTTTTGTCTGCCGGCTTCAAATCAGGATTGACGTCATTTTCTGTTGATGTATATGGTCTGTCGCGATATATTCTGTGCTTTGCTTCTGGAAACAGAATGTGCTGTGATTCGATTGTGGTCGCGATGAGCGGACCCAGTGATGTAACGCAAAACGGCTAATGCGCGGTCAATCGTTTTGTCTTGATTAAAGGATAGAAGAATGACGCACGATCAGACGGCCAGGAATTGCGAAGAGACACACGTGTCGATGGGAACAGGCAGCGTTTCTGTTGGGAGCGTTTTCTTACCGGCGCCGGGACGTTCAGCTCTGTGCCGGGGCATTGGGGTGTCACCGCCTCGGATCGCGGGAATCGTCGCGTTGTGCCTCGTGCTTCTTTCCGGCTGTGCCTCGAAGACGAAAAGTGAGAAGACCGTAACGCTCGAAGAGCCGCAGGTGGCCAACGGAGAGATCGTCGTCGACGACGATCCCCTGAAGTTGAAGGAGTTTTCCGAGGCCGTCGATGCTATGGATCTGCCCGCACCGCCAAACGCTGCGGCGGCGGAATCGGCCAACGGTGTCGAGACGGCCGCGCCGGCGCGAATCAGCGTCGCTGAAGCGGCGAGCATGACCGCCCCAAACGCCGCGCCGGCGGGGTCCACCACGCTGATCGCGCTGCCCAAGCTCAGCGCAACGGAATGCAGCGAAATCGGCGCCCATGTTGCGCTGGTCCTGGAGACCGAATTGGGCTACGTCACCGCCTCGTCGGCGATCACCGATGCGTTGCCGGCGCCGCCCTCGGGGGTCATCGGCGGTCGGACCCTCGCCCGGCCCGGGGAGGCCGGTACCCATGTGCTGCGATACGCATATTGCCACTATGTCTCCCAGCCGCCGCAGGTTTGGGCCCTCGGTGTCATTGTCGGTAAGGACGGGACGTTGACCGCCAATCCGGATCTCGCGCGCATCGAGCCGGAGATCACCAAAACCATCGCCGAGTTGAACAAGATGCGTACCGGCTTGACCATCCGCGACCTGGAGGCCAAGCTCATTCAACTGAGCTACGTCGACGCGACGGCGGCTCTGGGTATGTTGAAGGGTATGGGGGTGACGACTCTGAACAAGCCGACCGAGCTGCCCCCCAAGGTGGAGTTCGCCAAACTGCCGTACGTGGTGAATATCGAAGACCCCGGAAAGCAATACACCGGCTTGGTCGGCGCCGGCACAAAGACGTCGGGAAGCAAGCTTTCGCTGACGCCGGGCGTGGCCGCGGAGATGAGCGACAACGCGATTGCTTCGCCGACGAATCAGCTCCTGGTGTTGTTCCATCCTGCTCACCCCGAGCAGTTCAGCGAGGTACGTCGCATCCTGGACGACCTCGTCGACCGTCCGGCCCGACAGATCTTCATCGACGCCATGGTCCTGGAGATCAGCGAAGATGGTTTGCGTGATCTGGGGGTCGAGTGGAACTGGGAAGGGGGGGGCAATGTTCTCGCTCTGAGCGGTGGTTCCTCGGGCGTTGACCAAGCAGCAGAGACGTTCAACCTGAATATATCTCAAATATCGAATCTTAGTGATCTCTTTGAGGCCAAAATGGACTGGGACTGGAACGTGGTGATCAAAGCGCTGGTTCGCACGGGCAAGGCGGAGATTCTCTCTCGACCCAGTGTTCTGACGCTCAACAACCGGCAGTCCACGATCCGTGTGGGAAGAGACATCCCGATCGCGAGCAGTTTGCAGGGCAACTTCGGTGGTAAGATCAGCTTCAACTTCGAATATCTGCCGATAGGAATCTTGCTCAACATTCGCCCGCGGATCAACGAGAGTGGCGCAGAAGTCAGCATGCTCATTGACACGATTGTGTCGGCCAGGGTCCCGGGGGCCGACCTGCAACTCAAAGATGCCGACAATAAGACCGTTTTGGCTGAGGCCCCTACGGTATCCACGCGTCGCGTGCAAACGTACGGGCGGATCCCCAACAATACGCCCCTGATCATCGGTGGTCTGGTCTCGAAAGAGAACACACTGACCATGGACAAGGTTCCCTTGCTGGGCGATTTGCCGGTGGTCGGCATGCTCTTTCGAGCGGAGAAGCGGGATAACACGAAGCGGGAAGTGATTATCGTTCTGACCCCTCACGTTCTTCCCAGTGACGAAGAACTGCGGCGGTCTCTTCCGAAGGACGAGGACGCCTTCGACAACTTCGGCAACAAGCTGTTCCGCGATTTCTACCGCATTCGCAGCGAGGACGTTTTCGATCTGACGTTCCTGCTGGAGAACCGGCGGATCGCAACCTATCGGAGCATGGCGCGAGAGGTGGCGGCGAAGAACTTCCGCCTGGCGCAGGACGAGCCGTTCCGCTCCTTCGTCCGCGACAGCGTGCCGGGCGAATCGATCTTTGTCACGCGCATGATTTATGAGGTGATCAAACGCCTCAATACCGCCGATATCGTCAAGGACTCACGCATCATTTACTTCGATAGCCAGCAGGTCGGCGGTTACAATGTGAAGTTCCTCGAGGCGTTGCTGCGGGACGAGGGCATGGACGGGATGAAGGATTTCGGGGATAAGGCCCTGGCGATTACCTACCGCTACGACCGCAATTCGCTGGAAGAGGGTCGTCTCGGCAGTGAGCCGATTCCCGATATCAGTATGGTCGATTGCCCGGACCGCGACGCGTGGGGGACGAAGCTGTGGGAGCTGAATCAGCCCTTGCCCGACGGGCAGAAGCGCCATACCATCCTGATTCAAAATGAATCCGATGTTCTCCGTCTGCGGCGTGCGCTGGTGTTAAAGAGGATCGCGGTGCTTAACGGCGGAGACAGTCAGATGCGGCTGCGAAACTTCAGCGTCGGCAAAGTGCTGCTCATGCCCGAGCTCAAGCCCGAGCAGATTCACGTGATCGATGCCGACACCGCACGGTTCTTCTTCCACACCGAGCACTATTATGCCGCCGCGCTGGCCGAGATTGAGGAGCGGTTGAAAGAGCTGGACCAGAGGCTCCGGCGCCCGGATATCAGCATCCTGCTGGAGTCCGGTCACCTGGAAGAGAATTCTATCGGAGGAAATCAATAAACCGTGCCTTGGTATAAAGAAATCCATTTTGCCGGTAACAACGTCTTTGACTGGCTCTATGCGGCTTTGATTATCGTTGTCGCGCTGGTGGTGGGGAAAACCCTGTACTGGCTGATCGGCAAGACGGTCAAGCGAATGGCCGCCAGGACGCGAACGCAACTGGACGACATCCTCGTCGATATGCTGGAGGAGCCGATCGTCTTGGCGGTCGTTGTCCTCGGCATTTGGTACGGGGTAAGCGTACTGACCATGACGGACGCCGCCGCCAAAGTCGTCGGTAATATCATCGAGGCGGTCTTGATCCTTAACGGGGCCTGGCTCATCACGCGTGTGTTTGACTCGCTGATCAAGGAGTACCTCATCCCCTTGGCCGAGAAGACCGAGAGCGAGCTCGACGACCTCCTGGTTCCCATCATCAGCAAGGGGATCAAGGTTTCGGTCTGGACAATTGCCCTGATCATGGTCGTGCACAACGCCGGGTACAACGTTTTCGCGATCCTGGGGGGCCTCGGCATCGGCGGCTTGGCGTTTGCCCTGGCAGCCCAGGATACGGTGGGGAACTTCTTCGGCAGTATCGCCATCTTTCTTGACAAGCCCTTCAAGGTGGGCGACCGGATTCAGGTGCGCGACTATGACGGTGTCGTCGTGTCCGTGGGCCTGCGAAGCACGAGAATCCGGACCCGGTATGAAGGACGAATCGTTACGATCCCGAACCAGTTGATTTCAAAGGATGACGTGGTCAACGTCGAAACCGAAAACGGCCGGCAGATCTTTTCCGTCTACCGTTTGACCCCGGACATGGATGACGGGCAAATCGTGCGGGCCATGGAGGTCCTCAAGGGAATTGCCGAGGCCGATCCGGATACGCGCGAAAAGGTTGTGACCGGCTTCTTCGCCATTACCGAGTATTCGCGCGACATCATGCTGCTGTACTGGGTCAAGCCCGAAGCCTCCAATCTGGAGACGCGGACGCGGATCAACCTCGAGATCATCCGGCAGTTCAAGGAAAACGAGATCGAGCTGGTCAAAGCGAGTCCCGTCCATGCAAAAATGGACAAAGTGGAATTGGTGTAGCGCATATACGCTCTCGCCGCAAGCCGCGCTCGGCGCCGTCGGCGAGGCTGCCACAATGGGCCGGATGCGGCGTCGGTAATCGATGCGGGTCCGGATTGTCCCTCGGCCGGGCAACGGACCGGCAGGCCCGTTGCCGTGTCACTCAGACGCGCATTCCGGAAATGCTGGCTTCGAAGACCAGCGTTCCGGACACGACGCCCTGCACGTCGCAGGCGTATTTCCTGCCGCGCCGCGCCTGGGTGATGTGCCCGAGCAGATAGAGTCGGCTGCCCGGTTCGATGACGGAGCGGAACTTGGCCTTGTCGATGCCGCCGAACCCGACGAAGCCCTCTTCCTTGTAGATCTGCTTGACGAAGAAGCTGAGCAATTGCGCCGCCGCCTCGATCTGGATGACGCCCGGCATCAGGGGCCGGCCCGGAATGTGCCCCCGAACCCAGAACTCCTGGTCCGTAACGTCCTTATAACCGAGGATCGACGCCTTGTCGAGGTCGTACCAGAGAATCCCGTCGAGGTGCTGCATCTCGTACCGCTGCGGGTTCACCTTGCAAACCGCCTCCTTGTCGAACACGGGCGGGGCATCCAGGTTGAATTCGGACAGGTCAAACAACAGCGGTGGTGGCATGAAAAACCTCGGTACGGAGATTGCGAGTGCACGAAACCACGACGGTCCCGGCACACCAATAGACAATGAAGCCCGAACGGGACGGTTCACGTCGAACGCAGAACCGCACGGCGCACAAAGGGTTGGCGAACAGGTTACTCCTGCGCCTATTCGGTCGATCTGATTTCGAGAATTCGGTTGCGGACGTTCTGGGCGGCTTGCTTGATGTCCTGCATTTGCTTGCGCACCCGGGTGCCCGCGGCCTTGTTGCCTCCCTCGGCTTTGTTGACGTCCACTTCGATTTCGGCGACCAACGTTTTCAGATCTTCGTACTCTTGCATCTATGTAATCCTCCCTGAATCTGGGTTGAAACTGCACAAAACCTAATGGTCCGACAATCCTTTGTCAAAGAAAAATGGGTTTTTTGCCGCAAAAAACGGGTTTCCCATTCGGGCCCAACCGGCTACGGAAAAAGCTTGTTGGCCAGCTCGGCGACGCGCTGGCCCCGACGCTCGCATTGCTGCTGGACCTTCTCGTCCGGGCGCCCGATCGACAGCGGGCCGTAATGAGCTCCCTGAGGGTCCCCCTGGATTACCATCCCGGCGATCAACATCGCTTCCAGGATGCCGACAACGGTCGTTTCGCTGCCGCCGCCGACGTTGGCGGAGCTGGAAAATGCGGCCCCAACCTTGCCGTTGAGCTGCCCGTGGCGGTTGACGAGGTCGTCGATCAGTTGCTTGATCGGGGCGGCCATCTGCCCGTAGTAGCAGGGAGAGCCGATCACCACCGCGTCGTAGCCCGGCAGATCGTCGGCCTGCACCTTGTCCACCGGCTTGCACTCCGTGCTCAGACCCGCCTCGTTCATCGCCCGCGCGATCGTCTCGGCCATCTCCTGCGTATTACCGCTGCGCGAATAGTAAACCACGATTCCCTTGGCCATCTTGAACTCCTTTCCAGCGCTCGGCCGGCGCGACCTGAGCCACACGCAGCCGGCACGCCAAAATGTACCACGGGGGCGCCACCACCCCATTCATAGCTGCCACCATGTATACCCAACCCCCAACAAAACGCAAACACATTTCGCTGGCCCGCCCCTTCACCCTGGAGACACACAGGGCACAGGGCAGGGCGTGTAACTCTGTGTTTCAGTTGCATTTACATTCATGTGTCTGTTTTCGGCGCCTCCGCGGCGTCCTCCCGCCGGCGGCAAATTGGCTTCGTTTGACACTCCCGGCCCCGGCGCTCCGCCGGCCACCCGGGGAAGGCAAGCGATGCCCGCCGACCGCCCGGGCCGCGCAGATTGGCTTCGTTTGACATTCCGCCCCCCAGCATTTCGCGGACCCGCAAGGACGAATTCCCAATCCGAAATCCCCAATCCCGGGTCTGCCCTTTGGCGCGAACGACCGTGGCCCCGGCGTACCGGGGGAACCGCTGCTGTGGAGGATAGCGCTCTGCTGGCAAGCATCCTGAGCGCCGCCGCAGTCCAGTGGCATGGGCGATGCGAACGTTGGCGCTGGCATCGCCTTGCTTCTATCATGCTGCTGGCGCAAACCGAAAAATGCCAGGGGTCCGGGGACAGCGTCCCCGGTCTTTGCCTGGTGTCGATTCAAAAAGTACCCAAAAACCGGATGAGCCGGAATAATGCGCGCGACACCCGTCCGCACTACCTATCCACGATTTCGGCATCGTTTCGGTGAAACAGTCGAAGTCGAATGGGCTTCGTGCAAGTCTCTTTTTCGAAGGAAGTTACGCGAATGGGCGATGCAGGATTCGAACCTGCGACCGGCTGATTAAGAGTCAGCTGCTCTGCCAGCTGAGCTAATCGCCCATGAATCTCCCGGCGGGCCGGAAGTGGAACCGGCCGACACGAATGTGCCAGCCGTTATCCGAGCGGCACTTTACACTAGCGCGGTGCCGATTGCAAGAGATTTTGGACGGAATTCGCGAAACTTTCTCTGCGGGGGGGGATCAGGCGGAATCCCGGGTAGGCGGGGCGGCGGGAAAAGCAGGGCTGCCCTCCGACAGCCCCGGTTTCGGCCTTCGATGTTACTGCTCCTCGTCGTCGGGCTCGGCGGCGGTGGCATCGCCGGCGGGCAGGAGAGCCTCGGCTTTGGCGATGAGATCGACCAGCTCGATGACCCTGGCGTCACCTTCAAGCCGGCGGCTGACCTGCTGGGCCCGCCGGAGCACCGCCTCCAGAGAAGCGCCTTTGGCCCAGTAGCTCTTGCGGAGGATCTCGGCGAACTCGACGACCGTGGCGGCCAGCTTGAACCGGTCGCCGGCGTCGTCGAACTCGGCGTGGAGATCGCCGCGATCGAGGGTCTGCTCGAACTCGGTCACGTGGTCGTCGTCGGCGTCCTGGTAGCGGACGCGCGTGGTGGCGACGGTGCCGCGTTTGTCGGGCCAGAGCTTGAGCTCGTAGAGGGCGGTGACGGTATGCCCGGCGCCGATCTCGCCCCCGTCGTAGTCGTCGTCGCGAAACTTCTCGTCCGGCACGTCCCGATTCTCATAACCGATCAGGCGGTAGCTTCGCACCACCTTCGGGTTGAAATCGACCTGGACCTTGACCTCGCGGGCGATCACCTGGAGGGTGCCGGTCAAGTCGCGCTCGAAGATGCGGCGTGCCTCGGCGATGGTGTCGACGTAGGCGTAGTGGCCGTTGCCCTTGTCGCCGAGCCGCTCCAGCAGGACGTCGTTGTAATTGCCCATGCCAAAGCCCACGGCCGAGAGCAGGATGCCCTTCTTCGCTTCATCGGCGATGACTTTGAAGAGATCGTCGGCCGAGGTAAGACCGACGTTGGCGACGCCGTCGGAGCACAGAATAACGCGATTGATATGGCTTTTGCGAAAGGCGTTGCGGGCCATCTCGTAGCCGATGCGGATGCCTTCCTCAGCGTTGGTGGAGCCGCTGGTGCAAAGCGATTCGATGGCGGCCAGGATGTCGGTCTTTTCGTCAAGGCTCCGGTGGTCCATGACCTTACGTCCGCGGCTGCCGTAGACAGCGATTCCGATCCGGTCCTCGGGGCGGAGGTTCTCAACCAGCATGCGCAGGCTCCGCTTGACCAGCCCGAGGCGGTTCTCGCGGCCCATCGAGCCGGAGACGTCGATGACGAAGGTCAGCACCGCCGGCTTGCGGGCTTCGTCAGAGACCTTGCGCCCCTGGAGGCCGATGCGCAGCAGGTGGCTGTTCTTGCGGCCCTGCCCGAACGCCCAGGGGGCCGCTTCCATGTAAACGGCGAAGACGTCCTCTTCCGGGGCGGGGTAAGCGTAATCGAAGTAGTTGACGAATTCCTCGACGCGGATCGCCTCGCTGGGCGGCAGGTGCCCTTCGTGCAGGTACCGGCGGGCCACCGTGTAGCTTCCGGTATCGACGTCCGTGGCGAAGGTCGAGAGATGGTCGTCCTCGGTGTCGATGAACGGATTGACGCCGTAGCTCTTGAAGAACATGGCGTCGACGGGTTCGCCGTTGGGCGGCGTGGTTCCGCCGTGGGCCATCGGTGGCCCGAAACCGGCTCGATCCATCTTGACTCGCAACTCGCCGGGGACCTGCACTGAGTAGCAGGAAATCTCGACGGGTTGTCCCGTCCATGCGTACTTTTCCTTGACCTTTGCAAGTCTTTCGGTCGCGGCAGCCTGCTCTCCCAGGGCGAGTGAATCCAGGCTGCCTTGGCGTCACCGAAGAGCACGTTCTGGCGGGCGGTCTCCTTCCGTTCGAGGACCTCGTTCGGCAGGGGCCTGCGGTCGATCTCGTCGAGGTAGCGGGCGATGTCGCCGTTGACGCCGGGCCTGGCCGCCCGCTTGCGGATCTCCAGGCGGATGTTGTTCCGGGCGATTCCGGCCAGCCACTGGGCCGGATCGCCCTTGGCCGGATCGAACGTCTGCCGGCCCCGGACCGCGTCGAAGACGGTCTTCTGGACCAGTTCCTCGGCGAGGGCGGGATTGGGCCAACGATTCATAAACAGCCCGTACAGTTTGGGTATCTGGCGGGCCAGGAAGACACGCCATGCCTCCGTGTCGCCATCGGCCAGGGCCGCCCCGGATTGTCGATCGACCTGCTTTGCCATGCGATCCTCGGATTCCGCTATTGCCGGCTTTCACAGAGTATTATGCGCAGAACGGGCCCGTTACTCACACTTCTTCTGGATTCGAGCGATTTTCCGCCCGGGTGAGCCGATGGTCCTGCTCGAGCATCAGCGCAATTCGACGCCGCACCAGTAGAGAGTTGTGTTGTCGTCTTTGGAGAGCCAGTCGGCGTGGCCGTCGAAGAAGAGGTTGTTGCAGCCTTTATTGCGATGGCGGTTCTGGGCGACGCGGCGGACGAGATTGCTGCCGGTCGATGTCTGATCGGAGGCCGGCAGGTGCGTTGCAGACCAGACGTCGAGCAGGTTGAACCGGGAGGCGACGTGCAATTCGTCCTCGTCCGTGATGACGGGCCGCCAGTTTCCGGCTTCGTTGTCGGCCAAATAGATGCGCTGCCCCGGCTGCCGGATGCTGCTGAGCTTCGTCGGTTCGTCCTTCTGGTTTCCCTGGTTGCCGCTTGCCAGACCGGGATCGTCCATGTCCCAGGCGTTGATGACGTAATCCACGGTCTGCCGGGCGTTGAGATGTCCGTTGCGTCCGGCGCCGCTGCGGGGAAACGAGGGACACTGATACACGTCCACCTCGCGGTAGTCCGTCTCCGTCTGGTACTTCGTACCCAGATACGGCATGAAGGCCAGGATCCACTTCGCAGGGTGATCGAGGGCACGGGGGATGTAGTCGTCGTTGGACTGGGCGTAGGCGTGCATCGCCAGGCCCATCTGCCTGAGGTTGTTGAGGCAATACACCGTCCGGGCCTGCTTGCGGACCCGGCTCAGCGCCGGCAGCAGAATCCCCATCAACAGAGCGATGATCGCAATCACCACCAGCAGCTCGATCAGCGTGAATCCTCTGTGCCTGTGTCCCACGGCAGCGCCTCCAGCGAAGTACAATCACCATTTCGATCGAACCACAACGGCTCCATTATAGCAGGCAGGGACATGGGGCGGCAGAAAAAAGCCGGTCGCCGGACATCTGGCGACGTCATTTTCTCCTGTTTCGCGGGCCTGGCTGCGGTCTCAATACATGATTTCGAGGAGACTGTCCGAATTGAGAAGCTCATCTTCGTTTTTGAGGTCGGCGATGTGTCGGATGATGTCTTTGGTGCTGACGATTCCGACGAGCTTGCCGTCTTCGACGATAGGAACACGCCGGAAGCAATGGGCCATGAAACAGGCGGCGATATCGCTGAGATTGTCGTCGGGGCTGAAGGAAGTAACGTCCGTGGTCATATAGTCCGACACCGCGCCGGGGGTTTCGTCCGGGTGGCACAGGAGCCTCAGGGCGTTCTTCTCTGTCACGATGCCGGCCAGCGAGCCGTCTTCACGCAGCACGGGCAGGCCCGTGATATTGTTCAGGACCATGATGCGGATGGCCTCGTAGATGTCCTCATTTTCGGGCACGGTAATCACGTGTGTGTTCATAATGGCTTTAGCAGTAAGCATTTACTGGACCTCCAGAGGGTGCTCGCGTAGAATGGTGTGTTAATTCAAGGAATTCGACCAGTTTGTCCGA
>CAYPZL010000037.1:0-36036 GCA_964415045.1 uncultured Pirellulales bacterium | reverse complement strand
ACCGCCGCCCGCAACTCATCCCAGCATCGAACAACACGCTTGTTTTGGGTCTAGTCGTTCGCGCACGAAGCTTACAGGCTTCGTGGACAGGGGATTGGGCTGACTTACAAGCTAAGAACAGCAACCCATCCAAGTAAGCCTCAGTTTCCGAAGCAAGCCGATAGACTCGTCCGCCGCCTACCAACTCAGCAGATAAGAGTGTCATGTTGAGCCCGACAGTTCGCATTAAGACGAAGGAGTTGCCATGGACAATCTAATCCAATTAACTGAGAAAATAGAGGAAACCTACGGGGCCTTCCGAAGCTACCGCGTACCGTCTGAGAACGTAGGCCTGACTGATGCAGGTTACCTCGATACCGGTAAGAATCGATTCCGTGTTCCATTCGAGACTTTGGATGTACTGGCCGAATGGACGCGTATCCCGAGAACCTTCTATCGAGAATTGCCCCCGGGGCTGCAGTCATCCTTATTCAATGGATGCTGGCGCCGAGCTGTCTCTGACGGTAAACTGCCGCGGCATATTCGCGTGCGTCTCGACGCCGAGAAGCGCTTCGTTGGATTTGATGATCCGCAGCTCCTTCGAATCTCGCCCTCGAAGGTCATAGGGGTCATCCAAACCTCACTACCGGAAGGGCTATCATCTGAGCAGATACAGGTAGCTCGGTGTGATTCAACACCAGGACGACTCTGGCTCAGCCTCTTCTCACCTGATATAGAAGACCAGCCCCGGCCAGGGGACATCATCAATGGCGATATAGACATCGTCCACCATCTTTCCGGCACAGCGGGCACGCGGGTCTCATGCTACCTCCGGCGGCTTGTTTGCACCAACGGCGTGACCATTCATGTATGTCAAGAAGATCGGCAACTACGCACTCGCCGGTTGGCCAACGGTCGCTTTGATGAGGCCGACATGCTGCGCCAGTTGGATCACTTGCTGAGTCAGGCATGGTCGCAATTGCCTGAGAAAATAGAAGCTATCAAAGGCTTGCTTCAAAAGGATCAAATGCCGACCGAGTATCTCCGGCAGCAGCGAACGCGGTTCTCCCTGAACGACAGGATGCTGAACGCGATCGAACGCGCGATTCACGAAGATGAACTGGGCCAAACGGGAACGCAATATGACGTTTTCAACGCCCTATCGCGTGTGGCCACGCACGATGAAGACCTTACATTCAGGCAGCGACACACGTTGAGTCGTATGGCCGGAGAGTTCAGTCAGCAGACAGTGCATAGATGCGAGAGGTGCGGGCAGTGGGTGCGCGAGCAGGACGATGTCCACGAGGACGATCAGGCGTCTCAGGAGCACGAGCAGTCGGAATAGGTGCGGTCTGGAGAGTTCCCTACCGCTATTTCCTCTGTCGAAGTAACCGTACTACCGTTCATTGACCTTCGGGGTCACGATGCCCCCTTAATCATCGTGAGTGGAGGTACAGATTATGCCAATACGGTCTAATATGTACTCGGCGTCGGTCGCGCAATGGAATCCCTGCGCCGGATGCAAGTACAATTGCCGTTACTGCAAATCATCCTTCCAGCTACAGTTGAAACGGTGGGCCAAGAACCACTGTGAGAGGTGCTACAGGTTCATCCCCCACGAGCATCCGGAGCGCCTCGTCCAGCCACTCCCCGAAACTCGTCCCGGCCAGTTTATCTTCACCTGCTCCAATGGCGACATTGCTTTCTGCGCGATCGAGTATCTTCAGAGGATCCTCGATCGGATGCGCCACGATGCCGTCAGAACCTTTCTGCTCCAGTCAAAGAATTCGCACACATTTGATAGAGTCAAGTATCCAGACAACGTGATCCTCGGCACGACCATCGAAACCAACCGGGACGATGGCTACGGTAAGATCTCAAAGGCCCCAGTTCCGTCCGAGCGTTATCAGGATTTCTTGAACGTGCGTCACCGGAACAAGATGGTCACGATCGAACCGGTCCTAGATTTCGACGTTGAGGTTCTCGTGAGCTGGATCAACGACATTCAGCCTTCTTTGATCTGGTTGGGCTACGATTCCAGGAAGAACCGTCTTCCAGAACCTCCTCTGGCCAAGATCCGGGCTTTGCATTGGAACCTCGCGTGCAGAGGATTCACCGTCGTCCTCAAGACGATTCGAAAGGCATGGTGGGAATGACCGCATTCAACATGGCACGAAATGAAAACTCTTATGAAAGGAAACGAGAATGAAGAAGAAACGAGAACGCAACTGGACGCAGATGCTGCAGTCGCATTCGGTAACCTGTGACCAAGTGAAGCGCGGCTTAGAGCAACTAGATCAGATTCTTGACAGTGAAGAGGATCCAACTGCAGCTATTCACGAGCTCAAGGAAACGGTCGCAGAAATGCAGCAGGAGGCTCATGAACTTCATGACACCATGGTCTTGGAGCCTTCACGTTGTCTCCTATCGCGAGATCGTCTAAATATCACTGAACAGCAGTATCTCATGTCGTTTGCCGCCGGCTTCAACTGCTTCACGCCTGACTCGCTCGGAGTCAGTCCCATCACCCTCTGCGAGGCGTACCGGCTCTGTGTCTATGAGGACGATAAAGTAGTCGGGTTCTGGCATCCTGACCAGACTCCGCCCCGACCACCATCGCGCAAAGGGAACATCAAGACCATCCACATTCAGCTTATTCGATCACCAGAAGAAATTGACCCAGACTATCTCAGGGAAGAACAAAACGAGTTTATCGACAAGTTTCGCCCTGACGTTCGGCCTCGGTTAGGTCTTCTCAAGCGAAACGGTCGCAAGTGAGCCATTGTGTAAAAGCAGTATTAACTCCAAAGGATCTGGGATAGGTGGACGATTAAGTACGCATAAAAGAGGCCGGCGCGCCGTGGAAAGCTTTGCCGGCCTCCACCGGACAGCACGCAAATGCAGCCGGCTCACTCCATCATGTCGAGCCCGCCGCGCGGAGTCAATCCTTATGACCACAGACGAAGGAGAAAACACCATGACAAGACAGAAACGCGACATCCCGAGACGCAAGTTCAGGACATCGTTTACAGAGTCCATTCCAAATACACCCTGCCCTCGCTGGATTCAGCGAAGGATGCGGGCAAATCTCAATCGATCTAAGCGTTGTTCCGTCAGCCCACGGTTGGCCACACGAGCCGCCGAGATCCTGGCTCAGGCAAATCGAAAGTCCAAATCAGTAATACAAGAACAATGCGCAGGTTTAGCATCTAGTGCAACTAGGCATGAAGCTATCCCTCATGTATCGATGGCGATAGATTCGTCGAGACATCAAGTAGCGCAGTCACGTCGCGGTCACCACAGATTTAAGGACATTGCCAAATCTGCAGTGCATACCCTTAAACAGCGAGCGTTCCCCAGGTTTATCAAGCTGATGGGCCGACGCGCATCCGCCTGAGAGGTTCACTCGATCGCACGTAGAACGGACGCAACTAAGCCATGAAGTCGAAGAAACAACAGGGTTTAGTCAACCTTATCGGCCAGCGGGAAGTAACCGTGCTCGACGGTGGCCGGATCAAGCTCCCTGCCGATATCGTGCACACGCTGCGCTCAGCAAGGCCATCCCTATTCAGTCTCTATCCCGGTCGCATCCCTCTGACCAAGGCGCTAATCCTCTGTCCCGCGCCATTCTGGGATCGTTGGAAGGAGGATTTGCAGTCCCAGTTTCCCGTGCTCAAGACCCACCCCGGCGCCGTTGCCTATCTTAATCCGTTCAAGCCTATTAAATGGGATCGTCAAGGGCGAATATCTCTTCCTGCAGAAGCTCACCATCTAGCCGGGATTTCAGCAGGTATTACGGTTGTCCTCATCGGCAAAGATTACTACGTGCAAGTCTGGGCTAAGGAAGAGTTTGACAAAGCAGTGGTTGGGTGCGACGCGGCGCTTCGAGAGCTCGATCCGCACCCAAGTGACGAGGAGTCAAAAGAGTATACTCAGTTTCTACCCGGTGGAGGCGAGCCCCTATGATCTGTCAGCGGAGCTACGTCCACATACCGCCCGGTCCAGGTCGGTCCGTTTTGAACCATGGTACGCCATGGAATGACGGACACGCGCCTTGTTTGGCCACGCCAAAGCTGCTGTCATTGAAACGTGCTTTCAGGATCCCTTGCGCCTTTGATGCAAAGATCGTTGATTTCAACAGAAATGTGACAGGCCGGATCGGCAGCTTGGAGTGCGTCAGACGACATGACACACCACATGCACGTGATTAGGAAGCCACTCATGATTAAGCAGATACTCGAGTCAATCAGCGACGCCCTGATCGCCGTCATCCAGGGATCTCTGCTTGTCGCCGGCGCTGCGGGCGCAGCGACGCTCGCCTATTTCGTTGTAATGTCCTGTTATCGTCTTATCGGCAGTCTCCGAGCCCATCTGTTTTTCCCCTGGCCGTAAGGACAAATCGAATGAGTCCGCTGAAATGCCTACGACAAATATTCCTGTATTTCTTCAGAGGTTTTACGAAACCGCCCGTGGCGCGATGCCGACCCCAGCCCGAGGCACCGGAGTTCGTTGATGATCTGTCCCCCGGTTTCACAGGGATTGAGACGCAGATTTCCGGTCAACCCATTGATGGGACGGTTCGGTGGATTGGGCAAGACGCGAGAGTGGGCCAAATGCCCAACGGGGAAATGGTCACGCTGGAACGCGAGAGAAACATCAGATGCGGATGTGGACACCTCGCCTCATCCTTGGAGGAGGTAGTGACGCCAAATCGTATTTATCGTGGCATTGGAGGTATCTGTCACGACTGCGACGTTGAAGCACAGGAACTACGGAGCCGCAACGCTGTGTCGCTGGCTCAGGCAGATGGACTCTCGTTATATTGCACGCGTTGTGCGAGTCACTGTGACAACTGCGGTCGTCAAAACCTGTGCAAGAGGCATACTCGAACCTTTACCGATGCCCAAGGGCAGAAATTGCTCTGCCCTGAGTGCTTCAAGAAAGCTGAGCGTAAGCGGCTTTTCTACCAGACTGTAAATGCTGCTACCTGGCTTCTTGCCGACGACAACACCTCGTCGAAATCACGCCGTAGAGGAGACTCCGATGATGATTGAAAAAGCCAGAACGCCGATGGCCTGGTTCTTTTTCGGTATTCTTCTCACCAATCTTGGCGTACAAGGTGATTTGCGGCTTGGGCCAATCACCTTACCTCATTTCTATTGTAGTCAGCCATATCGTGCTTGGAGGATCGGGCCTATGGTAGAACCAGATGCTCCCAGACCATCACCGCATGACAAAATAGGCTCTCGACTGTCACGTTTCAAAGTCTTTCGACAAGATCCAGTTCTTCTGAAGTTAGAGGCGATCCTGCGTCAAATCAATAGGTGGAACAATCCTGTTGTCCAACAACATGTGCGCCTTGCAAAAGTCGGCACCGAAAAGGGACGTCAAAGGGCAATTGCTCATCTCGTGTCGGTCATCGAAGAGTATAAGGTGCGTAAAGTAGCCTGCGAAAATCCGTTCATGCCGCACGCTACTGCTGATCAGATCAACAACAACGGTCGTGGCGTCCATGTCCTTGATCAAGCGAATAGCGGATTCCCACTTAATGTAGATTGGGATCTGTTCCTCCTCGACGCATTGATCTTCGGTCGTCAGGGGAGCGGGAAGAGTTCAGCGGCCCGGAATGTCGTCAAGCAGAGTTCTTGCCCTCTACTTATTCTGGACCCAAAGAACTCCTGGCGACGTTACGCCGCATCGATCCGTTCACAGGTGATTGATCTCCTCTCCCTAGACTTGAATCCCCCTCCTGGAGTGAGTTGGCAGGACTGGCTGTTTACAGTGATGGAGGCCGCAGCGCAAGTCACCGGCGTCCAATTTGGCCTGGACCTGCTGGTCGAAGCCAGTCAAATCGCGCTTCGGCAACGTCAACAGTATATAGAGACGACGGGCAAAGATACGTCTCTGTGTTTGAAGGATGTGAAGCGGTGCCTGCGCCTATGTCACTCACAAAAAGGTAAGCGAGCCAATTACCGAACAAGCGCAGAGACCGCCTTGAGTTTGTTAATCGGTTCGGAAAAGAGTCAGCTGTTTACCACCAGACGCGGCCTTCCATTAGACCAGGTTCTTAAGGGCCGGTACGTGATGCCGTGCCCGTATTTGAGTGGTGTTCAGTCTCAGTTTCTTGGGCTCTACTTGTTCCTTTACATGCGTCACTCCGCCCGAGACCGCGAAACGACCCAGCTGCACCACCTTACGGTCATCGACGATGCGTCTGCCTTCTTGAGCAAGCCCAGTAGCACCTTTGGTCCAGGGCCCCGGTTTGGCCCGTGGATGCACATTCTAAAGGTTCTGAGAAGCTCTGGGTATGGTGCCATTTTCATCGATCAATCCGCGGCATCCGTCCTCGATGACATTAAACAGCTGTGCCATTTCTGGCTGGTGGTGGGCAGCATCCAGGGTCGAGGAAATCAGAATGAAGTGGCAACGGCCATGTCACTGAGCCAAGCACAAAAGGAAATGCTCGGTCGTCTTCAGACTCGAGAGTGTGTGTGTTTTTGTCCGGCCGGTCATCCGAAGTATCCGTACCCGATTCACGGCGTTATTCCAGAGATCGACGTCGCCGGCGCCGATGAGAGATCAACGTTGACGTCTGACAATGTGGCCCATTTTCCGTTGGAACCTTGGCATCCTCTGACAGCCATTGAGCCCTCTAGGGCACAATCGTTGTCTGCCGACGTCCCGGAAGATGTCGACTCCCAGCCGTCGACCTCAGCAACGCAGTCACCTAATTACGTTCACCCCTATCTGGATGGAGCAGCCCCAACATTCATGAAGCTCTGCTATGACCTTCTCGTTTACCCCTACGGCAATGTCAGAAGCATTATACAGCGTCTTCGAATCTCGGCCAGAGAGTTTGAAAAGCAAAAGACTAGCGGCTGCGAGAAGGGGCTCATACTGGAGTCCTCGGCCGGCGCCAGCACCTATCTCATTCCGACCCCAAGACTATTCGAGGCGTTCGGGCTTCCGTGCCCCTATGATCTGACCTCCGTGGAACATTCGTATTATACCGAATGGGCAAAGTTCCATCTGGCGAAGAATCCATCGATAAAGAGCGTGAAAACCGAATTCAAGATTGGTACGTCGGGCGCCACGGCTGATCTGATGACGTTGGGTCACGACGGAATCCGCTGCGCCTATGAGGTGACCCTTTCCGTCACGAACATTTTAGCAAACGCCACCAAGTATACCGGCACGGACTTCTCACGAATCGTCTTTCTCTGTCGGGACCATAAGCTTCGGGATGCCGTGAAGGCATACTGCCGTGCTGGTGACCTTGAACCAGCGCTATTGGCCAAACTGGACTATTGGCAGTTCAGCAAGCTACTTCGTCGTCAATCCCACAGGTAGTTCAAAAAAATGGAGAATACGACAATGCGCCCCATCAGCACTGCCAAACTGATTACGATATTGTTGATCATTGTACTGCTTTCCCGCTTAGACACAGTCTTCGCTTTTGCCACAAGTATTTATCATTTCTTCGCCGACGTGTTTCACGACATGCCCCCAGTCGGCCAGCTCGTGAACGCGCTTCTTATATTCGCACTGGTTTACATCACTATTGTCAGGATCCTGTGTAACCGCAGATGAAGGGAGGTGACGCCAGCCAAGTGAAGCTTGACGTGAGTGACATATGATTCACTCGTGGTTTCGGAGGCAGCATGAGAGGCGCGTCAACGACTTATGAGCGTCTATTGTAGACCAGCCGATTGACCCGCATGTCCCTCAAGGCTGCGATTATCAAGATTGATCTGAGTTAAGGCAACAGGAGTAAGACAATGGCTCGTATGTTTGTTGGTGGAGTAGAGCGTGAGATCCGGAACGGACGAATGAGTGTTGAAGAACTGCGAGAGGCTGCAGGCATCTCGCCGCACCGAGTATTGATCCAGCAGCATCACTCTGGTGCAAACACTCTACTGCCCAGACGCGGAGAAGTCATGGTCAATCCTGAGGACCACTATAGGGACGCGCCGATAGCTATACGAGGGTGTCCCATAAATATGAGGGTCCTCGAGGACGATGTGATTGCCCTCTCCTACGCGTATCCAGTGGCGATAGATGACGACTGCCGGCATCTCTTTGTGAAGGATTTCAATCTACCCCCCGGTTATAACTTCTCAACGGTCCCGGCTCTCCTGGAAATACCTCCAGACTACCCTGAGAGCCCGCCAGGTGTCGGTGAATCTTCCATATTTTTGCCGCGACGGTTGAAGTACCGAGGGCGCAAGCCGAAAGATTTCCACAAGGAAGTTGGCCCCGCAGAGGACCCCGACAACTACTGGGGGTGGTGGTGCTATGAGCATATCGATTGGGATCCCTGCCATGATGACCTGATCACGTTCTTTGAGCTTCTGCGAACGGATATGACAAATCCAAGATAGGAGAGACCCATGCAAGAACAGAATATTATTCGTATCTCAAGGGCTGACTTCGAAGTGAAGAGACGACATTTCTTAGCCGCCGGAAACAATGAGAGCCAAATGTTCACACTATTCACGCGAGCAACCGGTCGTGACTACACGGTCTACATCAACAGATTGAACTTGGTACCTGATCCTGAGGAATTGAGGAATCAATCGTCCGTGTCGATCGAACCGGCACGTGAGTTTCAAACTCGCATCTACGGCCTCGCTCATCACACTGGAATGGATGTCGGCGATGACCACACGCATCCATTCACAGAAACGCCCCAATTCAGTGCCATCGACAACTACCACGGCAAGAAGGCTGCGCTCTATCTGTCCAAACGTCTGCCACAGCCTACCACAATGCTCATGACAGTCTTTGGGCGAGACCTGAAACATTTCCAAGCCCACGTTTGGAATCGCAAGAAACACTGTTTTGAGCCTGTTAAGCGACTTGAGATCATCGGCTCACCTATGGAGATCCTCTGCGAAGATGACCAGCCGACGCAGACTGGCGAGGACCCCTACGCCCGGCACCGTATTATTCCAGGCTGGAAACAGACTTTGCTGGGGAAACTAAAAGTGTTCTTAGCCGGCCTTGGCGGCAATGGTGCCGCTATATGGCAAAGCCTCGTGGGTCTCGGCGTTGGGCGAAATGGAGGATGGCTCAGAAGCTGTGATGACGACCGTTACGAAGCCTCGAACTTGCCACGGATTCCGTACGCCACCCCGGAAGATATAGGGAAAGCCAAGGCTGTCGTCGCCCAGCAATATGCCAAACGCAAAGCTCCAGAACTAAACGTCTCTTGCTACTGCGACAGCGTTGCCAGCGAGCGCATGCAGCACGTTGCCAAAGAAGCCAATGTCATCGTCGGTGCGCTCGATAACGATGGCGCGCGGAAGATAATGAACCAGATAGCCTGCCGATATCAGGTTGTCTATCTGGACCTCAGCGCAGAGATCATACCGGAAAACGACACCTTCGAAGCAGTGGGCCAGGTCCGAGTGGTAATTCCAGGCAAAACAGGCTGCCTTATCTGCTCGGGAATGATTGACGCAAGCGAAGCGGCACTGGACCTCATGCCTGATGATCGGCAGCGACAACGGGCTCGTGTTGGCTATGTCCGTGGCAGTGATGAAACACCAACGGCCTCGGTGTCTCATCTCAACGGTGTGACTGCCCATCTGGCAGTATCTCAGTTCCTCCGCGTCGTCTTCGGTGAGGGAATAGATGGAAAGGATTTCCTGCACTATGATCGGCAGAACTGCCAGCTGGTCGCAGCCTCCTGCCCTCCAGTCCCCAAATGTCCCGTATGTGGAATCAAGGGCTACTTGAGTGTAGGGGATGAAGGTCCTCAAACCAACTTGATCAACGGTGAGGGACGCATCGGCAGATTCACGTTCGCGAAGGGCAACACCATTGAGAATGCAGACGATGATCGAAACCCATCAGAAGAAAACGAATGCGAAGCCTCACAGACTGCTGGAGGAGACTAAGATGGTGCTGATTGCAGGTTTGCTGTGTGGCCTGATCCACCTTGTAACGATTGCCCTGGATGTGCTCTTGATCTTTATGCTGCTCAGATTGGCTGCATATCGATTCAACTCTGAGTGGCTCATGGCCTTCAATCGCGCCGGGACACCGCTGGTAGATTGGCTCATTGTGCGCGTTAGGAAAGTCATCGCCTGCCTGTGGGTCGGGCCGTCTTCGGAAGAGACCGCGTTGGCTTTTGGCTTGTTGGCACTTGCATGTGTCAGCCTCCTTCTAAACCTCATCATCAAGGCAGGCGTTGGGATATGACTGACAACAATCCCTCTAACTTTTCGTACGTTGCGGTCAGGTCAATAGGATCCAACAGAATCCGCGGACAACTCTACTTAAGGAGAAATGCGATGACAGCAGAATATATGCCCGCATGGATCGTAGCCATAGCTGATCTGCTGGTTATGACGCTCGTGGTACTTAGCTGCCGGCTTAGCAAAGCCGAGCTCAAGGGGGTGCCGCGCCCGTTGGTGACGTTTGTAATTGGAACGTCCGGCATGGTAGCAACACTACTTTTCCTATCGGTCGCCCTCGGCGGATACGGACTGGCAAAATACCACGTCGATGCTCCAGTGCCAACTTTGGGGTACTCGCCCGAACGTACTGAGAAAGAACGTACAGGGCCGCAAAACCTCCGCAAGGGCACAAATCCTCTTGTTGAACCACTTGATGGATAGGCACAAATAGACTCGGAGCCGGTCGACGTGAAAGAGATAACTGAGTGACTTCCTCTGCTACCCCCAAATAAGGAACCAATATTGCGAAAGGAGCAAACAATGCCACGTCGCAAGAGAACACCCACTATTACAGTAAAACCGTGGTCCGAGCTCGAAGTGGGCCGACTTTATTCAGGAGAAGTAAAGCAGGTAAGACTTGAACGAGGAAAGCGGCACCTATGGGTGACGATCCAGAATCTGGATACTCGTCAACGCGGCCGAATTCACAAGATCCTTTTCTTTCTGCCTGTCCATCCAGGGGATCGTACGTGTGCATTCTTTCTGGCAGCCGGTGTCGATGCCTCTGAAGCCGGCGTGACTATTGATCCTGATCAAGCCATCAGCCGTGTTGTCGGCCTGCGATTTCGCGGCCAAACAGCTAACAAATGCGAGCTATTCGATTTCGAGAAGATTCGCTACGTGCCGGGGACCGAGCGTCCCGCAAGCAAAGACGCCGTTCCCCTAGCCGATCACGAAATTCCGTTCTGAGGGCATGAACTAAACGCCCATAAGTAGTATGGCGGTTTATCCGCAAAGGAGTGATACCATGGCCCAGCAAAATAACAAGCCCAGACCGGTGATCTCGTGGCGCTCGGGGTGTATCGAAGCCAGTATCTGGCGCCATGAATTTCAACACAACGGCCAGACAAGAATTCGTCACTCGACCCGCATTGAGAAATCCTACCGGAAGAAAGATGGCAGTTACGCACGAACGAACCAGTACTTTCCGTACGAACTTTCGCGGCTAATCGTTCTCGCCCAACACTGTCACGATTACATCGTCCTGTCACAAAACAAAGAACCGGAGTAGACCTTGCTGGCGCGGCACCATGACCCTGCCGCCGACGGTGGCACAGAACCGCTCTCTGGGACGGGCCCTGCTTCAGTGTAGTCATGTTGGCCTCGGGTCATGCCAAAATCAGCGGTTCGACAGGAGCTTGTTCGTCGGCGCAAACGGCGGCATGAGATAATTGGGGAAAGGCCGTCACGACGCGCCGTACCCTGGTATTGAGAACAAAATGACAGTCACACAGTCACAGAATAAGGCATACAATTGGATCGAATTGGCCGCACTTCTGCCAAATGGAAAAATGGTGCGCAGCCACTATATCCGCCGGGATGATTCTGCCGGCATCGCGGCTTGGAGAAGGCGTTTTCTCAACACCGATGTCTTCCATTCTATTGGCCGGTATGCCGCGCCAGACGCTAATTCGGCGTTTATCCTTCCCCTATACTTCGACATCGACTGTCCCGACAATTTGGAAACAGCACGCAGAGGTACGATTACATTGTGCGAAATGCTCATGGATAGGATACGGCTGCCGCAAGACAGCCTCGATATCTCTTTTTCGGGCTGCAAAGGGTTTCACGTTGTCGTTGCCCCGCAAGTCTTTCAAGGCTTTTGTTCGCCCCACACGCTTGGGCTCCATAGAAGAATGGCCCGCCGAGCGTGCGAGGCCGGCGTACTCCACATTGACCAGAGCGTGTATACCCGTAAACGCCTCTGGAGGCTTGTGAACTCGAGACATGGCAAGAGCGGTCTGTTCAAGATTCCGCTGACGTACGAGGAGTTGCGCGACATTAGCATTGACGGGATCAAAACGCTGGCCGTGAACCCACGACCGGAAGACTCAGTGGCTCGGCACCAAGTGTCCGAGGACGCAGTTCAGTGGTATAGACAGGCACTCGCCGCTGTCGCACGACTGGAGAGACATTCGGGCCATGCAACCCGCAATGCGAAGGGATTCCGTGACGGCTGGCGCACTCCTGAATGCATCCAGGCCATCCAAAAAGCCACTCTTCCTGATGGCATACGGCATCAGGCATACTTATCCTTGGCCCGCTTCTACCGTTACGTTAGGATGCATCCGGCAGAAATCCGCGAGCGAATCGAAACCATCAACAACCGCCATCCTATCCGGGATCCCAACTACATTGAGCGAACCATCGCCTGGGCCAGCGACCATCCTGGTTTCCCCGGATGCAATGATGAATCGCTACGCCGGTACTGTCGACCCGAGAAATGCTTCTATGCCAAGCTCAAGAGAAGCCAGAACGCGAATCGCTAAAGCTTCGAGAGGATGATTCTCGCGAGCACATCAGTGCAATATATAACCAGGAGGAACACACCATGGAATGTGAAAGACCGAGCGGTCTGGCGCTGACCGGAAACGATGACCACTTCGAATGGATTGAACTGATCGCACGATCTTCCAGCGGCGAAATCGTCGCACGGGCCTTCGTCCGAATTGGAGATCGCCAAGCGATAGACACATGGTTCAAACGATTCAGCAACACGGGGGTGTTCTTGTCCCACTCCATCTGTGTCTACGCTAAACGCACCCGTGAGGCGAGATACGTGGTCCCGTTCTATCTCCACACTCGTTCAGAAAGCGATCTCGATGGAGCCAAACGTTGCCTCGTTGAGGCAGGCAAGCAGGTCCTCATTCAGATGGACGCTCCATCCGCTTGTGTCCATTGGTATTTCGATGGCCACCGCGGCTTCGAACTGCTCCTGCCCGTCCAACTCTTCGACGCCTTCTACTCGCCATGGATCTTTGACCTCTACGCCGACATCGCCGCAAAGCAGGGTCGCTTCCAGCCTGGTTTTCTCGATTTGAGCATCTACTCGCAGGACTACACGTGGACGTTTCCGAATTCCCGTGGCCCCGGCGGATTGTACAAGATCCCTTTGACCGAGGACGAAATCTCAGAACTTCCGGCAAATGAGATTCTGGCGCTGGCGGCATCGCCTCGTCCAGAGGACTCTTATCTCGAAGGATACGTCGGCAAATACGCACCCTGGTGGTTCACTTCGGAACTCAAACGCATCGAGCAAGAGCGTACCAGATGTCCGAAGTGCAGCGAAAGCTCGGCCCAGCCCACGCACGGTCGGGCGATGCTACCGTGCGTTCAGGCCATTGAATCCGCCGTGCTTGCTGATGGGACCAGGCATGCGACCTACTTCGCCTTGGCCCGTTACTGGGCCCATCTGAATCTGCATTATCCCGAAATCGTAGCCCGGCTCAGGAGGATCGACAGTCGCAACCCGATCCGTGACGCCAGCGATATCGAGAAGGCGGCCGAATACGGTTGTCGGCACCCTGCAGTGTCATTATGCGATTCGCCACTGCGACAGTACTGTCTGGAGGACGGCTGTGAAATGGGTGAACCGAAGCGACGCGCGCGGTGTGAAGAACGAACGACGATCGTCCGTTCGACGCCGAGAATTGTGCAAAAATGACCGACACCGGCAACAACTCGATTGCGTTGCTCTTGGACGCTAAAGAAGGCGCGCGCCTGCTCGGGATCGGCGAGCGCTTCTTCTGGGCCATGCATAGCACGGGCGAACTTGGACCGTTGCCTATCAAGCTCGGCAAGCGTACACTGTGGAGCAGGTTCGAGTTAACGGACTGGGTCAAAGCTCGTTGTCCCAAACGCGAAGAATGGGTCAACAGAAAGGAAGTCAATCATGCGACTGTTTAAGCCAACATATCGGGACAAAAAGACCGGCAAGACGCGCACTGTAACGAAGTGGTGGATTGAACTCCGAGACCACCTACAGATCGTACGTCGTTTTCCGGCCTTCAAGGATAAGGCCCAATCCGCCGCCTTGGGCCGTCGTATCGAACGCCTTGCCACCTGCCGGATCTCGGGAGATCCACCGGACCGCGAGTTGACGGAGTGGTTGGAGCGCGTGCCGCCAAAGTTGCTTGCCCGCTTCGTGAAAACCGGGTTGCTCGACTCCACGCAGGCTGCGGGCAAAAAGCCGCTCAAACAGCATCTCGTCGACTTCCACAATAGCCTGCTCGCCAAGGGGAATACGCCCATGTACGCCCAGACTGTTGTTTCGCGAGCCACCCGAATTGTCACTGAGTGTAGGTTTACGATGTGGTCCGACATCCGGGCCGATAGCGTCGAGCACCGTCTTGCGGTCTTGCGTGCGGCCGGTCTATCCATCCAAACCTCGAATTTCTATCTTCAGTCGATCAAGCAATTCGCACGCTGGATGGTACAGAACCGTAGGGCCCGCGAATCGCCCATCACACACCTGAAGCCCCTGAATGTCCGTACCGACCGCAGACACGACCGTGTATCGCTCGAGGTCGATCAGGTCCGGCGTCTGCTGGCGGCCACGGCGAAGGGACCAGAGCGATACGGTATGGAGGGGTGCGAGAGGGTCCTGCTGTATCGCGTCACTGTGGAAACGGGGCTGCGGAGGAAAGAACTGCGCAGCCTGAAGGTCTCTTCGTTCGACTTCGATCACAACACCGTTACGGTCGTAGCCGGGTACAGCAAACGGCGCCGTGAAGATGTTCTTCCACTCCGGTCCGAAACGGCGGCAGACCTCAAGGCGTTTTTCGCGGGCAAGTTGCCCACGGCCAAGGCGTTTGGTGGTCGCTATAAGCAGCTAACAGACAAGACCGCACCGATGATCCGGGCGGATCTGGCAGATGCCGGCATAGACTACACGGACGACGCCGGTCGTTTCCGGGACTTCCACAGCTTGCGTCATACTACGGGGAGCTGGCTGGCAGCCAACGGCGTTCATCCCAAGGTGGCGCAGGCCATTATGCGACACAGCGACATCAATCTTACGATGTCGAGATATACGCATATCTTCCGAGGCCAGGAAGCCGAAGCAGTTGCCAAGTTGCCGGACTTGTCCGCGCCGGACCGCCAAGCACAGAAGGCAACGGGAACAGATGAGAGAAATGTCACTGGCGATTCTGACTTGGCGTCAAACTTGGCGTTTTTTGGCGCTGGCTGGTGCAGTGTAGTGCAGTCACGCGCAGAGACCACCCCCACTGGCGCTATCAAAAACGGGGATCTCAAAGCCAACGGTCGGATTCGAACCGACAACCGCTGGTTTACAAAACCAGAGCTCTACCGTTGAGCTACGTTGGCGTTACGTCCGGTCCGGGCGGGGCCGCTCGGCCGACGGCTCTGCTAAATATACCCGTGGGGGCGAGTTTGTTCAACTCTAAATCGTTCCGCCGGACGCGCGGCGTGCGGCGGTGAGACACGATACGAATCAGAAAACCACTTCTGAGATGAGATTCCTCCATCCTGAGCCGCAAGCGAAGGATCTCGCCTACGCACGGGAGATATTTCAAACCCGCAACCCAGACCCTTCACTCCGCTGCGCTTCGTTCAGGATGACATCCCCCGTCCGAATGAATCAGAATCCATATGAAACGTCTCGGTCGCGACGAAGGAACGGGCGGGGCGTCCTGCTGTTACGTGCCGGCCTGGGCGACGTCGACGCCGTCGGGCTTCTTCTCGCGCCTTTTCCTCTTTTGTCTTTCCTTATCCCGGGGCTTCTTTTCCCGCTTGGGGGCGTCCTTCTCTTCGTAGCGGCCGATGGTCCGCAGCAGGAACTGCTCGTACTTGCGGTATCGCGAGAGGGTCTTGACGTCGCCGCCCAGGCCGTGCCCGCCCGTCGGATCGAGGAACAGCTCGACCAGCGTCTCCTTGCCGGCCTTGAGCAGCTCGCGGTAGACCCGCACCGTATCCTGGAACAGCACGTTTGAATCCTCCATTCCGTGAACGAGCAGCAGATGCCCTTTGAGGTTCTTCGCCAGCGGAAGCAGCGAGAATTCCTTGAGCGTGGCCTTGCCCGGCTCGCTCTTGCCGATCGTGTGCCGGGTATACCAGGAGTTGTAGTTTTCCCACTCGGTGGGCCCGGCGCCGGCGATGCCGACCTGGAACACGTCCGGCTCGGTGTACATGCACATCTGCGTCTGGAAGCCGCCGAAACTCCAGCCGTGAATGGCGACCCTCTTCTCGTCCACACCGCAGTTCTCGACGAGGAATTTGACACCGTCGACGAGATCCTCGACCTGGGGCTTGCCGACCTGTCCGAAGTTGGCCTTCTCGAAGACGCCGGCATAGCCGCTGTTGCCGCGCGTGTCGATGGTGCACGCGACGTAGCCGTGCTTCTTGGCCATGTAGTACGGGAAGGCGTAATTGTAGGAGCTGAAGCTGCCCTGCACGACCATCTTCCGTGTGCCGAGCGGGCCGCCGTAGAAGTAAATCAACACCGGGCGTTTGTCTTTCTTCTTCCAGTCATCGGGCTTGAACATCATGCCGTAGAGCTTGTGCCCGTGCCGATTTTCGTAGTCGAAGAATTCCGGCTTGGGCTCGGCGAATTTGTGCGCCTTCTCCGGATGCGAGTCGGTCAGCGTCTTGTTGACTTTCGCCTTAGCGTCGATAAAGACCAGCTCCTTGAGTCGCTCGTAACTGACCAGGTTCGTCAGCACGCGCGTGCCGTCCTGACTCACGGCCGCGTCGCTGTGCGTGCCCGTTTCCTTTGTCAGGCGAACCATCCGGCCGTTGCGCGTTGAGACTTTGTACACGTCGGTCTGGGAGGGGTGCTCCTTCGTCGCCCGCACGAAGACCCACTTGCGGTTCTTGGCGATGTCGATTGGGTACACCTCGTACGGGCCGCTGGTGAGCGACTTGAAGCTCTCGTAGAGGGGATTCAGCACGTGCAGGTGCCGGAATCCGGTCTGCTCGCTCAGATAAACGAGTCGCTTGTTGTCGGCGAGATAGTACAGCACCATCATCCGCGGCGTGTTCGGGCCGCCGTTGTGCAGGAAGCGATAGATCTCCTTCGCCTTCTCCGCGTGTTGTTCTTCGGCCTCCGTCGACTTCTTCTTGTCGGCGTCGTTGGGATCGGATTTCTCCGCGCCTTTCTCGTCCTTCTCGGCGTCTTCATCGTCCCCGTCGGCGTCGTCCGTCTCGTTCGGGTCCTCGTCCTTATCCTCCTTCTTCTCGGCCACCTTCGCCTCGAAGATCTTCACCAAAGCCGGGTCCTGTTCGAACGTCAGGAACGCGATCTTCTTCGAATCGGGCGACCAGACGGGACTCTTGAGCATATCGTCCGGCATGTGGGTCTCGCACTTGAACACTTCGGTCAGAAGGTCCTTCTCGTCGTCGGCGTCGCTGAGGTCGTAGAGATACACGCGCCGCTCGTAGGTGGGCAGCGGATCGTCGGAGATGTGCCGCGACACTTCCCGGGCGTCCATCAGTCGGCCGCGATAGTTGGCGATCTCGACCTTACTGGTCTCGGGCGATTTGATCTGCCGCGACGTCGTGAAAGCGATGTGCCTGCCGTCCGGGCTCAAGCGGTAGCTTGAAAGCTCGTCCTTGTTCGGGAACTCGGGGTCGAGCTGGCGCATGACGTCGCAGCCGAACGTCTTTCGCAGCAGCGATCCGCCGCGTCGGAACGTGTAGCCGCTGCCGTCCGGCAGCCAGCTCACGGACGTCTCCCTCTCCCGCGTGTGCGTCAACCGCGTCACCTCGTCGCCGGCCAGGTCGTACCGATACACGTCGCCCCCGCTCTCGAAGAGAATCTCGTTCGCCACCGGTGACCATTCGAAGCGGCCGATGCCCCGGTACCGCGGCGCCTTCTCGTCGTCGGCGTCCTTGTCGCTGACCCAGTCGCCGCGATCCATCAACACCTCTTCCTCGTCGATTTCTTTCTCTTCGTCCTGCTCGCCTTCCTCATCGCCCTTCTCGGTGTCGCCCTCATCCTCCTTTTCAATATCCTTTTCGCCTTCCTCCTTTTTTTCCACTTTCCCGTCTTCGTCCTCTTCGGGGGCCGGGAGGCTCTGCTCTTTTTTCTCTTCTTTCTTGTCCTTGTCCTGCTCTATCTCCTCGCGCTTCTCGTCCTTTTCCTTTTCCCGGTCCTTCTTCTCATCCTCGGTCTTGTCGCCCCGCTCGTCTTTCTTGGCGTCCTGATCGCCGCCCTCTTTCTTCTTCGCTTTCCGTTTGGCCTTCTCTTTCTTGGCCTTTTCGATGCGGTCCTCGACCACTTTGCGCGCATCGCTCTGGAACCGGGCCATCACCGAAGGCCAGGTGATCCGCTTGACCTCGCCCTTCTCGACGTCGTAGATGTGCAGATCGCTTCCGTGCCGCCGCTCCTTGTACGTCCGGTAAAGATACGCCCCGTACGCGCCGTCGTGCGAAAAGGCCGGGCCGTAGGCCGACGGGCCGAAGAAACCCTTCTCCGGGAACAGGTCCTCGAGCTTGATCTCCTCTTTTTTCTCGGTCCCGGTCTCTTTGTCCGACTTGGCCTTGGCGTCTTCGTCCTCGGTTACGGCCCAAGCCGCCCCGACCCACAGAACGGCCAACAGGGAAATGACGATCCAGCGCTGTCTATCCATGGAATGAACTCCTGCAACACAACAACGGGATTCTCACTCTACACCCATTCCGCGCCGGTCGCCCGGCACGAAGTCCCCGATGCTATGCTTTGAGCCGCAGAATGTCAATTCCCCGGCGCTGGAAGGAATGAAGGAGTATTCGACGGCTGACGCGTCCAACGGGCCCAACGCCGGACCGATCCGCCCGGCCTGCCCATCATGCCACCCTGGCCAACAGTCAATCATCGAGGAATCGCGGCCGGATTTGGGCGATGGCCTCCGCAGGTGCGTTCACGAATTCAGGAATGTTGGCGGCCCGCCTGGGGGCCGTCATGTGCGCCAGGAGCACGGGCGGTGTGCTGTAGCCCTTCTCGTCGATATGGGTGAGGCACAACTGCGTGTAATCAGAATACCCCTTGGACGCAAAGACGAGCCACTTGCCGTTCGGCGACCAGCTATGCCATGAATTCATCCGGGACGTATTGCAGCGGAGCCTGCGGGCTTCGCCCCCCTCGGCCGGAATGATATACAACTCGCTGTCGGGCTGAAGAAGCATGTACTTTCTCGCCCGGCAGAATACGATCCAGCGACCGTCAGGACGGTAGCGCGCGAAGTAGTTGCTCATGCCGTTGTTGGAGGCCCCCTCGATAGGCTCGGCAACGCCCCCTTTGCCGCCGTTGAAGGGGATTCGATACAGGTCGAAGACAAGCGGCCCGCTCTTGTCGATGAATTCTCTGCTCTCGCCGGGAGTCAGCCAGACGTGGCCCTGATGCTTACTGTCCCGCAGGTCCGGCGCAGCGGCTCGGGCGAAGACAATGTATTGGCCGTCCGGGCTCCAGTTCGGATTTGTCTGCACGTAGTTCGGGTCGTCGGCGCCGGGCAGATCGCGAAATCGACCGGTTTCACGATCGAAGACGCCGAGGATGCCCTTGAGGGGGACGAACTGCTGAGAGAACGCCAGGGAAGGCTCGGGAACGAAGACCGACATGTCCTTGACCGTGCTGACGACGTACCGGCCGTCGGGAGATATTTTTGACAGCAGGCCATGGGTCCGTTCGGTTTCCTCCTGATCGGTCCAGGTGATGATATCCCGCCGGGCCAACTCCATGTGCCGTTTGACCTCGGTAATGACATACGAACCCTTCCTGCTGGCGTAGTCCACATCCATCGCAAGCGTCTTGCCGTCACCGCTGAACGAGTGGCAGTTGCCGCAGACGGGCAGGCCCTCCAAAACCACCGGCGGCAACCCGGACCCGATGGAACCGAAGCGCCACCGTATCCGGGACAGCCTCTTCTCCGCCTCGAGAAACGGCAGGCATACTTCTCGATAGAATAGAGGCGCCCCCACCGGGTCCCCGGACGTTCGAAACGACATGCTGCCCTGCGACAGGATTCTCAGACGCCCAACGGAACTGACCCCCATGACGACCACGCGCGTAACCCGCTCGAGCGACCTCTTCTTCATGGACTCCCAATCCTGGGGCCGGGGCGTCCATTGCCGGCGCCGGGTCAGGAAGCACATCTCCGGCTTGTCATCGGCAAACCCGATCCGGACCAGCCACGCCCTCGACTGCGAGGCGCCGTCACTCCACCGGAACGTGGGGGCAGCGATCTCAGGCGGAAACAGGGTCTCATCCAGCGGGTACTCGATGGCAACGTCATGGTAGTCCGCGCCTTCCTGATAAACCGCCAATATATCTTCAACGCGATATGTGTTTGTTCGCAGAGTTCTGTACAGCATGGCGCCGGTGGCCAGTAACACCACCGCGGCCACAACGAACACTCTCTTGCGCATACGACCACCCGATCCAGACTCACGCCGGCCGTAGAGACTGCTCCGCATCCAAAGCTCATCGTCCGGCTCCACCGCACACGCACGCGTGCCGGCCTCCATAGCCAGGGTCCCCTGCCCAACACCATACGGCCGACCCGCCACATAGCATCGATGCTACGCTTCGAGCCGAAAAATGTCAATTCCCCCGCCGTTGGAATGGATGAAGGAGAGTATTGATGATTGACGCTCCGAACGGGCCCAACACAAGACCCATCCGCCCCCCGACCGCCGGCGTCGCCCCGCCCCGCACCCGAATCGTCTCATACGAAGCCACGAAGCCCAAAGGACGCCGGCGGTGTTGTTTTCCTCCAACGGTCGGGGCGTGTCATTACGAGGCCTGCGTAGCGGGACGCGGAAATCCCTCTGGTCGTAAGGGGGAAGATTGCTTGGCTGCGCTCGCAATGCCCTCGCCACGGTCGGCGCGGGCCGGCACAACGTATCTACCGTTCACATCCTTCCAACCTCTCTGTCCATCCACAGGTTCCGTCGCAAAGCGGAGAGAGCACGGCCGGCCGGGATGCGGGCTTCGGGAAGGTCACGCAAGGAAAGATTGAACGTGGGCCGTCGGCGCATTACCATGGCGGCGCAATGGTCGCAAACCGACGAAGCATGACTGGAGCATCGCGTTGGAACAGAACAGGTTGATCTGGGAGTTGCCCGGGTGGGCAGAGAGCATCGTGGCAGGGCCGGGGCGGGCGTTCGAATCTGTCGAGGCGCGGATGCGCTTTGCCATCGAGCTGGCGAGGCGAAACGTCGAGGAACAAACCGGCGGGCCCTTCGGGGCGGCGGTGTTCGAGGCCGACGGGGGCAAGCTGGTGAGCGTCGGGGTGAATCTCGTGGAGCCCTCGCACTGCTCGCTGGCGCATGCCGAGATGGTGGCGCTGGCGCTGGCCCAGCAAGCCGTGGGCCATTACGACCTCAGTCGTGACGGGGTCGTGCGCGAGCTGGTGACCAGCACGGAACCTTGTGCGATGTGCTTGGGAGCGATCCCGTGGTCGGGGGTGCGGCGGGTCGTCTGCGGAGCGCGGGGCGCCGATGCGTGCGCCATCGGCTTCGACGAAGGGGCCAAGCCTGCCGACTGGGTCGCCGCGTTGACCGGCCGGGGAATCGAAGTGGTGCGCGACGTTCTCCGCGACGAAGCACAGGCGGTCCTGCACCGCTACGCCGAATCCGGCGGAAACATCTACAACGCGCGCCGCGGAACTTGACGTGCGAAGCGACTCTCCGCGTGGAGGCCCGTGTCCGCGCTGACGATTGCGTCGCTTACCGCGCGGGGGCGGAAGCCGGCGGGGCATTGCCACCGGTCGCAGGCACGCGCGGCGCGTCGATCTCCGCGGGCGCGGGAGGAACCGGCGGCGGTTGAATCCCCAGGTGTTTCTCGATGCGTGCCAGGCGCGCGTTGACGGAGGCCACTTCGGCATGAACCGCGTCGAGTCTGGCGGCGATGGTCCGAACGTCGGTCGAGACCGAAAAGAGATTGCGCTCCGTCAAGTCCATGTAGCGTTCCATGAGGCGCTCGTAGGCATCGACGGCGCGGGCGGCGTCGCTGCGGTATTCCGGCACGCCGTAGACCTGCGTCTCCACCTCGTATTTGCGACGGCTCTGGCCGAAGGACGCCGACAGCCACAGCACAAGGAAACACACGCCGGCGACGGCGAGTACAATGGTGAGTCTCTTGTTCGATTTCATCGGAATACTCCTGTCCGGTCGTTCGCGACTGAATCTGCCGGCGCCCGCCCGCCAAAACCCTGCGAGCGTGACACATAACGCACCGGAAGGATTATCGGCAAGACGGGCGGGGCAGGTTAAGCGCCGTTTGGGTCCGGCGGGAGAAAAGACCGGTTCAATTCGGGTCGGTTTCGGGCACGGCGGGTTCCCAGCGGATTTTGTCGGCGCCGAGGAGCGTCCCGGTGGCGTAGGCCAGGTCCACCAGCGCGATCTGGTATTCGGCCAGAGCCCGAATCTCGGCGCTCTGGGCGTTGGCGAACTTGGTCTGGGCGTCAAGGACCTCGGTGCTGGTGCGCAAGCCCTGGGCAAACTGACGGCGTTCGGCCTCGTAAAGGCGGCCGTTGAGGATGCTGTTCTGGCGGGCAGCGAGGATACGCTGCCAGTTCGCTTCGACCTGATCGGCGGCGTTGAGCACCTCCAGCCGGATCAGGTCCTCACGATTGGCGCGCGTGGCGAGCCTCTGGCGGCGCTGATACATCGCCTGACGCAGGCGGCTCTTGGCGGCCTCGTTGCCGATGGGAATGACCATCTGCAGGCCGAGGCGATGATCGGCGAAGTCGCTGGTAAAGAGCAGGTCATACGAATCGTTCCGCGTCTCGCCCAGACCGCTGACGTTATACGTGTAGTTCAGGGAAGCCAGCGGCAGGGTCTGATTGCGGGCGTAGTCCACGGTGCTGGCGTCCTGGAGAATTCGAAGCTGGAGTTCCAGCAATTCCATCCGGCCCTTTATCGCCGTGCGGACCAGGCGCGCACGCTGCAGCTCATATCGGACGGGATCGGGCGGAGTCTGCGGAACCAGAACCGTGGGCGTCTGCATGTCGAGGCCGGCTTTCCGGATTACGCGTTTGAGCTCGCGCTCCCGGTCGCGGAGGCTGTTTTCGGCGACAATGATGGCTTCGAGCTGCTGGGCGACACCGGCTTCGGCGCGAACGATTTCCACCTGGGGGCGCTGCCCGGCATCGACGAATCGCCGCGCCTGTTCGAGCTGGGCCTGCGCCAGCGCATATTGTTGCTCCCGCACCTCCAGTTCCTTGCGGGCGGCGTAGAGGCGCCAATAGACGCGGTCCAGCGCCGCCAGGACGTTGATGACCTCGAGTCTGGCGCGGGCGTCAGCGATCTGCCGCTCGTAGGCGACGATGCGAATCGAATGGGTGTTGACCCACTGTCCGGCGTTGCGCAGCAGCGGCTGGCTGATGGAGGCAGACAGGCCGGAACTGTAGTACGGGTTAAACGCCGTACCCTGCGCGTCCGTCTTCGTGCGGTTGTCGGCAAAACCGAAGGTCACGGTGCCGCCGGTGCGCAACGGCATTTGAACGCCGAGGTCCTCATGCACGTTGTCGACCTTGTTGCCGGTGATCTGGTTCAGGAAAGAAACGGAAGGAGAATCGATCTTGTCAAAATTGACGTTGGCGACGAAAGCCGACTCGAATTTGGCTTCCTCCTCGCTCAGGCGCTGGGCGGCGATGGCGGGACTGATGAGCTGGGCCTTGAGGCCGAGATTGTTCTCCAGAGCCAGGGCCCGGCACTGCTCCAGGGACAATTCCATCTTCTCCGGCGGCGGCTCGTTGGCGTCGGGCGCTTGCGGCTCCTCGGCCTCCGCTTCTTTGAGTTGCAGCGGCTCGATTTCGTGGATATGCTGCTGGGCCACGGTAACACGATGAAGCCCGTAATCGCGGGCCTGCGAGCGGCACCCGCCCGGCAGGACCGCAAGCAACGATGCCGCGATCGCAACCACGGCAACTCTCACAGCCAGGGTCTTATTCATGTCGAAGCGCCTCAATGGGATCCAGGCGAGCGGCCTTGATCGCGGGAAACATGCCGAAGAAGATGCCGACCGATCCGGCGAAACCGAAGGACAGCAGCACGGCCCACCAGGGGATGTGGGCCATGTCGAGCTCGACTTTGGGGATGTTGGCGATGCCGACGGTCAGAAGCTGGCCGAAGCCGAGGCCGACCAGCCCCCCGAGAAAACACAGCACCAGCGACTCGATCATGAACTGCGTCAGGATGGCCGACCGGCGGGCGCCGACGGCTTTGCGCAGACCGATCTCGCGGGTGCGCTCGGAGACCGAAACGAGCATGATGTTCATGATGCCGACGCCGCCGACGAGCAGCGAGATCCCCACGATGCCGCCGGCGACCATCGTAACGATCAGCGCGATCTTGTTGAACGTGTCCAGGAAGCTCTGGACCGAATCGACGCGGAAATTGTCGGGCTGGCCGGGGCGGATGCGGCGCGTCCCGCGCAGGAAGAAACGGATCTCGGCCTGGGCCTCGTCCAGCGTCTCGGGAGCGCTGCTGGCCGCCAGCGCGATCAGGTACGCGTCGCCCAGCTTGTAGACGGTCTTGAACGGGAGAAAGATCTCGTATCGTTCCTGGCTGCTGTCGCCGAAGTTCAGCTCGGCCCGTTCCTCGATGACGCCGACGATGCGGAAGGCGTGATGACCGACGCGGATGGTCTCGCCGATGCAGTCGTGGCTGAGACGCAGCTTGTCGCGCAGACGCGGCTCGATGATGCAGACCTGGCGCACCTGCATGTCGTCGATGGGCGAAAACGTGCGGCCCAGCAGGATGGGCCGATGCTCGATGTTGTGGTACGTCGCTTCGATGCCGGTAACCTGAACGTTGTCGGCGGAGCGTTCGCCGTGCTTGACGGTACGCTGCCCGACGAAGCTGATGCGGCTCAGGTGCGCGATCGACGGGCAATGCTCGCGCATGCCCTCGAAATGCTTGGGGAGAAAACGGTTTTGCCACACGGAGACGTGGCTCATGGGCCCGCGATCCGGCTGGTGCGGCTGGATAATGATCGTGTTGGTCCCGAAGGTCTCGACCTGGGCGAGGATTTTCGCCTTCAGGCCGGTCAGCGCCGCGATCACGGCCGTGACCGACGCCACACCGATCACGATCCCGATCGTCGTCAGCAGAGACCGCGTCTTGTTGGCCCAGATCTGGCCCACCGCTAAGTAGACGCTCTGATACAGCAAGCGAAGGAACACCAGGGGAGCGGCAAAGAACGCTTTCATTTCGATGCCTCCCCGAAGTGCTCGTTCATCGTGTCGCGTCGGGCCCGGTCCTCTTCGAGCGACATGTCGGTGAAGACCCGCCCGTCCTTCATGCGGATCACCCGCTTGGCGTGACGGGCGACGTGTTCCTCGTGCGTCACCAGGATGATCGTCTGGCCCTCGGCGTGAAGCTGATCGAAGAGCGCCAGGATCTCCTCGCTGGTCTTGCTGTCGAGGTTGCCGGTGGGCTCATCGGCCAGCAGGATGCTGGGATTGCAGATCAAGGCGCGGGCGACGGCGACGCGCTGCTTTTCGCCGCCGGAGAGCTGGTTGGGCCGATGCCCGACGCGGTCGGCCAGACCGACGCGCTCGAGCATTCGCCGGGCCCGCCTGCGCCGCGACCACCAGCCGTTCTGCGAGTAGATCAGCGGCATCTCGACGTTCTTCTGCGCCGTGGAGCGGCCCAGCAGCTCGAACGACTGGAACACGAAACCGATGCGCTCGTTGCGAATCCGCGCCAGGGCGGCGTCGCTCATCCCCGTGGTCTCGGCGCCGTCCAGCTCGTAGCGCCCGGAGGTCGCGCGGTCGAGACAGCCCAGGACGTTCATCAGCGTGCTCTTGCCCGAGCCCGAAGGACCCATGATGGCAACGTACTCGTTCTCGCGCAGCTCGCAAGTGACGCCGTCGAGCGCATGAATACGTTCGACACCCACCTTGTAGATGCGGGTGACATTTTCAAGTCGGATGACGACTTTATCCGTGTGTTTAGACATGGTTGACGTTGTTGCTGTCTTTGTTGCCGGTTCTTCGGGTCTCTTCCTCGACCTGCACTTCGCGTTCGTCCTTAAGACGCTGGTCGTGCTTGAGTTTCTCCAGTTCCTTGTACGGCCCGACCACGATCTTCTCGCCTTCCTTGATGCCGGCGGTGATGATCGTATGAGTCAGATTGCTCGGCCCGATGGTCACCGGCGTAATCACCGCCCTGCCGTCGATGTAACGGAAAACCACCGTCGCAAACGTCTTGGACATGTCGATCTCGGACGAGCTTTCGCGAATCGGTACGGGCACGCTGTCGATCTCGCGCGCCATCACCGCCTGGGACGGCACCGCCAGCACGCCCTTGTGCGTGCGCGTCTCGATATCCACGTGCGCCGTCAGCCCCGAGGGCAAACGCTTCTCCGTCTTGTCCAGCAGGATTTCCGTCTTGAAGTACTTCGTCATCGTCCGCGACCAGTCGTGGGACAGCGCGATGGTGTGGACGGTGCCCTTGAATTCCTCGTTGGGATAGGCGTCGATCTGCACGACGGCCTTCTGGCCCACCTCCAGCTTGCCCACGTCGGCCTCGTCAACCTGGGCTACCACGAGCATCTGGGAAAGATCGCCCACGACCATGATGACGGTGCCCGGATTGTTCATGGTCCCGGTCATGACCATCTCGCCGACCTCGGCGTTGATACGGGTAATGACGCCGTCAATGGGCGCCGTGATCGTGGTGTAGCTCAAGGCTTCCTGGGCCTGTGCGATACTGGCGTCGGCCGCTTCCAGGTTGTGCTGGAGCACTTTCAGATTCAGCTCGGAGGCATCAAGGGCGTGCTGGGCCGCCTCGTACCGCGCTTGCAGGTCGTCCAGTGCAAGCTGGGCCTGGTCGAACGCCGCCTGGCTGATGTCTCGCGTTTCGAGAAGCTGTTTCTGGCGTTCCAGATCGATCCGGGCCTGATCGAGCGAAGCGGCGATGCCGACGAGACTGGCCTTTTGCCCGGCGATGCGGGCTTTCTCCACCTCGATCTGCGCCGCCTGAGCGGCCCGGTGGGCCTGGGCCGAACGGAGATGGCTTTCGAGGTCCTTCGAGTCCAGCCGAACCAGCACCGAAGGGGGAATCGGGGGATTGTGTGTCGGATCGCCTTTGGTGACGCGATCCCCTTCTTCGTAGGGCAGCTCGACGATGCGGGCCACGGTCTTGGCACTGATTTCGACGTTGGTCCTGGGCTCGATCTCGCCCGGGGCGCTGACGAACTCGACCAGCTCGCCCGTGTGGACCGCCTCCAGCCGCACGATGACGGGCCTGCTGCGGGCCGCGGCCGCCCGTTTGGCGGCAATGTAGGCGACGGGCGAAGCGAGAACCATAATGATAACGGCTACCACAATAACGATGCCGAGTCTTCTCACAATCCAACCTTTCCAAGCGAACCCGCCTTCCCCCATGGCGGGCAAAAAATCACAGCGCACCGGCATTCTAAAGAAACAGACGCATAGTGCCAGCATTCATTGCGCCACAACCCCTCGAAAACGAGCCTTTTCCCCCGAAAAACCGCGTCCGCATAGTGAAATCCATGGAGCGCCACGCCTGTGCCGTCCGAGGCGTCGGGCGCAGACTCGCACTTTGGGCGGTGCGCCAACGAGCAGAGACCGCCCTGTCCTATCTTTGTACGTACGGCCGCGACAAAGGTTACGCCCCCCACATTATCGCTTTGGATCGAACCAACGGCGAGTCCGCCGCCGCGGCGCCTTGTCGGTTCGCAGCCGCTCGATGCGCCAATCGCAAGAAGTCACCTGGCCCAAAGGAGCAAGTGATGGTATCCTGTTGGGCACCGGCGAACAACAGGAGTTTTGCAGACGTTCAATAAGGAGTTCGCATGATGACCGTTCGACCTGCATACTTGTGGTTGGTTGTAAGAGTGCTCGCAGTTGGATTCGCTGTGGTATTGCCTGCCGGCTGTCGCAGCCCCGAACCTCTGGATTCGGGGAAAGCCGTTCCCATTATCTTCGACACCGACATCGGCACGGACGTGGATGACGCCGGAGCCCTGGCGATACTCCATATCATGGCCGACCGGGGCGAGGCCAAGATCCTGGCGACCATGAGCGCCAATCGAAATCGCTGGTGCGCCCCTGCCCTGGACGCCATCAATACGTATTACGGCCGGGAGGATATGCCGATCGGCTGTTCGAGGACCGGGCCCGACCCGGAACAATGGTATCACCAGAGTGTCGGCGAGTTTCCCCACGACGTCACCGACAGCAACGAAGTTCCCGACGCCATCGCCCTGTACCGCAAGATTCTCGCGGCCCAGCCCGACCACAGCGTGACGATCGTGGTCGTGGGCTGGCTTACGAACATGGCCGAGCTGCTCGACAGCAAGCCCGACCGGTACAGCGCCCTGCCCGGAAGAGAGCTGGTTGAGGCCAAGGTCAAAGAGCTGGTCTCCATGGGCGGCAGGTGGCCGAACTCGCCCAAGAAGGAGGGCGAATACAACTTCAGGATGGACGGCCCGGCGGCACACAAGGTCATCAGCGACTGGCCCGGCCCGATCATGTTCACGGGCCTGGGCAAAGACGTGATGACCGGCTCTCAGTTGGTCGCCCGGGGACCGAAGGACAATCCCGTTCGGGCGTTCTATCGCAATTTCTTCGAGGGATACAAGGTCTCCGAAAGGTCCAGTTGGGACCTCATCGCCGTATTGTATGCGGTCCGAGGCCTCTCCCCCTATTTCTCGGCCGTCTCGGACGGGAAATGTGTGAGCCGGGCAGACGGAAGCAATCAATGGATTCCCGGCGTCCCTTCGAACCATGCCTACCTGGAGCACAAAATGCCCCGGAAGGAACTGGCCGGCGTGATCGAAGATTTGCTGTTGACTCCCCCCGCCCGGTGAGCAACGACACCCTTCGCGCGAAACCGCCTCGCAATTCCGCAAAGGGACATAGTGACACCCGGTCCGGACCGGAGATCCGTGTCTCGCCCCTTGCGTGTCAAGCAGCCGGGATGCAGGACCGTCACACACGCAAAACGACGTCTGTGAAATATCCTGGCATGCGGGTGGCTGTCCGGGTCCAAAACAATGATGCCCGAAAGATTGCACGGGCACCGCGAAACGCCAATGCTGCCAAAGTTGTGGACAGGATGGACGCGGTTCCTTAGAATGGGCCGGTCGAGATACGACATGCTTTGGAGGTAACCGTCATGAATTGCAGCGTTCATCCCGCAACCGGGGCAATACAGAGACATGCGGCGGTCCTGGCGCTGGCTTTGATCCTCCTGCCGGCCCTCGCCGGCTCGTCATACGGTGACACCGTCGAAGGGACCCAGTGGACGCCCTACCTGGAATGGTCTCTCACCAAGCGGGCCTACCGGGGCGATCCGTACGACGTTCGCGCGACAGTGACATTCACGCATACCACCAGCGGGCAGCAGCACGTCACCGAGACCTTTTACGACGGCGCCAAGACCTGGAAGTTCCGTTTCGCCGGCAGCCGCGTCGGCGAGTGGACGTTCGAGACAACCAGTTCCGACCGCGACCTGGACGGTAAGACCGGCACCGTGATCATTCACCCCAATCCGGACCCCAACGCGCGGGGCTTCGTCACGGCGCTGGACGGACACCATTGGGCCTGGCAGGGCACGAAGCGGGTCTTCGTGCCGCAACTGGTGATGTACAAGATGCCGCACCAGTTCCAGGGCCGGCCCGACATGGTCGATGCGGACATCCGCGAGTTCCTCATCGAGCACGGCTTCAACGGCTTTCACGTCCCCAGCATCGCCGCGTCCTGGTTCGACATCGAAGCGGGCAGCGGCCGGATCGAACGCCGCATGACCCGGCCCGACCCACGCACGTTCGAGGCCCTGGAAATGCTCATCGCCAAAGTGTACGCCGCCGGCGGCATGGTCCACATCTGGGCCTGGGGCGATCACCAGCGGCACCTGACGCCCCGCGACCTCGACGGCGGCATCAACGGCCGCGTGGACCAACGTCTCCAGCGGTACATCGCCGCGCGCCTGGGCCCGATCCCCGGCTGGACCATGGGCTACGGCTTCGACCTGTGGGAATGGGTCGACGGCAACCAGCTCACCCGGTGGCACGACTACATGCACGACCACTTCGGCTGGCGTCATATGCTCGGGGCGCGGGCCAGCCAGAACACCCTCGAACAGCTCTCCGAGGCGCTGGACTACTCGGGCTACGAGCAGCACCGCCCCGACTACGCCAAGTACGTTGAGACCATCGAGAAGCGACCGGCTAAGCCGTCCTTCTCCGAAGACCGCTTCCGAATCCGCAACGAGGGCCGCGCGAAGGACTACACCGCCGAAGAGACGCGCCGCGGCCTCTGGCATTCCACCATGGCCGGCGGCGTCGCCAATATCTGGGGCAACCTCCTGCCGCCCGACGGCAAGAAGGGCGCCACCCGGGATGCACTGCCCTACCCGAACAAAGACCAGATCAAGACCTACTTTGTTTTCTTCAACGACAAGGGACGCTTCGTCCGCGGCCTTCAGAGAGCCAACGAGCTCAGCGGCGACCAGAACACACGCGTCCTGCGCAGCGGCCACGTGAAATACATCTTCTACCGCCAGGACGCCGCCTCCATCCACATGGACCTCTCGGACATGGCGGCCCCCGCGCCCGCCGTCGCGGTGGACACGAAGAAACCGTATGAGGAAATCCGCATCGGCCCCCTCGCAGCCGCCGCCCACATCTGGCAGGCCCCCTACGCCTCCGATTGGGCCATCGCCGTCGGGCCATAAAAATAGGCGTCGCTTGGGCAACGACGCCGGAGAAAAAGATGAAACGGTTTCCACTGGTCCTATCGGCATACACGGTCTAAAATAGCCAGTCTTTTTTCAAAAAAAACTGTCCCCGGCCCTCCAAGCCCACATTCCCGCCCGGACACAACGATCCAAGTGTCTGTGAAAATACCCCGGCAGACGCCTGTCAAGGTAAGGTGGGTTCTCAAGCCACGCGGAAAGCCGTCGCGTGCAGAAGCGTGTGGGGCAATCCCGGCGCGCCGGGACTACGGTTCCGCATGCCCGGAACGGTCCTCCGCTCTGCGCCGGCGCGGAGGCCTCCGCCCTTGACGCTATCACCCAAGGGACTGAGAAAAGGACAGCATCCGGCTGCGGCAAAACTCTCACACACACGTAATTCAAAGGGCCGGCTCGTTTTTTGGTTGACGGCCCCGACAGCCAAAGCCATCCGAGCCGACTCGGGGGATGCACGTACAAGTGCCGGGGTCGCGATTGCCTCCGGCGTGAGAGGCGCCTCGGGCCACGGCAGCGAGGCGGTCGCACGAAGTGTGTGCAATCCATGGGCATTCTCCCCGCCGCCGGTGGGCTGATTCTGTCAAACAAAGCCAATTGGCCCGGTCAGAACCACCGCGGGAATTTGGATTGCGTGGGGCCCAGCCGGGCGCTATAATCCCCCTCCTGAAGACGAATTAGGATATGACTGGAACCCTGTAGGGAGGCACGACCATGATTCTGCCCAGATTCATCAAAAAGCTGTTGGCCGTATTCAGGGGCAGCGTGGCCCCGCCGCTGATCTTCCTTTCGGTGCTGGCCGGGTTCTGGTTCGGCCTCATGCCGGGTTTCTCCGGCCTGCACACCGTCCTGTTGGTCGTGGTCCTCGTGCTCAACGTCCACATCGGGCTCTTTCTGCTCTTTTTCGGTATCGGCAAAGGCCTGAGCCTGGCAGCCGCCCCGCTGCTCTACCACGTGGGCGTCTGGGTCCACGCCCATCTTTCCGGCCTGCTGGCGGCGCTGTCGTCGATCCCCGTGGTGGGGATGACCGATTTCCGCAGGTTCGCGCTGGCCGGAGCCCTCGTCATAGGCCCCATCATCGGCGCCGTCGCCGGGTTGCTTCTGGCCTTCAGCGTCATCAACTTCCGCAAGATGATGATGAAGCTGGACGAAAAATCCGAGAAATTCCGCCTCTGGTATTCCAAGACCTGGGTGCGCATCCTGGACCGGCTCATCATCGGCAAGCGGGCCAAGGACGTCAAGAGCATGTTCACCAAGGCCAAGTACGTCCGCAAGGTCGGCGTCGGCCTGGCCGTGTTGCTGGTCGTGGGGTTCTTCGCGGGCTCCCATTTCCTCCAGAACACCACGATCAAGCGCTACGCCACCGATACGCTCACAAAGGCCAACGGGGCCGAGGTGGACCTGGAAGACCTGGACATCTCCGTCCTGGGCGCCAGCGTCTCGGCCGCGGGTCTCCAGGTCACCGACGCCCAGAAGCCGACGCAGAACCAGGTGGCCGTGGAGAAGATCACCGCCGATGCCAGCGTCCTGGACCTGCTCCTGGGCCGGCTTGTGCTGGAGAACGTCGAGCTTACCGGCGTGGCCTTCAACCAGAGCCGCGAGACGCCGGGGAAGGTCCTTGAGACTCCGGCCAAGGAAGAGGAGCCCTTCGACCCCTGCGAATACCAGGTCGGCGTCGAAGATATCGAGAAGCTGGAGAAGTACGTCAAGGACGCCAAAAAGATCAAGGAGCAGCTTGAGAAGCTGCGCAAATGGCTCCCCGAGGGCAAGGACGAGGAGGCCCCGGTCGAGGCCGAGCAGATCCCCGAGAAGTACCTGGAATATCTTAAGGCCAGGGCGCAGACCGCCCCTTCTCCCCGCGTGCTGGCCAAGCATGTCCTGGGCGACAAGATCGAGATTCCCTCCGAGCTGTTCGGCAACAGCAAGCTGGTGATGACGAATCTCAGCGACGCTCCCGAGGCCGTCGGCGAGCCGGTCACCCTCGAACTGGCGTCGAACGAGACCGAGGCGGCCCTGAAGGTGACGGTGGATTATTCCGAGCCGGGCACACCGAAGGTAACCGGCACGTTCGAGGGCTTCGATCTGGCCAAGGTCCAGTCCAGCCTGGGCGAGGAAGCCGGCATTGCGTTTCAGTCGGGCTTGGCCTCGGGCACCTTCACCGGCCAGCTCACGAAAGAGCTGGTCGATCTGACCATCAGCGTCAATATCAAGGATCTCAAGGCCACCGGCCAGGGAGACGGCGTCCTGGGCCTCGGCGTCAAGGAGACCTCCGAGGTGATGGACGTCCTCAACGAGCTGGGCACAACGATCCGCGTGGTGGGCCCTGTCACCGAGCCTCGGCTCGTATTCGACACCAAGGGTCTGACCGAGGAGTTCAAGAACGCCCTGGTCAAGGCGGGCAAGGAACGGCTCCAAAAGGAAGTCGACAGCAAGATCCAGGAAGAAATCGGCGATAAGGTCCCGGAAGAGCTCAAAAAGCCGGCCGAAGACCTCATCAAGGGTCTGGGCGGCCTCCTGGGCGGCAAAAAGGACGAAGAAAAATAGGGAAACTGAAAGACCCGGGGCCGGCCGCCTTTCAGCGCCCGGCCTCGTCGGTCACTGCGTTTGGAGTTACCCCACGCCGCAGAAGGTTAGGTTTATCGGTTGTTTCCTAACGAGCCTGATGCGCTCGTGGCGACAGATGTTCCGGGCATTTTCCAGTTTTCGCGGATTTTGTCCTGGCAAGACCGTTTTCTTCGGGTCTTCCGGGCAATAGTCTCCTACGAGCCAGGCAGGCAGACGTGCAGAACTCGCTGAAAAAACCGCTTTGAGGCCGGCAATGGCCGCGGTAGAATAGGGCATTCTCAGCCGGCTGCGGTCCATGGTAAGAGGCTGGATTGGAGGAACTCGTGCAAAAGCCGAACATTGTCTTCGTTCACGTCGATCAACTGCACCACAAGGCCATTTCCGCCTATGGCTGCCCACACGTGCGAACGCCGAACATCGACCGGATCATCCGGGACGGCACTTCGTTCATGGAGTCGTACGATGCGATGCCGCAGTGCTGTCCGGCCCGGGCGAGCTGGTTCACCGGGCGCATGTCGAAGGAGCATGGCGTCGTCGTCAACAGCTATCCCCTTCGCCCCGAGCTGCCTGATTTAGGTCAGTGGCTGCGCAAAGAGGGGTACGAGACGGTCTACACGGGCAAGTGGCACGTGAGCGGCCGGGACGTCAGAAAGAGCTTTGACGTTCTGCATCGCGGCTCGGGCCACGGGGAACTGGGCGATTCGGCCGTGGCGCGGTCGGCCGTGGCTTACCTGCGGAACCGCACGGGCGAGAAGCCCTTCTTTCTCTCGGTCGGCTTTCTGAACCCGCACGATTGCTGCTACCCGGCCGGCAACGACGGCGGCCCGGGCAAGTTCGCCTTCGCCGCCAGAATCAAGAACAGGCTGCCTCCCCTCCCGGCCAATTTCGACCGCGACTACCGCAAAACGGGCATGCGCCAGGTCCGCAACTGGAGCCACCGGGACTGGCGCTACTACATCTACAGCTACTATCGCATGGTCGAGATGGTCGATGCTGAGGTCGGGCGAGTCTACGACGCCGTCCGCAACGGGCCGCACGCCGACAACACGCTGTTCGTCTTCACTGCCGATCACGGCGACGGGCTCGGTTTTCACGCGAAGGTGAGCAAGGGATACCTGGAGGAGGAGGCCAGCCGGGTGCCGGCGGTCGTCTCCTGGCCGGGACGCATCGCTTCGGGCCGGCGTGACACCGAGCACCTGGTATCCGGGGTGGACGTCGCCGCGACGATCTGCGACTACGCCGGCGCGCCGCCGCTGCCGAAGATGACCGTCGCGCGAAGCTGGCGCCCGCTGCTGGAGGGCAAAAGCGTCCCCTGGCGTGACTACGTCGTCTGCGAAACCTCAATCGGCGGGCTCTCGATCTGCATCCGCGACAAGCGCTTCAAGACCATCTTCTATCCCGACCGCACGCGGCTGTTCGACATCCAGAACGATCCGCTGGAGACGAAGGATCTGGCCGGCGACGCCGCACATGCGACCGTTGCCCGGCGGCATCGAGAGCACCTGCAAGATTACCTGTCGCGCATCGAAGTCTATCCGGGCCCGCCGCAACTGACGCAGGCAGCGCCGCGTCCGAGGCGAGCCGCCGCCAGACGCCCGCGTCTGGCCGATCTGTATACGCCGTACGTGCAATGGTACAAGAAACTCCAGGCGGAGGGCTGACCCGTGCAAAGCCAGAAGATCGACAGAAGGGAGTTTTTACAGAGCGGCCTGATGGCTGCGTCACTGATCGCCGCCGGGAGACTGCCGCTGCTGGCGCGAGAGGCCGACGGCGGCTCCGGGATCGACACGAGCGGCGAGCCCTACGCCGTCAAACCGATACGCGATTACCTGCCGACCTTTTCGCCGAGTGACACCCAAGGGCAAGAGCGACCGGCGCCCCTGCATTACGACATCGTCCACTGGAGCTGGGGCCGCAAAGGCCGGGGAACGCACACCAACTCCGTGGTCGGGAAGATCGATATCGCGTGCACAAAGTCGAGCGATCGGATCCTCTACGAGGTCGGCCAAAGCACGAAGATCGGTGGCGTCGATAACGTAATGGAGGCCGAGATCCTCTGCAACGCCGATGCCTTGCACTCGGTCCGAAGCTGGCGGTTGAGAAGTCACGAGGTCGACCCCGACGGAAAGGTCGATCCGCTCTCGAAGCTGGCCGAGAAGGGCCGCTGCGAGAACGGGAAAATCCGCATCGAGAGCCAGCGCGACCATTGCGAGCGCATAGCGAGCCGCCCCGTCGTGACACAATGGCACGTCCCGGATCTGCTGACGCGCAACACCGGCCGCAGCCTCCGCCTTACCTTCGACCTGCTGCGAGACGCGGCGCTACTGAAGCCCAATCAACTGCTCGTGTACGACGGGCAGGTAGAGGTCCCCGTCAAAGGCGGGCGGACCCTCACCCTGGAAAGCTACGCCCAGACCGGCGAAGGCATCCTGCCGACCCACTACCTGCTCGACGACAAACGCCGCGTCCAGTTGGTCACATGCAGCTTCCTCTCCTGGGCCCTGCAAGGGTAGCGTGTCATACGAATTATCACTGAACTTTTGCAAAATGGAGATTAGGCTTACTTTAGGGAGGAAAAATCTTC
>CAYPZL010000036.1:0-36196 GCA_964415045.1 uncultured Pirellulales bacterium | reverse complement strand
CAGCGACTCCTGGTGGCCGCATGAAAACCAATACAAAAATCAGTCAACTTGAGCACTTAGTTTCGAAGCTCACCCGTGATTGAGCGTTGAAAAAACACCAATAATCTCGACGGGCACGCATCGGCCCCAGTTTTTCGCTTTAGCAAAACGGCTGGTATCGTGTATGATGCGTGGAGGAGGACTGACTCGTTTGGATCGACACATGGCAAGTTTTTTCAATAGTTTGTTTCTGACGGATGAAAACGAATGGATCGGTGAGATGGCCGACGAGGAGTCGGTCCCGGTCGATGCGTACCTTGATGACGACGATCAGCCGTTGCAGGACGCCGGTCGCGAAGTGAAGCCGCCGGAGATCGTCGGCATTCTGCCCATTCGCAACACGGTGGCGTATCCGGGCACGGTCACGCCGCTGGCGATCGGCCGCCCGCGCAGCAAGGCCCTGCTGGCCGAGACGGAACCGAACCAGACACCGATCGGGCTGGTAACGCAACGCAACCCCGATATCGATGAGCCGCGCTTCAAGGACCTGTATACTATCGGGACCCTGGCCGCCGTCCTAAAAGTCGTCAAGATGCCACAGGGGTCCATCAATATCTTCGCTCACGGGCTCGCGCGATTTCGCGTCAAGAAACGAATCACGTCGAAACCCTACTTGAAGGCGAAGATCGAGGTCCTCGACGTCAAGGCCCGGATGACCAAGCAACTCCAGGCGCTGATGGTGAGCGTGCGTCAGACGGCCAACCGAGTCGTGGCGCTGAGCCCGAACGTGCCCGAGGAAGCCTCGGTCCTGCTGGAGAACATCCAGGACCCGTCCTCCCTGGCGGACTTCCTGGCCGCCAATCTGAGCATGGAGCTTTCGCAGAAGCAGACGCTGCTGGAAGAGCTCAATCCCACGCGGCGGCTCGAGAAGATCTCCGTCGTCCTGGCCCACCAGCTCGAGGTGCTGGAGCTGAGCCACAAGATACAGGGACGCGTGCGGGAATCGATCGACAAGAGCCAACGCGAGTACTTCCTCCAGGAACAGCTCAAGGCCATCCAGACCGAGTTAGGCGAGCACGACGCCCGCACGGAAGAACTCAAAGAGGTTCGGCGCAACATCGCCAGGGCCAAAATGCCCAAGAAGGTGGAGGCCGAGGCGCTGCGCGAGCTGGACCGTCTGGGCAAGATACCGGCCGCCTCGCCCGAGTACAGCGTAATCCGTACCTACCTGGACTGGGTCTGCGAGCTGCCCTGGGCGGTGCAGACGGAAGACCGGCTCGACATCCCCAAGGCCGAACGCATCCTGAATCGCGACCACTACAATCTGACGAAGATCAAGAAACGCATCCTGGAGTTCCTGGCGGTGCGCAAGCTCAATCCCACCGGCAAGAGCCCCATCCTCTGCTTCATCGGCCCTCCGGGCGTCGGCAAGACCTCTCTGGGCAAATCCATCGCCCGGTCGATGGGACGCAAGTTCGTGCGGATCTCGCTGGGAGGCATTCGGGACGAAGCGGACATCCGCGGGCACCGCCGGACGTATATCGGCGCGCTGCCCGGACGCATTCTGCAGGAGATGCGGAAATGCGCCAGCCGCAATCCGGTCTTCATGCTCGACGAGCTGGACAAGATCGGCGCGGACTTCCGGGGCGATCCGGCCAGCGCCCTGCTGGAGGTGCTCGACCCCGAGCAGAACAGCTCCTTCACGGACCACTATCTCGACCAGCCGTTCAACCTCTCGTCGGTCATGTTCATCGGCACGGCCAACTACGCCGAACCGATTCCGCCGGCGCTGCACGACCGGATGGAGATCATTGAGCTGCCCGGCTACACGGAAACCGAGAAACTCCATATCGCCCGCCGTTACCTCGTCCCGCGTCAGCTCAAAGAGCACGGCCTCAAGAAGAACCAACTCATCCTCAGAGACGAGGCGATTTTGACGATCGTGCGCAGCTACACCCGGGAGGCCGGCGTGCGCAACCTCGAACGAAACATCGCCTCCGTCTGCCGCGCCGTCGCGACCGAAATCGCCAAGGGGCAGAAGAAGAAGCGAACCATCGGCAAGAGGAATCTCGCCGAGATCCTCGGGCCCACTCAGTATGAATCGGAGCTCGCACTGCGAACGGGCATCCCCGGGGTCGCCACGGCCCTGGCGTACACGCCGGTAGGTGGCGAACTGCTCTTCGTCGAGTCGGCCACGATGCCGGGCAAGGGACAGTTGCAGCTCACCGGACAAATCGGGGGGGTCATGAAGGAAAGCGCGCAAACGGCGTTTTCCGTCGTCAAGGCGAACGCCCGGCGGCTGGGCATCAACGAGCGACAATTCGCGCGGCTGGATTACCACATCCACGTTCCGGCCGGCGCCGTGCCGAAAGACGGACCCAGCGCCGGCGTGGCGATGTTCACCTCGCTGGTCAGCCTGCTCCTGGAGAAACCCGTCAGGCCGGACGTCGCCATGACCGGTGAAATCACCCTCCGCGGCCTGGTGCTGCCCATCGGAGGCCTCAAGGAAAAGGTCCTCGCCGCCAAACAGGCCGGGATCACAACCGTGATCCTCCCCACACGCAACCGCAAGGATGTCCCCGAGATCCCCAAGGAGGCGCAGAAGGGCCTGGAGTTCGCTTTTGTCAAGAACACCGGCGAGCTTCTGAAGATCGCCCTCAACGCCGACTGAGGTTCGCAACCCCGGGAAGGCTGCGCATACGCCTGCGCGTCAGCTCCGCTGAATCGCCTGCGCGATCTTCACCACGTCGAGCATCTGCGCGACATCGTGGACGCGGAGGACGGAGACGCCGGCCGCGGCGCAAAGCGCGACCGTCGCGGCGGTTCCGAGAATCCGGTCGGAAGGCCTCTCCCTGCCCGTGATCTTCCCGATGAAGCTCTTGCGGCTGGTGCCCACCAGAACGCGGTAGCCCGTGGCGACGAACCGGTCGATGTGCTTGAGCAGCAGCAGATTGTGCTCCAGCGTCTTGCCGAATCCGATCCCCGGATCGATGAAAATAAGCTCCCGGCCGATGCCGAAGGATTGAGCCTTCTCGGCCCGGTCGCACAGGAACTGAAGCACTTCGGCCACGACGTCCTCGTACCGGGGCTCGGCCTGCATGGTGGCGGGCGTTCCCTGCATGTGCATGAGCACGACGGGCACGCGGCGCCCGGCCGCCAGCTCGCCCATGCGAGGATCGGACAGGGCCGAGATGTCGTTGATGATCGACGCGCCGGCGTCCAGCGCGGCTCGGGCCACGTCCGCATCGCGCGCGTCTATGCTGATCGCGACCTGCTGCCGACGCGCGACGGCCTCGATCGCCGGTACGACGCGACGGACCTGCTCGGCGGGCGTGACGGGCTCCGATCCCGGACGGGTCGATTCTCCGCCGACGTCGATGATGGCCGCCCCTTCCGAGGCCATCCGGAGACCGTGCTGCACGGCGCGGTCGGTGTCGAAGAAATCGCCCCCGTCACTGAACGAGTCCGGCGTGACGTTCAGCACGCCCATGACCAGGGGCCCGGCCGAGAAATCCAGCCGGCCCGTCGGCCATACCAGAAGCGCATCGTCAGTCGGTCCCATCTTCGGCGCTCCCTTCCACGCCAAAACCGATGCCTTGCAGCTTGCGAACGAGGCTTTCACGCCCCTCGCTGAGTGTCACCGTTGTATTATGGAACTCCCGGCGTACGGGGTAGTTCTTGCGCAAAGCGTCGAAGAAGCGTCCGCGCATGTCTGCCGGCTCCGCGGCGATGGGCCGTAGGTTGCCGTCGTCGCGCTCGATGCTGTACACCTGCCTCACAGCCTGCGCCAGGACCTCCTCATCGGTCGCCTCGTCGGCGCGTATCTCCAAACGCGGCACCTGCGGCGCGGGCAGGAAGTCCGTCGCCTCGAAACGCGGCGGCAAGCCGAAGTGATCGCACAAAGACCGGTAGATCATGATCAGGCCGGCGATCTTGCCGTCCAGCGAATAGCCCGCAATGTGCGGCGTACCCAGATCGACCAGATCCAGTATGTCCACGTCGATGTCGGGCTCGCCCTCCCAGACGTCGAGAACGACGGCCCGCAGGCGCTCAGCCCGAATGGCCCTCTTGAGCGCTTCGGAATCCACGACCGCGCCGCGGGCGGCGTTCAGAAAGACAGCCCCCTGCCTCAGCGCAGAGAAGAACCGCTCGTCGGCTAAGTGAAAGGTCTTGTCGACGCCCTTGTGCGTCAGCGGCGTGTGAATCGTGATGAAATCGCAGTCGTAGAGGGCCTCGATGGGCACGTATTTGGAATCGCCGGTCTGGCGCTGCAGCGGCGGGTCGTTGCGCAGCACGCGCATGCCCAGGGCCTCGCACTTGGCCGCGACGCGACCGCCCACGTTGCCCACGCCGATGACGCCGATGGATTGGCCTTCGAGCAGCACCTGCTGCCTGCGCCCCACCTCCAACAGAGCGGCGATGATGTACTCGGCGGCGGAGTTGGCGTTCGAGCCCGGCGCGGAGGCGAAACCGACGCCATTGTCCTCAAGGTAGTGGCAATCCACATGATCGAAACCGATCGTCGCGGTGCCTACGAAGCGCACCTCGCTGCCCGAGAGCAGCGCCTCGTTGACCGGCGTGATGCTGCGCACCAGAAGCGCATCGGCGCCGGCCAGGATCTCCGGCGTGATGTCGCGCCCCCCGGCGATCTCCACCTCTCCCACGGAGGAAAAACACTCTCGAACGAACGGTATGTTTGCGTCTGCGATAATTCTCATGGCATCCTACAAATCCACCCCGGCGATCTCGGCGCCGCAATCCGGGCATTTGGAATCTTCAATATCGTTGGCGGCGATGCGATATCCGAGCCGCTCGATGAGCATGCGGCCGCAGTTGTAGCAGAACGTGCTCTCCGATTTCGCGCCCGGCGCATTGCCGAGATAGACGTAGCGCAGGCCGGCCGCCCGGCCGATCTCCTCGGCCCGCCGCATCGCCTCAAGCGGCGTGCCCTCCGTGCCGCCGTATTTGTACTGCGGATAAAACCGGCTGATGTGCCAGGGAACGTCCGGGCCGGCCTTCTCGACCAGAAACTCCGCGAGATGCTTGAGCTCGTCGGCCGAGTCGTTTTCCCCGGGCAGCAGCAGGGTCGTGACCTCCAGCCAGATAGAAGTCTGCCCGGCGATGTAGGCGATGGTATCGAGCACGCCCTCGAGGCGCGCCTTGCAGAGCCGGCGATAATACCCGTCGCTGAAGGCCTTCAGGTCCACGTTGATCCCGTCGAGCCAGTCGGCGGCGAAATCGAGAGCCTCGGGCGTCATGTAGCCGTTGCTGACGAATACGTTGGCCAGGCCCCGCTCCTTCGCCAGCCGCCCGCAGTCGTGGCACAGCTCCATGAAAACCGTCGGTTCGGTGTAGGTATAGGCGATGCTCTTGCACCCGGCGCCGACGGCGGCCGCCACGATCCGCTCGGGCGAAATCGCCTCGCCGTCAACGCGCCCGGTGTCGAGGGCCGCCTGGCTGATCTGCCAGTTCTGGCAGAACTCGCAACGGAAATTGCAGCCGACGGTCGCCACCGAGAAACTCCGTGTTCCCGGCTGGAAATGAAAGAGCGGCTTCTTCTCGATCGGGTCGGCGTTGGCCGCACAGACCTTGTCGTACACCAGCGAATAGAGCGTGCCCCCGATGTTTTTCCGCACGCAGCAATGCCCCACCTCGCCGTCGGCAATCCGGCAGCGGAACCGGCACAGCTTACACTGCACCTGCCTGCCCTCGGCACCGTCCCACAGCACCGCCTCCCTGAGCCCTTTTTCTGCACCCATGGCAAATTCCGGAAAAATGAACTGTCATCCCAGGGCCTCACTATATAGAATACCCCGACCGAAATCAACGGTGATGCGCCCCGGGGGCGACCGCATCGGTCCGATATCTGTTTTGCCTGGAGTCAGTGAGCAAGAATAGGAGCACGAATGAGCAACTTCGACGCGAAGTCATTGATCGACCTGGACGAGTGTGTGATGAACGCGCTGGATCTTTTTGCCGATCCCGCCACGACGTTCCCCAAGCCCGACCTGAGCCGGTTCAAGAGACCCCTGGTCGTGGGCAGCGGCAACGCCATCGCCACCGGCAAGATCATTTTCGACGACAAGGACGCCGTATACGCCGATGAGGGCACGTTCAAAGACAAGCTGGATGCCGTCGATAGCATCGACGGCGTCGTCCTTCTGTCGGCCTCCGGCGGCAAGCACGCCCCCATCATTGCCCGCGAGGTCAAGCCCAAGGGGCTGCCGGTCCTGTTGTTCACCGCCAACCCCGCTCCACTGGCCAAAGACGACGTGGACGAGCTGCACATTTTCCCGAGCCTGCCGGAGCCCTACACGTACAACACGTCCACGTACATGGGCATGATGATGGGAACGCTCGTAGCCGACCCGGCCGCCGAGGCGCAGAAGATCCGCCGCCACATCACCGACGTGGTCGATCCGACGCTGACCGCCTTTGACAGGAAACTGGGGGACTTCGACGCCTTCTACCTCCTTGTCCCCGAGGAATTCGAGCTGATCCGTATCATGCTGACGACCAAGTTCGTGGAGCTGTTCGGCCGGCGCGTGGCCCGCGACGTCTTCACGTGGGAGCAAACCAAACACGCCACCACCGTGGTCGAAACACCGGGTGAACTGTTCATGGCCTTTGGCCGCGAGAACACCTCCTTCGGCACTGAGCGTCTCAACGTCCCCCTGCCGGCAAACGCGAGCTACCCGGCCATCATGGCCGTCGGTTACTACGTCATCGGCAAAATCCAAACCCAGAAACCCGCCTGGTTCAAGGAAGGTGTCGGGCCCTTCGTCGAGAGAGCCTCGGAGATCTTCGGCCAGACCATCAAACCCATCGTCGAATTCAAATAATACGGATTCGGAGAGATATCGCGAGATACGCCTCTGTCATCCTGAGCCATAGGCGAACGATCTGGGCTGAGAATGGGAGTTTCTTGCGTACGCAGGCCAGATCCTTCATTGCGATGCGCTTCGTTCAGGATGACAAGCTGCGCAAAGAGCAATCGCAATTCGTATGAGGCCGGGACACAACGTCACGAGTGAGCCGGCTTCCGTGCGAAGCTGCGGGCGCCCGCGCTACAGGCCGTAGGCGCGGGCTATCAGTTTGGCCGGATGCTGGACTGCTGTAGTGGCGAGGTGTTCGATTTGCATTTTGCAGGCGGCGCATTCGGTTAGGACGTTTTGGGTGGGTGCGGCCTGGAGGGCGGCTTTCAGGGGCGCGGAGATGTCGGCGGAGAGATCGTAGTTCTTCTTCTGCATGCCGAAGGTGCCGGAAAGCCCGCAGCAGCCGGCGTGCAGGTCGGTGACGTCCACTTTGAAGTGCTCCTGCAGGAGGTGCAGCGAAACCGTATCGTCCCCGACACCGCAGAGATGGCACGGGAGATGATAGACGAACTTCTCCTTCTCCGCGTTCGTCGCCGGTTTTAGTCTGCCCTGCCGGCGCAGATCGGAGAGGTAATTCATCAATTCGCAGGTGTTCTTCGAGACCATCTCGGCCTCGTCGCCGATGACGTAATGGCGCAGCTCCTCGCGCAGACACAGGGCGGCACTCGGCTCGGAGCAGACGATCTTGCAGCCGGAGCGCACCGCCTCGGCGAGGTGCCTGACATTGTACGACAAATCGCGGCGGGCGGTCTTGACGTCTCCGTAGACGATCGCGGGTAGCGGGGCCGGCCGTTGATCGGGCAGGACGACCTCGACGTCGTTGTGGCGCAAGACCTCGAGCACGGCGAATCCAAGCTCGTGGTCGTTGTGGTTGGCGTACGTGTCGACGAAATACGCCACCTTATCCACCGGCTCGGCGATGGGCTCGCATCGAGCCAGGTACGCCCGGCCCGCCTTCAGGAACGAGCCGCGACGGAAACGCGGCATGCCGCGCCGGCGGTCGATGCCGACCGTCTTCTCCAGCATCCATTGGAACGGAGCCAGACCCATAAACCAATTCGAGAGCGGAGCGAAAAGACCGCCCATCAGGCTGAGATAGCGGTTGTGACTCAGCGCCATTTCCGTCCGCCGCAACCCCTTGCGCCGCACGTACTCGGCCCGCGCCGCCGTCATCAGCATGGACACGTCCACGCCCGAGGGACACTGCTGCTGGCACATCTTGCAGTTGACGCACAGGTCCAGGAACTTGCGAAACTCGGGCGACTCGAAATCCTCATCTGTAAGCTGCCCGGAGGCCCAGTAATTGAGCAGGTTCGCCTTGGCCCGCGAGCTGCCGAGCTCCTCGTCGGTGGCCCGAAACACGGGACACATGCGATTCACCGGGTCCCGGCTCAGGCAGAGCCCGCAGCCGTAACATTGCTCCAGCTCCAGCTCCAGCTCGTTGTCCCTGAAGGACAGCTCCGACCTGGCCCTCTCGGGCTTGATACGATGGACGCGACGAAGGTCCTTGAACATGATGTCCGGATCGTCGTTGAGAATCTTGCCCGGATTCATCCGCCCTTCCGGATCGAAGGCCTCCTTGACCTTCCTGAGCAGCTCGTAGTATTCGTCGCCGTACTGGCGTCGGACGTAGGCGGCCCGGACCAGACCGTCGGCGTGCTCGCCGCTGATGGAGCCGCCCAGCGACCAGGCCAGCGTGAAGACCTCCTCGGCCATGGCCCGCATCTTGTCCCTGTCCTCGGGATCGCCCAGGTCGAGATAGGGACGCACGTGCAGCTCGCCGTCGCCGGCGTGGCCGAAGTAGGTCATGCTCATCTTGTATTTCTGCGAAATCTTCTCCAGCCCCGCGATGTAATCGGCCAGGCGGGTGTGGTCCACGCTCACGTCTTCCATGAACTCGGCGGGATGCTTGCGGCTGCGATGGCGATAGAGCAGCGGACCGGCGTCCTTGCGCGATTTCCAGACCCGCTTCTGGGCGTCCGGGTCGGTGATGATGGTGCGTCCCGTGGCGTTTTTTCCTACGGCCAGATCGGTCGCGGCGATCTTCTCGCGCACCTCAACCTCGGATTCGCCCACGTGCTCGACGAGCAGCACCGCTGCGGCGCCGGCCGGCAGAATGTCTCTGTACTCGGGGAGCTGGTCGATGGCCATCTCGATGAGCGATTCCTCCATCAGCTCGCAGGTCGCCGGAGCCGTCTTGACGATCACCGGAACCGCCCGGGCCATCTGTTCGAGCGAGTCGAATTCCAGTTGCAGCAGGCCCTTGGCCGGCGGCAGAGGGACCGTTCGCAGCGTGATCTTCGTGAACACGGCCAGCGTCCCCTCCGAACCGGCCAGCAGACGTGCCATGTCGATGGCGTTGTCGTGACAGATCCCCGCGATATTGTAGCCGCTGCGATTCCGTTTCGTCACCGGCAACGCCTTTTCGATGACGCTCTGATTCGCCGAGAGCAGCGACCAGCACGTCCGCGCCAGAGAATCGCCGTTGTCGCCCTGCGCCTGCGCGGCGTTCACGTCGTTCTCAAACGTGGCCACGCTGCCGTCGGCCAGGACCGCTTCGACGCGTTCCACGTACCGGCCCATATGCCCGTATTGCAGAGAATGAGAGCCGGTTGCGTTGTTCGCGACGCAGCCGCCCACCGTGGCGCGGTTGGCGCTGGAGGGATCGGGGCCGATCTTGCGCCCCAACCCGGCGAGCCGCTGGTTCAGCTCGTCCAGCGCAACGCCCGGCTCGCAGGTCACCGTCTCACCGTCGCCCTCGATCTCGAGGATTCGCTTCGTGTAACGGGTCATATCCAGAACGACGCCGCGGCAGAGGGATTCACCGGCCAGACCGCTGCCGGCGCCCCGGGCCGCGACCGGCAGGCCGTTCTCGGCCGCGTACCGCACCGCCGCCACAACGTCATCGACGTTTCGCGGGGCGACGACGCATTCCGGAACGATGCGGTAGATACTGGCGTCGGTGCTGAAGGCGACGCGGTGAATCACGTCCGTGAACACGTCGCCCTGCACGAGGGTCTTCAGTGACGCCGCTGTCGTTGTTGGTTCCTGCTTCATGCTGTCCTACCGAGAATGGGGTGAAGGTTCTTTGGCGCGCCGCCTGCTGTCGGGCGTACGGTCTACTTCTGAAAATCGCGCGGGGAAAACTGCGAGTTCGCAATCTCCCCGCTCATCCGCAGAACGGCCAGGTCGTCCTCACTGACCTCACCGTGAATGAACTGCTGGACGATCGGGTGAGGATGGTCTCGAATCACGTCGGCGTTCCCGTCGGCAATGATCTTGCCGTTGTGGAGCATGATGATGCGGTCGGCGACCTTGTACGCGCTCTTCATATCGTGTGTCACGACCACGCTGGTGACCCCGAGCTCGCGCTCGAGCTTGAGAATGAGTTCGTTGATGATATCCGAGCGAATGGGATCGAGCCCCGTCGTAGGCTCGTCGTACAGAATCACCTCCGGATTCAAGGCGATGGCGCGGGCCAGCGCGACGCGCTTGCGCTGCCCGCCGGAAAGATTGGCGGGATGATAGTACTGGAATCCGTCCAGTCCCACCATCGCCAGCTTGGCCTTGACGAGGTCTTCGACCTCGCTCCAGCGCCGGATTCTGTGATGCTGCCGGATCGGAAACATGATGTTCTCGGCAACCGTCATGCTGTCGAAGAGCGCCCCCTCCTGGAAGAGGTAGCCAAACTGGGTACGCACCTGGCTCAGCTCCCGTTCGCCGCGATTGTCGATTCGCTGGCCCTTGAAATACACCTGGCCTTCCGTCGGCCTCAGCAACGCGATGAAGTGTTTTATCAGCACGGTCTTTCCGCACCCGCTGGCACCGATTACCGCGGTCGTCTTGCCCTTCTCCACCGCCAGGTTGATCCGGTCGAGGACCAGTTTCTGGCCAAACCTCTTGACGAGGTCCTTGACCTCCATGACAGTGTCTGAATCATGGAACCCGGCGTTGGGCTGCTTCTGCTCTGTTCGTTCTTCCAACTTCGGTCCTCCCGTTGTCCCATCCGCGGCCGATGGAGACCCGGTGTGACGGCCTGTTACCCCACGAGGCTCTTCAGAGGCCAGAACGTCTGGTAGACGTTCTTGAACACGACCGCCAGGGCGAAATCCAGCGCCAGGATCGAGATGAAACTGGCGACAAAAGCCTCCGTACACGCTTGCCCGACGCCGTGCGCTCCTTCTTTGCAGGTAAAACCCTTGTAGCAACTGATGATGGCAATCGCTCCTCCGAAAAAGAACCCTTTCACCACCCCGATGGAAACGTCCCACAATTCGACCCCGTAGGCGCTGAAGTGCCAGTAGGCCCGACTGTTGATCCCCAATTGCAGAAAGCTGACCACGGCACCGCCGACGACCCCCATCAAATCGGCGTAAATGATCAAGACGGGCGTAAGCAGCAGGCAGGCCAGGAGACGCGGCGCGACCAGGTAGCGAATGGGGTCGGTCCCCATGCTTCGAATCGCGTCGATTTGCTCGGTCACGTTCATCGTTCCCAGCTCAGCGGTTAGGGCTCCCCCGATCCGGCCGGCCAGCATAACCGCTGCCAGGACGGGCCCCAGTTCCTTCACGACCGAAATGTTAATCAGCACGCCCAGATGCTCCTCGAGACCCATGCCCGCCAACTGATCGTAGGCCTGCACCGCCAGCGTCATCCCGACGAACGCACCGGTGATCATAATCACGGGAACGCTGCGCACGCCGATAATATTCATCTGGTTCCAGATGAGCGGGTAGGTGCGGCTTCTCGCGCAACCACGCAGGGAGCTCACCGTGGCCCGCCACACGAATCTTCCGAAACGACCGGCATTGACCACATCCTGAATGGCTTTCGATCCGAGTGTTGCGATCATTATTGCATCCCTACCTTTGAGGCCCGAATGGACCGGCAACCGAATCTCTCGGCGGCCACCACAATTCCATCGTCTTTTAACCGCCCCTCAGGCGCTTGTCAAGAATGCGACACGCCCGCAAATCCAACCTCCGCACCGCCCCCTCCTTTTTGATCAAGTGGAGGGATATCCCCGAAGACCAGGTTGGGTTCAAGGCCGATGGGTACTGTGAGCCGGGTGATGCAAATGGATGCTCACAGCGTCTGAGCAGTTCCGCTTCCGGGCGCCCTCAAGGCAGGAACATCTTCACGCGGTTCTTGCCGGACTGTTTCGCTTCATACAAGGCCTGGTCCGAGCGGCTGGTGATGTCCTCCGGGTTGCTGTCGGCGCCGTATTGCCCCACACCGGCGCTGATGGAGAGAGAAATCCGGTCCTGGTGCCAGGTCAGCGGCGCCCGCGAGACGATCTCCACGATACGCTCGGAGACGACGGCGGCCTCCTCCAGGCCGGTACTGGGCAGGATAATGGCAAATTCGTCTCCGCCGTAGCGTGCGGCCAGATCGATCTGGCGGATGCACTCGCGAATCCGCCGGCTGATCTCCTTAATGACCTCGTCGCCGGCGCGGTGACCGTACTCGTCATTGATCGTCTTAAGATTGTCGATGTCCGCCATGATCAGCGAGATCGTGCCCCCATACCGGCGAGAGCGCCAGAGTTCCCGTTCCAATGCCTCGTAGAAGGCTTTATGATTCATCAGGCCCGTCAGCCCGTCCGTGGTCGCCTGACGCTGCATCTTTTCAAAGAGGCGAATGTTCCCGATCGAAGCGCCGATGAGCTGGCCGAACAGCTCGATCAGAGCTATGTCGGCCCGACTGAATACCAGCGGATTCGTCTTGTCCGCCAGGTTCAAGACCCCCACCACCCGCTCGTGACAAATCAACGGAATGATGGCGCAGTTGGGCGTCTCGTAGTTCTCCGCAAACACCCGCTGCGACCGGCGGATGACCGGCCGCGTGTGCGTGTCGATGTTGCCCGTCAAGATCAGCTCTTTGCCCTTGACCGCCATCACCATCGGCGACGGCGGGCTCTGGTTCAACGAAACGATCTTGTTGATCGGAAACGGGTGATTGTGACGGACCAGGTGAAGGATGGCGTTGGTCTTATCCAAAACGTACAGCGACGCGAACCTCGCCCCCACAAGAAGCGGGATCTTCTTGACGCAGACATCGGCGACCCGGCGGATGTCGAGGCAATTGATCTGCCGGGCAATGGGCGTCACCTGCTCCAGCAGAGAGTCCTTTGCACGGCATCCGGGCTGGTCCTGGTTTGATTGACTGGTTCGACTCATCATCCTGCAGAAAATCATCGTCTTTCGACGCAAACTCTTGAAAACCACGTGCCGGGTATCCTATCGTCCATCGCCGCAACACGCATTTTGAAAAAAAACCAACCGAAGCCGGCACGCCGAGGATACCGCTCTCAACGCGGCTCGGACGCGACCTCGCCCCGTGGACACGCCACGTTATAGGGCGTTGACCGGGACATGAAACGCGCCGGCCCCACACGTCTTCGCCCTCGTGAACCTTTTTTTCGCAAAAAAACGAAAAAACGTTGACACGCAAGGGAAACGTATTTTACGATTTGTAAAATGTCCAATGCCATTTGAGTCACGCAGCACTTGCCGGCGACGAAGTTCTTGTCTTGCTGCCGGGGGTTGCTGCATGGATTGTCAGGAAGAGTCATGGCCGTAAGCTGGAACAGCGAGGATCGTAAAGTGCAGATACCCGCCAAGCGCTATCGCATTGGCGAGCTTGTTCGGTACAGCCCCTTCTCCCGCCAGACCATCCACAACTACACGATCATGGGGCTCATCCGGGAGGCGGAGTGGACCGAAGGCGGCCATCGCCTGTACGACGAGACCGTATTCGACCGGCTCTCCCGCATCATGGAACTCAAGAAGACCAAGACGCTCACAGAGATCCGTCGCATTCTGCGCGAGGAGGATACCGTCTCACCGGGACCGTACCGGCCCTCTCCGCGCGGCAGAGAAGGAGACAACTGATGCCAATAACGACCTAATCCGCGTGCGTATCGGCAGATCGAAACCACGTAGACGCTGATGGGAGTTCATTCGCTTTTTCGTGGAGAGTCAGGGAAGACTGAGAGGATCAGGGATGAAACGCACAGCTTCGATTTTGGCAGGTAGTTGCACATTCGCTTGGTTTCCGGGGCCTGCTGTCTCGACGGCAAGGAGGCCCGGTGGGTATCCGAAGCGAGGAATCCTCACGGGATCGCAGGACGCTTTGGACGCCGCCCCGCCCATTGTCTCCGGAGCCGGCCTTCCCCGGCCGGTGTATCAAGACCATCGCACTTTGTCCCGGCCTTCGCTGCAAGGGGCGTCCCATGAGAATCTGAAACGGTAAGCCAAGGAAGTGTCTATGGATTTGCTACCTCTGATTCCCGACAATATTACTGAAGTCCTTACGAAGATCATTCGATTTTCGGCATTGCGCAGTGTTGTTCTGCACCGGAACATCGAAGAGGCAGACACTCCCGGCTACGTGCCGGCCGATCTTCCGGTTTCCGAGTTTGCCGAGATCCTGGATGAGGCCGTGGTGGAGCACCTGCGCAGCCGTCGCCTCTTGTTTCGGGACACGGCGAACATCACCTTCTGCGAAAACGGTCGCATGAACGTACAGCCGGTCGTCGACGACCTGGCCCACGCCCTACGCCAGGTAAATCCCGACGAATACGTAGCCCTGCAGGTAAGCAAGCTTCGCGAGAATTCGCTCAACCGCCAAGTAACGATACAGCTCTTGAAACGCAGTGGTTCCAAGATCACGAGTTTGCAGGAATCCGACTGGGAAGCAGCAACTCCGGCGAATCGTCCGACGGAGTTGTCTTCCCGTCCGAACTCGACGGACTGACCGGAGGGGAACAAAGGGATGGGACACCAAGCAGCCGATTTGCATCTTTCAGGGAGCCGCCGAGCGTCGGCGCGCGTCCTGGCCGTAACCAGCGGCAAGGGCGGCGTGGGAAAGACCAACATCGCCGCGAACCTGGCCATCTGCCTGGCCGCGTCCAACCAACGCGTGCTTCTCATGGACGCTGATATCTCCCTGGCCAATCTCGATCTCGTGATGGGCATTCGCAACCGATACAATATCTCCCACGTCGTTCGAGGGGACCGAACGATGGAGGAAGTGATCCAGACCGGTCCCGGGGGGCTCCGCGTCATCTGCGGCGCCTCCGGGCTCGACAAGCTTGCCGACATGACCGAAGGCGAGCAACACCGCCTGCTGCGGCACCTTTCCGCCCTGCAGCACGAGACCGACAGGATCGTGGTCGACACGGCCGCGGGCATCTCCAGCGGTGTCGTCGGGTTCTGTCTGGCCGCCGACCACGTTCTCGTGGTCACCACCCCCGAAGCGACGGCCATGGCCGACGCTTACGGCATGTTCAAGGTCCTCGTCCGAAAAGGATACCAGGGCCCGATAAGTATCGTCGTGAACATGGCCCGTAACCTGGCCGAGGGCAAACGCGCTCACCAACGGATAGCCAACGTGGCCCGCCGATTTCTCGGCCGCGACCTCTATTACGCCGGCACTCTCCTGAAGGACGAACGGCTCTGTGAGGCCGTCAGGGCACGAAAACCCGTGGTCCTGGCGTATCCCAAGGCCCAGATCAGCACCTCGATCGCGACTCTGGCAGCCCGCCTCGGCGGCACCGACCGCAGCGAAAACACCGGCGGCACTTTCTTCGGCCGACTCATTCGGTGGTTGAACTAAAGTCGAACCGCACGAGGCCGATAAAGACTCATGCGGGCTTCCCCTGGAATCCCGCCGACACACCGGAGGACGGTGAGATGAACAGAAAGGATAGACATGCAGCACCAAGGAACAAGAAGGAGCCATGCGGCAGAACGTAACGGAGGCAACCTGTGAAGACACCGCACGCAACGGCATCGGATGAAAAGCTCACCATCGGGGAAATCTGGGATGCCTTTCATAAGACGCACGACGACTACTACCGGAATCTCTTGATGGAACACTACCGGGACCTGGTGCGGTACGCGGCGGAACGACTTCACACCAAACTGCCCGACAAAGTGGAGGTGGACGATCTGATCAGCGCGGGCATCTTCGGGCTCATGGATGCCATCGACGCGTACGACCCGGAGCGGGGGGTCAAGTTCGAGACGTACTGTGCGCCCCGGATCAAAGGCTCAATCCTGGACGAGCTGCGCAGCATGGACTGGGTCCCGCGTTTAGTGCGGGCCCGGGCCCATCAATTGGCCAGGGCCACCCATGCGCTGGAAATGCACCTGGGCCGCAAGCCGGGACAGGAGGAGCTGGCCGAAGAGCTCAACATGGACATGGAAGAGTTCAACCGCCTTCGACGCGACGCCAACGCCGCCAGCCTGGTGTCACTCAACACGAAATGCGGCGACAACGAGGGCGAGAAGGACGTCTACGAGATCGATGTGATCAAAGACCGCCGCAGCGAGGACCCCCTACTCGAAGCTCAGAAACGCGACCTCAAAAACCTCCTCACCAAAGGTCTCAGCCGCGCCGAGCGCCTCATCATCGTGCTCTACTATTACGAGGAGATGACGATGAAGGAGATCGGCGCAACCCTCGATCTGTCCGAGTCGCGCGTCTCCCAGATGCATTCGTCCATCGTCGCGCGCCTCAAGGCACAGATGAACACGCGCAAGAAAGAGTTCGCCGTCGAGTGACAAGCACCGCCGGCGTCACGCCCAAACTGGGGCCGCCCCGCCGTGTGACACACGACAATTCCGGGGCCGCGACGCGTTGGCGCGGCCCCGGCGTCACGCCATGTCACTTCTTGGGTGTCAACATGGCCACGAACCCGCCCCCCGCGTTCATCCAGACGCGCGGGGACGCTGCCGCCGTTACGACCTCCTCCGTGCGAACGAGGCGCTCCGGGCCCTTCGGATGATCGGCCAATTGCACCGACGCGTATCGCCCGCCGCCCAGGAACGACAAATCCAGATCATACGATCGCTGCAACGCCCCGTTGATGATCCCGACGAACCACGTATCGCCCTTGCGGCGCGCCAGCGCCGCCAGGTCGCCGATCCTGCTGCCCGGCAGCACGACCGTCTCATCCCAGACCGACGGGATCGCCTTGATCACGTCAAAGGCCGGGCTCTGGCGGTACAGTTCCGGCTTGTCGGCGTAGAACATCACCGGCGACGTGTAGCAGACTGCCGTGGCCAACTGCAACGCAAACGTGGTTCCCTTGAGCATCTTCGGGTTGAACGTACAGGGTGTGAAATCCCCGTGGCCGGCGAGAAAACGCGTGAACGGCAGCGACGCGTAATGCCGCGGCGGAAGCTCCGACCACTTGTTATACTCCAGCCCGCGAATCCCCTCTCGCGTCATCTCATGCGGGTACTTCCGCGATTCGCCCGTGGGCTTGTTCGCCCCGTGAAAGTCGATCATCAGCTCGTACTGCACCGCGTCCTTCAGCACGTCGGTATAGAAATCGATCATTTCCTTCGACTCGGAGTCCATGTAGTCGATCTTGATGCCGACGACGCCGGCCTTCTTGCAAAGGCGGAAGAACTCCCGCCGGCTCGCCGGGTCGTCCAGTCCCTCCATGTCGATCCCTTCGGTCCTGCCGGTCTTCCAGCGTTTCCACACGTGAACCCCCACGCCCTTGTCGGCGGCGTAGGAGGTCAGCTCCGCCAAGAGGTCCCACTTGTCCTTGCCCGGCTTTTTCCAGGTGTGCTCCCAGCCGGCATCGACGAGATAGTACTCGAAGCCGAACTCTGCCGCCTGGTCGACCCAGGCGCCCTGGCGGTCGTAGGCCACGCTGTCCCAGTTGCCGATCTTGCCCGACCACCAGTGCCAGAAGCCCCGGCCCGGCCGAATCCACTCGGCCCCCGCAAGCTCCGGCGCCGGCGCCTCGTTCAGATTCCCGATGATGTCCGAGTTCACCAGCCCGTTGAGATCGCCCGAGACCACAATCACGCGCCACGGACTCGTGACCGTCCCTTTCAAATCCCAGTGCTCGTCGTCCTCGAAAACCGCCTTGAGCCGCCGGGCCCCTTCCCGGCTGGGGCGAAGCGTCATCCCCGAATAATCAAAGAGAGCCGCCTCGCTCAACATGACGTAGCCGCCTTCCGGCAGCTCAACCACCACCGGCGGACCCATGTGCGTGTTCCCGGGCACCTGCGAGATCGGGAGTCTCTGGTAGACGCCTTCGTAATTCCGCGTATTCGTCTGGAACCAAACCGCGCTTGCCTCCGGAAGTTCAAAAGCGGTGTCCTCCCCGGCCACGCGATGCGCCCCCTCCCCGTCGACGACATAACGGAATCCGACCCCGTCGTTGAAAACACGCACCTCCAGAATGTACTTCGTACCGCTCTGCGCGTGCAGGACCGGGATTCGGGCCCCGCTGAAGTGGTTCCTGGCCTGGGAGTGTACGCCCCGGGTGCGATAGGACTCGTCCACCGTCCAGCGATCGGGGCTGCCCACCGAGACGCCCCGGCCGAGATGCGATCCATCCACGGTCACACCCAGCGGCGACGGCTCGATCACCGCCCGGCCCTTCCGCGACAGCGTGTACGTCAACTGTCCCACGTCACTGGTCCCCACTGTTGTGAAGAGCTGTCCGTCGGGGCTCTGCACGACGATGCCGCCGGCGCCCAAGACCATCTGTGAAAGCATACAAACACCCGCAACGATCCAAATCCTGCCTGCCATCATTCACTTCTCCCTTGACCCAGAACTCTCATCACGTACGAATCCGCCTGAAGGCGACGATGATCGCCTTAGTCTACTGTCACAGGTGCCGTCACACAAGCGCCGGGGCAAACCCGGCCGTCCCTGTCCCCACCCTGCTTCCGCGGGGAACCGGTCGCACAATACATCCCGCCGGGAAGCGCGATGTAGAGAACCCCTGCTTTTGAGGAGGTGGTGGGAGGAAAAAGCAGGGGCCAAATGAAAAAGCAACTTCATTATGGACCCTCCCCCTGCCAAAGTCAAGCAAAAAGCGTCGCAAAAAGAACGTAAATCCTGCTGAAACCTCCAAATACGACAACAATCGCCCGTCTGGGCCAACGCCATTCCGTCACGCCGCCGGGTCCGCAGGCGATAATATAGACATTTGGGCCACACGCAAAAGACGTAAGTATGAGGCATGTGGGCAACATAGGAAACCAGAATTCTGTGCACAATCCAGGTACGGATTTTTCCTATTGCACGGCGGATTGGCGCTGCCGGAACCGCTGGTGGTAGTCCTGCATCGCCTCCTCGTAGTACGGTGTCCGCAACGGGCCTTCGAGCAGCGGATCGCCCACCAGGCCCATCCAGGTCCAGAGCTTGTCGGAGAGTTCCCGCACGGTGTCCGCGTGCTCGGCTCGCTGGGCGAGGTTGTTACGCTCGTGGGGGTCGGCCTTGAGGTCGTACAGCTCGACAACGGGCCGCCTGCCGCCCTTTCGCCGGGGCCGCTCGACGTGCCCCGCCACCCTCTGGGGCACCGCGTCGGTCGGGTAAATCACGCTCCGTCCCGGCTCGAAATAGCGAATCAGCTTGTACCGCTCGGTCCGCACGCAGCGGGACAGGTTGTCATACAGCGCGTGGCTCGTCCTCTGGGCATAGACTTCCCGCCGGAACGATTCCTTCCGTCGGCCCTCGATAACCGCCCTGAAGCTGTGCCCGTGCAGGTTGGCGGGCCTCTCCACACCAACCAGATCCAGCAGCGTGGGCAGAAAATCCACGTTGCTCATGAGCTGCTCGAAGACCTTGCCGCCCGCCATCGCCGTCCCCGGACGGTACATCACCAGCGGCGTCTCGATGCCCGGATCGAAGAGCGTCCACTTCGCGCCGGGGTACGGAATCCCGTGATCGGCGGTGAAGACCACCAGCGTCTCAGCGGCGACTTTGCTGGCCTCCAGGGCCTTGAGAATCCGGCCCACGCAGTTGTCGAAGTATCGAATCGTCCCCTGGAACATCGCCAGGTCTTCCCGAATCTCGGGTGTATCCTTGAGATAATGCGGGATCGCCACGCCCTTCTCGGTATCCTTACCGTTCTTGAAGGGTCGATGCACCTCGAAGAACCCTACCTTCATGAAGAACGGCCGCTGGGCCTTCCGCGCCCGCCCCAGCTCCGCGCAGGCCACCTCGACCGTCTCCTCGGCGACCCGTTTCTTCGATAAGACCTTGTCGTAGCCGAGCTTATGCGGATCGCCCTGCGTAACGTGCTGAAGCCCGACCAGCGTGGTCGCGTAGCCGGCGTCCTTCAAGATCGCCGCCAGATGCCGCTCGCCTTCGTTCAGACGCCAATTCCAGGGCTCGTGCGTCAGGCCCATCAGGCCGTTGGCCTGCGGATACCGCCCGGTCAGAATGCACCCCCTGCTCGGGCTGCATACGCAGTCGGTGGCGAAGTAATTGGCAAACCGAATCCCCTTCGCCGCCAGCGCATCGATGTTCGGCGTCTGCACCGTCTCGACGCCATAGCAGCCGATGTGCCGGCCGATGTCATGGCACGTAATCATCAGGATATTGGGCCGCTCCCCTGCCGAACGAGCCGGCCCCGCCCCAGCCTGTCTCTCGCCCAGAACATCCGACGCACCCAGACCTGCCACCGCCGCACCCGAAACTCTCAGAAAATCCCGTCGTTTCAACGATCTACCCCTTCAAAAACGTCCACATACGGCACCCACCCGCCCCGGCCTCTCCCGTCCGGCCCCCAACAAGACCATACTACCGCCCCCAATCCCCCCTGACAACGCCCAGCCGGGAGCCACCGGAGGCCGGAGGCGGGAGAAGGGAGGCCGGAGGAACCAGGCAAAGTCGAGTAGGTGAGGAGGTTGCCCTCCTCACCCCTCACAGACCCGGACGTGCGGATTTCCCGCATCCGGTTCCTCACTTGGCAGGTTCGCTCAAGGGCGCCAGCCGAAGGTATGAACAATTCGCGGCTCGGGCAGAGCCAGCCGTTGCAGCATACCATTGAATCTCGCCCACGTCAGGCGACGCAGGCCGTTGCGGCGTTTGAGCCACTTGTGCCAGATGCGTCGCACCTGATAGGCGAAGTTCTGGATGCTGCGGGAGTTCCCAACGATCCCATAGTAGGCATAGTGGCCCCGCAGCAGGCGACAGAGATACTGATGCTGTTGCCGTAGCGGGGTATGACGATACCGCTTGCAATAGCAGTACACCTTGCGCAACGCCTGGGCCTGCCGCTTTCGGGCGGTCTTACGCGTCACGATCCAGGCCCCACGACGGGACTTTTTCCAGTGATGCGTAAAGCCCAGGAAGTCGAACGTGTGGTCTCCGTTGCCTCCGGCAGACCGGTGGCGTTTCCGCCCCCGGCAGAATTCCACGATCCGGGTCTTGGTCGGATGCAGCGTCAGGCCATACTTGGCCAGTCGCTTCTCCAGGACCGCACGGACCCGGTCGCAGTCGTACCGGTTCTCGAACACACAGACCACATCGTCCGCAAAGCGTACCATACTGCTGCGGCCCCGCATCCGGGGGACCACCTCGTCAGCGAACCATACGTCCAGGACGTGATGCAGGAACACGTTCGCCAACAACGGTGAGGCCACCCCACCTTGGGGCGTCCCTTCCGCCGGCACGATCCGGTTCCCATTTTCCAGGACGCCGGCTTTGAGCCACTTGTCAATCAACCTTCGTACCACGCCGTCCTTGACCCTCTTGTCCAACACCGCCCGCAACTGCCCGTGATCGATCGTCCCGAAGTAGTTCGAGATATCCAGATCCAGGATCCATCGGCCGTTCCGCTTCATGATGTCGTTCCGCAAGTGTTGCAGTGCCTGATGGGCCGAGCGGCCCGGACGAAACCCATACGAACACGCCAAGAAGTCCTGCTCGAAAATGGGTTCCAGGAGCATGACGATGGCCCGCTGGGCCACCTTGTCCTCGAACGTCGGGATGCCCAACGGTCGCTGCGTGCCATCGTCTTTGCCGATGTACACGCGTCGGACCGCCGGAGCACGATACCGGCCGGACTTCAGCCGCTCCAACAGACTCTTGAGGTTCGCGTTCAGGTTACGCTCATACACTTTGGCCGTCACCCCGTCGATACCGGGGGCGGCGTCCTTGCGGGTACGCACATACGCCTGGTACATCCAGTCGTAATCCAGATAGTGGTTCAGCGAGATGAATACGCGTTGCCGATGCTGCCGGGCAAGCGCCGCTATCCGTCTCTGTTTCGTTAACACGCTCTCAGGTTCCTGCGTACCTGGCGTGTTTCCCATAGACGGTCCTACCATAGTGGTGTCTCCTTTCCTCGGCTGGGTCCTCCCGGGTGGAGTGTCCCAGCTTCACAGGTACTATGCGACACTACGACTTCCACATGCCCCTACCCAGCGACTTATGGATTCGTCGCTCGGCTCCAGCCTGTACGCTCGATTCGCTCGTGACAGAGCGAGCGCGGCTCTGCCCGCCTGGCTCCTTGCTTCTGCGGTCCGGCGCCATGGACCGATTCCCGGCTGGGAACATGGGGACCTCACAGGTTCCTGGGATGCCCATCCTGTGCCTTTGCCCTGCTCTCATCTGACCCCGGCCGGACCGCCGCACCGCACCATCCCGATGCGTCGGTGCTGCCCCCGCAGCCAATACGACGAAGGCTCCAGCGACTAAACAATTTCGGGGCTCCATCACACGGCTTCAGCACCCGCTGTCTACGCTTCACGACGGACATCGCTGCCCGCCATGCAAGACTCGCTTACGGCTGGTGGTGAGCCTTTACCGCGAGGGAGTCGAACCCTCTGGGCATCAAAAAAGGTTTCCGCTCATGAACTATCCATGATCTTCCTCCTTTCCCAAGCTTATCCTGTCGCACATTGGCTTCGTTTGCCGTTTCCGATGGTTTGGATCATTCGCGTTTCGATCTTGTTTCGAGTTTCGAGCTTCGCATTTCCCGCCACCGCCGGGCCAAATTGGCTTCGTTTGCCATTTTCCCCCATAGCATTCCCTGGCCCATCGGCCCGAATCCCCAATCCGCAATCCCCAATCCCCAATCGCAGGCCGCCCCGTCAAGCAAAAATCCGCCCCGATCCTCTCTCCAACGAAGCCCGCCCCGCACAGGCACAGCGATGATCCAGCCGCCCTTCACCAACATCCCGGTTGAATTCCCCCCCCCCCCCCGCCGCACCGTACAATACACCCTGACGCTTTGATTCACTGCGAAACATAGGCGTCCCGAAAGACGCGAAGGGAGATACGGCGATGACAGACGACCGATCCGAGACCATCGAAACGATGCGGAAGAGGTATCTGCACGAATACAAGTCCATCCACAAGAAATCCGATTGCATCGCCTTCTTCAAAGAGATCGGCGAAATGGCCGAAGGGGCAAATGCCCTGGCCTGGAAGAAGTTCGCCAACGGAATGTTAGCATGCCTACAAGACGACATGGAAACCGGCCTGGCCCTCTTCGAAGAGGCAATCGCGCTCGACCCCAATTCGCCTATCCGTGGAACGGCAAGGGCATCGTCCTGGCAGAGCAGAAGCGCTACGACGAGGCGCTGGCGGCCTTCGAGAAGGCCATCACGCTCGACCCCGAAAATGCCGCCTTTCATCACAACCTGGGCGTGTGGTTCTGGAGGCAGGAAAGACCTCGCGATGCTGCGCAGGCGTTCCGACGTGCAGTTGAGTTGGGCCTCGAATCGCCACAGTTGGAACTCGTTCTCGCCGCTTCTGCGACGAGACCTGCGGGATCAGGACAGCCCGGGGCCCGACGAACGCCTGGGGGGCGGGTACTTCCTCGTCTGGAAGGGACACGGGATTGCAATCGATCCGGGCGTGGACTTCGTGACCCAGCTCTACCGGAGAGGATTGTCCATTGCCGATGTCGACGCAGTGATTATCACCCACTGCCACCTGGACCACACGCGCGACGTCGAGTCACTGGTCGATCTGAACTACCGGTACAACCGCGCCAAGGGATTCAAGCCGCATCCACCCAACAAAGATTTCCGTCAACTTCACTTCTTCGCGTCCTACTCCGCGTTCATCAAGTATAGCGAGTATCTCATCAACTCGGGCTGCTGCGACAATCCCCAGCAACTGGAGCGAGATGGCCGCTTCAAGCAGATTGGTGACTTTATTAAGGTCCAGGCGGTTCCAACACAACACAAAGACATAGATGGACGCGATGATAAGGCGATAGGATTGGTCTTCGTGCTGAAGGACGAGAGCGAAGAGGTCGCGCGCGTTGGGATCACGTCGGACTCGAAATGGATGGATTCGCTCGCTGAGAGCTTCAGCGGATGCGACGTGCTGGTGGCACACATGGGAACCATCGAGATCGGAGAAGAGAAGGCAGCCACCGGTGAAAAGGGAGAAGATGCAGCGGAAACCGGCGGTTTTCTGAAGACGGATTTGAAGAACCACCTCGGGACCAAGGGCTGCTTTCGCCTGCTCCAACGCGCCAAGCCGAAGATCTTCGTCATGGGGGAGTTTGGTGAGGAGCTGGTCGAGACGCGGTTCAAGATCATCCAGGTCTTCCACAAGCTCAAGCCGAACGAGACCAGCCTCGTACTCGGCGGGGATTCCAACCTGGCCATCGGGCTGGGCAAGGAACTCTCTGTTTGTTGCAGCCATCCCGAATGCGCACGGTCCTGGAGGCGCATCCCCCTGGATCAGGTTCGCCCCGTCCTCGGCGGAGATTACCTCTTTCAGTACATCTGCCCCGAGCACGGAATCGGGGCGGAATCGGGCGGTTGATACCCGCTCTGATCGTCCAAGCGTCTTGTCCTCTCTTCGGCAGGATCAGAGCCGCAAGCGTTGGCTGATGGCGTGACAGGCCATCGCCAAGCTGCGCTTGACGCTGCCACCCGGCCACTCAGGACAGAAGTCTCATTTGGCAAGCGATTCGATTTCGATTTGGGTTTTGGCGGGGTTTACGGTGATTCCGAGGGATTGGAACCAGGGGAAGAGGTTTCGGCCCATGGCGATGCTCAGGACCGCGACGCTGTCGTCGGCGGTGTATTTGTCGATCTTGTCGGGCGTGGCGAGGCGGCGCTTGGCCTGGAAGTAGCGGGCGACGATGTCGGGCTTTTCCCTGGCCAACTGCTCGAAGATCCACATGGGCTTGGCCATGCGGACCGCGTGGGGGACGTTCTGGCCGTGGGCCAGGTCGTATTTCGTCATGTCCGGGTCGTGGCGTTTGGCGCTCTTGATCCAGCCGGCCAAGCCTGCGTCGGCGTCTTCGGCCAACCCGAGCTTGCGGCCGACCAGGATACCGACGTACGTGGCGATCCCCTCGTTCCACATCGGCTCGGCGAACGGAAGGACCCACGAATGGGTGGATTCGTGCGAGATCAGCTCGACCATCGGGTACTTGTTCTCTGGGAAGCCCCCCCACCACGCGGCCAGGCCGATAGCGACGCCCGAGGAGAACCCGCCACCGCCGGTGGGCAGCAGAATCAGGGTGCTGAGCATCCCCTCGGTGGGCGGCACGCCCATGACCTCCTGGATCACGGGGAAGCATTCATCGTAGACCGCGTAGATCGCGTCGGCGTAGGACTTGAGGTAGTCCGAGTACTGGATGGGGAGCCGCTCGCGCTGCGTGCGGTTCTCGGGCGACTGGTCTTTCGGGCGTCGCTGCGGATCGACCGGCTTGCCGGCGGCGATCCGCTGGAGCAGCGGCTTCCACCAGCGGTCGTTGATCGGGTCGCTGGCGTTTGGGTTGCGGCCGCATAGCGAACGCGACGCCACCACGAGGATCCCTTTCCCGACGCGCCGCTCCGCCATCACCACCCGCCCCTTGGCGTCCTCGACCAGGACCTGCCAGTCGGAAGGCTCGGCCAGCTTCATGAGCCTGGGCGAGTAGCTGTCGATCTCCTCATTTTCGAGCGAAAAACGGCCCTGGAGGGGCTTGGTTGCCGCTTCATCGAGGAATTCGGCGCCGAAATGCTTCGCCAGGGCGTTGAGCTTGTATTCCTTTTCTTCTCGGAACAGGGCGTAGTCGCCCAGCATAGCGACGCCGCCGCCGGACTGGAGAAACCGCTCGACCGTCTCAATATCTTCCGGCACGTAGGGGCACGGTGACGCGGACGATTGGACGATGAGCAGGTTGGCGTTCTGGAAGTCGTACTTGTGGAGCGTGCCCCAGTTGCGGGCGTCGATTCCGTTGGGCAGGACGTAGTTCTTGCCGAATCGCCCGTCGAAGTAGAAGGAGAAGTCGTGGGAGATGTCCGTCACGCAGTGGATGCGGCCGGGCTCGACCGCGCCGGCCGCCTGGCCCGCCAGAACGCCCGTTAACACAAGTGCCAGAACCGCCAAACTCATCTTTCGCATCATCACTCTTGCCCTGTCGATATACCGTTTTGCCAGAACCGGCGTCCCTGTAATGGTCGCCGGGGCCGCCGGTCCTTGCGCGGCGGCGCATGAAAAATGCCCGGGACTGGATTCGAACCAGCACGAGCCGAAGCTCACTAGCCCCTCAAGCTAGCGCGTCTGCCAAATTCCGCCACCCGGGCGTTGTGCATGGATTATCGATGATGGATGATGGGTTGTCAATCCCGATTCTTGCAGATTCTTGCACCCGGAATTGCGTGCAAAGGAGCGGCCGGGCGCGCTGCCGGCACTACACGCCGCGCTGGGTGTCCCAGAGCAGGAGGTGCAGGCGCTGACCGAACGAGAAGCCTGTATCGCGGCACATCGCCGCGATCGCAGGTGACCGTGCGAGAAGGTCGTCTCTCGTGACGGCCTGGGGCATGAGGAGAACCTTCGTCCGGTCCACGTCGCCGAGGGTCTCGACGATTCGCTGGATTTCGTCGAGGTCGGTCTCGGACTCGATCACGAACTTAAGCTGGTGTCGATACGTCTCGATGAGGCGACGTGTGGAATCGAGATCGAATCGCAGCCGCTCGTGGACCTCCGCAAGGTCGGCCCGCGCGGGCACGGAGTTGCTCAGCTTGGGGCTGATGCTCATCAGGTCGCAGGCCAGGTCGGGGACGAAAAGAGCGCCCGCTGTTTCGATGGTGATGTGTTTGCCGAGGGCCTTGAGCCGGCCGGTCAGATCGACCAGCCCCGGGCGGACCGAGAGATCGGGACCGACCAGGGGCTCGCCGCCCGTAAGGACAACGTGCCTGCAGGGCCACGTCACGACCTTTTCGGCAATCTGCGCCGGCTCCAAGTCCTCGCCCGCACGAAAATCCCAGGCATACTTCGTGTCACACCAGCGGCAGCGGAGCGGACAGCCGGCCAGGCGGACAAACACGCTGGGCGTGCCGGCCAGCATCCCCTCTCCCTGTAAAGAATAGAAAATCTCAGTCACCTGCATGCGCGTGTCACGATGAAAGCGGTCACCTATCCTGTTGCACGTATTGGAGCGGGTCCGTGAGTCCGGCCTCGGCAAAGCCCTTGAGCCGGAGCCGGCACGAATCGCACCGCCCGCAGCTTCGGCCCCGCTCGTCCGGGTCGTAGCAGCTATGCGTCAGCGCGTAATCGACGCCGAGGTCCGTGCCGGTGCGGATGATCCCGGCCTTGCTCATCTCGATGATGGGCGTGTGGATGCGGTATGTGCCCTTGCCCTCGACGGCCGCGGCGGTGGCGAGGTTCGCCATCGTCTCGAAGGCGGCGATGAACTCGGCCCGACAGTCGGGATAGCCGCTGTAGTCCGTCGAGTTGACGCCGATGAAGATGTCGAAGACGCCCAGCACTTCCGCCCAGGCCAGGGCATAGCTCAGGAAGATCGCGTTGCGGGCGGGTACGTACGTCACCGGAATGTCCGTCGCTTCGCCCAGGTCGGCCCGGTCCTTCGGCACGTCAATGAGGTGGTCCGTCAGAGCCGAGCCGCCGAAGGCCCCCAGGTCGATGTCAATCACGCGATGCTCGATGACGCCCGGCGCGCGGGCCACGTTCGCGGCGGCCTCGATCTCGCACCGGTGACGCTGGCCGTAGCGAAACGTCAAAGCGTAGCACGCGAAACCCTCGCTCCGCGCGATCGCCAGCGTAGTAGTCGAGTCCAGCCCCCCGCTCAGGAGCACGATGGCATTTTTGTCACTCATTATCGATTCTCACGGATACTAACGCCGACGCCGAGACTATCGCCCTTTCGGCCACGGATACTCGTTGGAGCCGGCGGCCTTATCGACGGGCCCCTTCGGCAGCGTCTTCTGCCACGCCAGCACCCTGGCGGAGAGCCGCTGCACCACGTCGACGTGCCGGTCCGCCACGTTGTCCAGCTCCGTGGGGTCTTTCGGGATATCATACAACTCGATCCGGCTGCGGTCGGGGTTCATCAGCAGCTTCCAGCGGCCCTCGCGGATCGCCAGCATGGGGCACTTGTGGACCATGTCACCGGCGACGCGAAAACGCCACTCCCACATGAGCGGGCTGGTCCGCTGCGTGGGCGTTCCCAGCAGCGCCGCGGACATGTCCTCGCCGTCCAGGGCCGGGCCGCCGGGCACATCGACTCGCGCGAGGCTGCAAATCGTCGGCAGCCAGTCGACACCGGCGACGATCGTCTCGTCGCCCACGCGGCCCGCGGGCGTGCGGCCCGGACACCGCACGATAAACGGCATCCGAATTCCGCCTTCGTACAGGCTCCGCTTGCGTCCGCGAAACGGGCCCGCGCTGCCGATCCCGCTGTGCACGGCGTTGCGTATGTTCAGATCCTCCGGGCCGTTGTCGCTGGAGAACACGATGAACGTGTTCTCGCGCAGTCCCAGTTCGTCGATTCTCTTTACCAGGCGTCCGACCTGGGTATCGAGGTCCGTCACCGAGGCGTAGTAGATCTGCTTGACGCCCTTGTAGGGCACACCGGCGGGCGCGTGTCGCTTGTACGGCTCCATCTGCTCCGGCGTCGGGTGCAGCGTCGCGTGCGGCACGAGCGTCCAAACGTTGACGTAAAAAGGTTCGTCACGGTGCTCTTCGATGAAGCCGATGGTCCGGTCCACGATCTGGGCGGTGGATTTGGCCCGGAAGTACGGGTCGTCCAGCCCGGTAAGCTGGGGCCCGGACGAGACCCGCGTGCAATGCTCGTCGATGCCGTAGGCGCCGGGGTCTGGGGCGCCGCTGCCCGAACCGAGATGCCACTTGCCGAAATGCCCCGTGACGTAGCCTCCCGCCCGGAGCAGGCCCGTCACGGTGGGGATCTTCGGATCCAGCCAGTTCGGCATCGCGCGGGCCTCGTTCTGTTTGTCGGTGGCGAAATGGCCGTGAATCCTGAGCCGTGCGGGGAATCGCCCCATCATGATCGCCCCACGTGAGGGCGAGCAGACCGAGCCGCTGACGTAGAACTGGGTAAACAGCAGGCCCTCGCGGGCCAGGCGATCCAGGTTGGGGGTGCGGATCTGCCGGTTGCCGTAGCAACCGAGATCGCCCCAGCCCAGGTCGTCGGCAAAAATGAAGACGAAATTGGGCCTGCGTCCCCCGGTTCGGCCGCGCGCTGCGAAAAGGGGCCTCGGCAGCACCGTCGCCAGCACGGCCTTTCCCATGGCCGACAGAAAGCAACGCCTGTCCATCGTTTGCACCGATTGTTTCATGGCTGGACGCCTCCATTCTGCTCCGCGGCCCCACGCCGCGACATCGTCTTGGATGAATTCGCGTATCATGCTACCGTCGCCCGTCCTGCCTGTCAAAGACAACGGCAGGCCCCGCCTTCGCGGACCATTTTCTCCTGCCCGGCCGAGGACTTGCCGCTTGTATTGCACCGGCTCCGGCACTATGATATGACCGATACGATTGAGGATTGTAACGATGAATGAGCGCGAGCCAATCGAACTTTTTGACAACCCGCGCCCCGGGCGGGACTACCACATCTCCATTCGGTGCCCGGAGTTCACCAGCGTCTGTCCCAAGACGGGCCAGCCCGATTTCGGCGAAATCACGATCGAATACTGCCCCGAGACAAGTTGTATCGAGCTCAAGAGCCTGAAATTCTACTTGCAAAGCTATCGAAACAAAGGCATTTTCTACGAGTCGCTGACGAACGATATTCTGGACGACTTGACCGGTGCGTGCCGGCCCCGCTGGATGCGAGTGACGGCGCGATTCACACCGCGCGGCGGGATCACCACCGACGTCGTTGCAGAATACACAGCCGAAGGCTAACGTCCTGATCCGAGGTATCCAAATGCCCATCAAACTGCACTGCGACCACTGCGGAAAGAAGATCGAGGCCCCGGACAGCGCGGGGGGCAAATGGGGCAAATGCCCGGCCTGCCACAACAAGGTGTACGTTCCCCTGCCCGTCGCCGACGACGAGTTGAAGCTGGCCCCCATCGACGAGACGGAGGAGCAGCGGCGCAAACGACTCATGCACGAGAGCTACGAGCTTACGAGGGACATTCTGCACGAGGACGCCCCCGCGCCGGCCGAGCCGTCCGGCGGTGGCGCGCCCGAGATCAGTGAAGCGGATCTGACGAACCACGTCATTCACTATTTGCGTCAGATGGCCGACGGCGACCTGGACGAGGCCCAGAGCACCGCCGAGCACATCACGCCCCATCGTCGTCAGGCGATCGCCCTGCTGGAGAGCCTGGCGCGCAGCGACCCCCCCGATCCGGAGTTGGAGGACGTTCCCAAGCAGGTGCTGGCCGGCCTGATCCGAAATCTGCGCACCCGGCTCAGTTAATCCCACCAGGTTCCAAAAGAGTCCCAGAACACATCCATCTGCACCACGAGCGGCCCGGCCTTATCGGACGGCCGAAACGGCTGCGTTTCCTGGAAATATCCCAGGTTGGCTCTGCCGCGGCCTATTCGTAGGCTTTACATGTGGCTCGATCGACTTTGATCGACTGCAGATACGACTTGGAGGAAACTCAAAATGGGTGGTGAGAATACCGTGGTGCACGTCACGCACGAAGCGGCGGGCAAGGTCGGTGGTATCGGCGCCGTTCTGCAAGGCTTCTTCACCTGTCCGTCCTACCTGGAGGCCGTCGACCGCTCGATCCTGATCAGTCCCCTTTTCACGACGGAAGGGCCGGCCGCCGGACGCCTCGGCGATGACGGCCAGGTCCTGCATTCGGCCCTCGACGGGCTTACCCATCCGGATTACAGCCCGCTCCTGGCGGAGATCGAACGACAGTACAACGTCGGCACCGTGTACGGACAACGAACCTTCACCGACTGCCAGACCGGCGCGCACAGCACGCAGGAGGTCCTGCTGATCGATGTGCGTCACATGAATCCGGGACCGCTCAACGAATTCAAGCAGCGGCTCTACGAAGCGTTCGGGATTCAGAGCCACCAGCACGAACATCTGTGGGAATACGAGCAGTACGTCCGGACGGCGATACCGGCCATTGCGGCTCTCAAGGCGCTGCGGGCCGCCGACGGTCCGGCCACGATCATCGCCCACGAGTTCATGGGGATGCCAACAGCCCTGGCGGCGATCCTCGAGCACGAGTGCGCCTTTCGCACGGTCTTCCACGCCCACGAAGTAGCCACGATCCGCCGCATCGTGGAAGAGCATCCCGGCCACGACACGATGTTTTACAACGTCATGCACGAAGCGAAAAAAAGCGGTTTGTACGTGGACGAGGTGTTCGGCGACCAGAACAGCTATTTCAAACACGCCCTCGTGCAAGCGTCTCGCTATTGCGACCACGTCTACGCCGTGGGGGATCTGGTGGCGGAAGAATTGCGCTTTCTGGCGGCGGATTTCGAGGCCGGGGACATCGATATCGTCTACAACGGCATCCCGGCGTACGAAATCAGCGTGGGCGAAAAATACACCGCCCGGGAGAAGCTGCGGCGCTATTGCATGAACCTGCTGGGATACAGGCCGGATTACATCTTCACACACGTCACGCGCCTGGTGCGCAGCAAAGGACTCTGGCGCGACCTGCGCGTTCTCCATGAAATCGACCGGATGCTCGATCTCGAAGACAAAACAGCGGTTTACTTCCTGCTATCGACGGAAGTGGCGCGCCGTCCGAACTGCGACATCCGTCACATGGAAGCAGCGTACGGCTGGCCGATCGCGCACCGGGAGGGTTGGCCCGATCTCTCCGGCGGGGAGGCGACGTTCTACAGCGCCGTTCAGCAATTCAACGCCGAAAGCCACCGCATCAAGGCCGTGTTCATCAATCAGTTCGGTTTCGACCCGAAGAGCTGCGGCCTGCGCATGCCCGAGGACATGGAGTTCATGGACATCCGCAAGGGCAGCGACGTCGAGTTCGGTCAGAGCATCTACGAGCCTTTTGGGATCGCCCAACTTGAGCCACTGACGTTCGGCGGAATCTGCGTGCTCACCAACGTGTGCGGATGCACCGGCTTCCTGCGAGACGTCACCGAGGGGCAGCCCGTGCCCAACGTGATCGTCGCCGACTACACGAATCTCGGTTCCGACGCACGCACGGGCCTGGGAAGCCTGCTGGACATCGACAGGGCCTTTCGCGACCGCATCGAGATCGCGGAAGCGTCACGGGTGGCCGAGGAGATCGTAGACCGCCTGCCGCGCGACGAGGCCGCTCTGGAGCGGCTGATTCAGCAGGGCTATGAGCTGGCGCGCAACATGAGCTGGGACACGGTCGTTCGGCGGTATCTCCTGAACGACCTGGCGGGAGTCCGAACGACGTCGCAACGATCGCCCGACTACCTCCGAGCGTAAGCTGCGTTCCCGCGGGCGCTACTGCGGAGCGATCTCGGCGAAAACACCGTAGCCCGAACCGTCCTGATCCTCGCTGATCCAGACCACGACACAGGCGCCGTCGGCCGCCATGGCCACGTCAGGATACCACTGCCGGCCGACCACGTACGTGTTCACCGTCTCTTCGTTGCTGAGCAGCACCGGACCGACCCCGCATCTCTGACGGCACACACCACAGGAATTGCCGTCGTAATCCTGGCTGTCCCAGACCATCAAGTATTCACCGTGACCGTTGCTCGCCACCTTCGGATGTCCCTGGTTGCCCTCCATGGTGGTATTGACCATGTAGGGTTCGGCGGTCGCCGTGCCGTTCGGATCAAAATGCTGGGCCACGATGTCGTAGGGAAACGGGCCGCTGGCCCACACGATGGCAAAATCGCCCGACCGGTCCACGGCCACCGAGGGACCGTACCAGCGACTGTTGAGATCGCCGGTGACACAGGTGACCGCATCGGCCGGCGCCGCGTCCGCCTCGTACCGGCGGAACATGATGGTTTCCCCGTACGGGCGATTCCACGTGTTGCCCATGCGAATCCAGGCAACGACAAAGCGCCCGGATTCATCCATTCCCACGTCGGGCCAGCAGCCCTGGGCACACCAGCAACCCAACGGGCAGTCCTGATCTTCCGGATATTCGTTGACGAGGAAGTCATCGCCGAGAGGCATGGCGTCCGGGCCGAAAAGCCGCCCCATCACGTAACACTTGCCGGTGATGCAATCGGCCTGGCGACTGACCCAGACGATCACAAAATTGCCGTCCGGGCTCGCGGAAATGCTCGGCGTCGACTGCGTCACGCCGGGCGTCAGATCGCAGACCCGGAATTCATCCGTCAAAGTGAGGCCCTGGCGGTCGAAGAGGCGAGCCATCACGTCGGTTCCGTTCTCTCCCGGCGCGACCCAGACCACCACGAAATCACCCGACGGGCCCATGGCCACCGCCGGCGTCCAGTTGTCCACGTCCGCCGGTGTGGAGTTGACCTTGAACTCGTCGCAGAGCGGAGTGCCGCCGGCGTCGAACGGACGCGCGTACACGCCCCCTCCCCGCCCGTCGGCCGGATGGCTCCGCCAGGCAACGACGAATTCACCCGCGTCGTTCATGGCGACCGCCGCATGTGTCTGGTTGTGCTCGGTGTAGGTATTGACCTGAAACTCGGCCCAACCGCCCGTCGCCAGGAGCAGAACGGCCCCCACCGCCAACTGCGCGCATAGTTTCCCCCTATACATGATCGCACTCCTTAATCCTCTCAGTTCCGAACGACCCCAGGTTGCACAAAGGGGCGCACCAATCCGCTTGGTGCTTCTAAATAGTACGACGCAAGAGGCGGCTCTTTGTTACAACAAAAAACCGTCGGCGGCGCAAAAATCGGCTCGGATAAAGAAGTTACGCGGCCCGGGCTTTCCCGGCCAAACGCGCTCGGGCAAGCCTGAAACAGGCCGGAAAACGCTCGTTCCCCGCCGTCCGGACCATTGCGCGGCGCTGCCGAAGGTTCGCTTGTAGAGTCTGTGCCGGTCGTGAGGGCCTGCACCCCCTCCGGAGGCTCGATCTTTACATTCGCTCTTTATCATAGGAGAATACAATGAGGTCCGCGCAGGACGACGGCGTCTGTGTTGGCAAAGCAATGACACGCTTAGGAGCAAAGAACATGATCGAAGGACGGAGGCCCGCAACGAAAACCCTTCTTACATTCCTGTCGATTCTTACGTTGGCGTTTCAGACGACCCGTGCGGCGACCCACGCCCCGATTGCCCTGCACCCGGAAAATCCGCACTACTTCCTCTGGCGGGCGGAGCCGACAATTCTCATCACCTCGGGCGAGCACTACGGCGCCGTTCTGAATCGGGCCTTCGACTACACCCGGTATCTGGCGACGCTCCAATCGTACGAATTCAATCTGACGCGCACGTTCAGCGGCGCCTACTGCGAGCCCCAGTGGGCGTTCAAGATTGAGAGGAACACGCTGGCCCCGGCCCGAGGTGATCTGATTTGCCCCTGGGCGCGAAGCGAAACCCCCGGCTACGCCAACGGGGGAAACAAATTCGACCTGACGAAATGGGACGCCGGTTACTTCCAGAGACTGAAGGATTTCGTCGCCGAGGCCGGCCGCCGCGGCGTGGTCGTCGAGCTGGTCTTGTTTTGCCCCTTCTACAAGGAGCAGATGTGGGAGCTGAGCCCCATGAACTCCCGCAACAACGTCAATGGAATCGGCGCGGTCAAGAGAACCGATGTCTACACCCTCAAGGACGCGAACCTGCTGGCCGTCCAGGACGCCATGGTCCGCCGCATCGTCGAGGCGCTCGAGGATTTCGATAACGTCTACTACGAGATATGCAACGAACCCTACTTCGGCGGCGTGACCATGGAGTGGCAGAACCACATCGCCGAAACAATCGTGCGGGCCGAATCAAAACTCAAGGCCAGGCACCTCATCGCCCAGAACATCGCCAACAAAACCAAGAAGATCGAAGATCCGAACCCGCACGTGTCGGTCTTCAATTTCCACTACGCCAAGCCGCCCGTGGCGGTGGCCGAGAATTACCACCTCAACCGGGTCATCGGGGATGATGAGACGGGATTTTCCGGAGACGATCGCGTCAAGCCCTACCGGATCGAGGCGTGGGATTTCCTCATCGCCGGCGGCGCGGTCTATAGCAATCTCGACTACTCCTTTGCGGTCGGCTACGAAGACGGAACGGCTTCGATCAATGCCCCCGGCGGCGGAGGGGCGAAACTCAGACGACAGCTCGAGATCCTCAAAGACTTCATTCACGGCTTCGATTTCATCGGCATGAAGCCCGACAACACCGTGATCGCGGGCGGCGTCCCGAAAGGCACAACCGCCCGGGCCCTCGTCGAAAGCGGCAGGGCCTATGCGATCTACGTCAATGGCAGCAACGTCCGACAGCTCCAAATCAACCTGCCCCAGGGTCAGTACAGAGCCGAGTGGATCGATACGAAGACAGGGAAGATCGACCGCGCCGAATCCTTGCGACACGATGGAGGCACGCGCTCCCTGGACGCGCCTCGATACAGCGACGACATTGCCCTGCGAATCGTGCGTATCGGCAGAAAGCGAAAGGGCATAACCTTCACCGGTGATTTCGAGAATGCACGGTTGAAGGGCTGGCGCGGGTCGGGCAACACGCCTGCGGTCACGCGCACCCGGACGCGGGCGGGCAAGTACGCCATGAAATCGACGCTTGATCGCCATCGGGACCGCGTCGCCTACCGCACGGAAGTCAGCGGGCCCCGCGCCGAAGTCGGCAAGGAATACTGGTACGGGTTCAGCATCCTGCTGCCCGAAGAGTACGTTCCCGACCGCGTGTGGGAAATCGTCGCGCAGTGGCACGGCGTGCCCGACCAGGACACCGGCGAGACCTGGCGCAATCCCGTGATGGCCCTGTTCACCACCAGCGGACGCTGGAGTTGGGTGAGCCGCTGGGACGCCAAGCGAAACACGTTCGAGAGCGGCAAACGCCAGTACGGCGGAACAAAAACCTATGACCTGGGCCCCTACGAAAGAGAACGCTGGACGGACTGGGTGGTCCACGTCAAGTGGTCCTACAAGGCCGACGGCATCCTCCAGGTGTGGAAAGACGGGCGAAAAGTGATCGATCAGACCGGCCCCAATGCGTTCAACGACGCCAAGGGCCCCTACTTCAAGATGGGCCTGTACAAAGGCTGGCGCGATCCGAAAAGACCCAGCGACGCCGTGAGTAAACGCGTTCTCTACCACGACGAATTTCGCATGGGCGGCGCAGAGGCAAGCTACGCGGACGTCGCTCCGGGCCGCTGAGATTTCGAACTCCCCGGCCTCGCCTGGCGTACGAAACGGCGTTGTTACGCGAATTACATTCTTACTGAACTTTTGCAAAATGGAGATTAGGCTTACTTTAGGGAGGAAAAATC
>CAYPZL010000035.1:0-36276 GCA_964415045.1 uncultured Pirellulales bacterium | reverse complement strand
GCCCTTGGCCGCAGGAAAGAAGGCTGCATAGTCGTGAAACTTATGAAATGCGGTAGTAGTTCTTGCCGCCATCAAGCCAGTCGCCATCGCTGTCCTTCTGCGACTCCAGGTACACCTGTCCGGCCCCGACGATCTTGCCCATCATGCCGTCGGTGACTCCAATCGCCTCGTAGAACCATGACGCTCTTTCATCCAACTGGGTATGGGTATCGAGGTCCTGGTCGGTGTCCGTAATAAAGAGCGCCTTTTCCCAGTGCTTGCCTTCCCAGACACGAGCACCCTCGAAGCGCTTGGCGTACGAGTTGGCCCGCGCCATGGCCTCGCCGACCAGCGCTGCTTCCCCGAGGATCTCGGCCTGTCGCTTGCCCGGATTAAACCGTACGCCGGGCATGATTCCGAGCGGCCGCAGCATCGCCATGATCATGTAGTCTCGGGGTTCCACCGGCTCGATCTCCAGAATGCTGGCCAAGCGAACGAAATACGTCAGGCCGCGGGGCTGGAAGGCTTCCCAGTCAATGCCCCTGGAGGAAATGAACCGCGTCGGTTTCGGATTTGCACGTTCACTGTAGGGATAGAGCTTGTGCGCCCTCGTGATCTGGTCTGCCGCCTTCGGGTCCGGGTGAAGCACGCGATGGCCGAGAAAGACGTTCCAGTGGGGTGAGCGAACCACGATGTATCCTTCCGGATTCATCTCCGGGTGTCCGGGACCCAGGATAAGATACTTCGCACCCTTCCCTTTGTCTGGCCCCGTCTGGCCGAGATCAGAAAATGGACGCTCCCAGAAATCGAGCAGCCCGCCGGCAGTCGGCCCGGGCGGGATCTCAAACACCATGGGCCCGGTTTCCTTGAGATTCGGAAACGCCATCATGTAAGGCGTCGTCGCGTTAGCCGTCAGAATACCCAGTTTCTGCTCGAAGTCGAGGTAGGTAACGAAGTCGTTCGGTCCGGCCTTGAAGATATCCTTCTGAGCCTTCTGCCACTCAGCCATCTCGACCATCGGCAGTCCCCAGAGGTAGGCCTGAACCGCTCGCTGGAAATCCAATTCGTTGTAGAGTGTGTCAACAGTAACATCGCTGGGATAGCCGTTGATGAACTTCAAGCGCCCGATGCGCGTCTTTACGGTGCCCTCGAGGGCGCGCTCGACTTTCTTGACAGGCTGTTTCGCGTCAACGACGTCAAGCGTACTCGTAGCTCCTTTCGGCGTGCTGCAGCCAGCGAGGATGAGCATGCCTGCGACCGATGTCAGCAGTAGCCTTCTCATTCTGGTGATCCTTTCCAAAGCGAATTCGCGTTTCAACATGACATCCGCATCAACGAATCCGACAGCCTGAGTCACTTACCAGAGATCTGGTTGCTTTGAACTTTGACTCGAGCTTTGTCCCCTTGAAGAGAATGTCATGAACGGTATTTCCATTCATCTGCGAGTTCGGACCATGCTACCTCACGATGAAGGAATGACCATGCCAAGTGTGGGCCATGTCGATGTCGAACGCCAACATGACCCCCACTTCTTGCATTCCTGTTCTATTTGTCTGCCAACTCGTGCTAATCCGTCAGCGTAATGACGACTCGATCCAGATCACCTTTGAACGGGAACGGGTCCTTGTAGAGCTTTGATACCTGGGTCCCCGTGTCGATGCCCACGTCGAAGGTCTCCGCCAGGGAATAGGTGCTTCGGTGCATCTCCGGCATGTCCTTCTCATCGACCTTCTTTCCATTTACATAGAGTTCGCCCTTGCCGCCAAACATCTTCGTCGCGGTGAAGTTGAATTTCAGATGAGTGGGACCGGTGGGAAGCTTCGGTGATTCCAGTGTGTAGTAGACACCGTCGAGGAAATTGTAGTCGAAGTAAAGACGGCCGCCCTTGATGAACATGGTGTAGCCGCCAGTCATGCCGCCCACGCAGACAATCACGCCTTCCTCGTATCCCTTCAGGTCGATCGTCGTCTCGATCTTGTGGGAGCGTCCCTTAACCGGGGCAGAGGCCTTTTCCGCGATGCGGAAGGCGCCCGGCGCGTAGTACACGAATTCCTTCTGGTCGCCAAAGATGACCTCGTTAACTCGCGCGTTCCGCTTGACCATATCGTCGTAGAGCGGGTAGACGTTGTACTTCCACGCCTCCTCGTCGAAGATCTGCTTCAGCTCTTGGAGCTTCTCGGGGTACTTCTTGGCCAGATCGGTACTTTCGGAGAAGTCTTCGGCAACGTGGTAGAGTTCCCATACATCATTTTCAAAGGGAGCAACGACTCCAGTGTTCCAGGGCATGCGCTTGGCGTGCAGCGACACGGCCTTCCAACCATCCACCCAGATCGCCCGGTTGCCGAACATTTCATAGTATTGGCGCTTCTTGACGTTCGGCGCCCTGGCGTTGTCGAACGCGTACATCATGGATTTGCCGTCGAACGGCTGCTGCTTGATCCCGTGGTAGGTTTCCGGGAACTCGATGCGAGAGGCCTCCATGATCGTCGGCGCAATGTCGCTGATGTGATGGTACTGACTGCGAATCTCGCCCTTGGCCTTGATGCCTTTGGGCCAGTGCACGACCAGCGCATCATGCTGGCCGCCTCGGTGCTCGCTCTGCTTGAAGTACCGGAACGGCGTGTTGCCGGCCATCGCCCACCCCGCGTGATAGTGGGGATAGGTATTCTCACGTCCCCAATCCGGGTAGTTGCGCCAGTTCGTATCGAACGGCGTCTGCAGACCGTTGAGCACGTAGGTCTCATTGGCCGTTCCCGAGAGCCCTCCTTCGCCGCTCGCGCCGTTGTCAGACGTGACGAAGATGAGCGTGTTGTCAAGCTCACCGATCCGTGCCAGGGTCTCAATCATACGCCCAATCTGGTAGTCGACGTGCTCCATTTGCCCGGCGAAGACTTCCATCTGGCGGGCATACAGCTTCTGCTCTTGCTCTGTCAGGGAATCCCAGGCCGGAATTTCGGGGATGCGCTTCGTCAGCTTGGTGTTCTTCGGGACAATACCGAGTTTCTTCTGATTCGCCAGGATCATTTCGCGGGCCTTGTCCCAGCCCATATCGAATTTGCCGCGGTAACGAATCATGAACTCGTCCGGCGAATGATGCGGCGAGTGCATGGAGCCCGACGCCCACAGCATCATGAACGGATCATCCGGGCGCAACGACTTGTGACCTGTCATCCATTCAATGGCTCTGTCGGCAAGATCCTGATCCAGATGAACCGATTTGCGATACGGTTCGGGAGTATGATCGTTCCACATGACCGGGATGAACTGGTGGACATCGGCGGCCATGAAGCAGTAAGCATGATCGAACCCTTCCCCGCTCGGCCACCGATCGAACGGCCCTGTCTGCGAGACTTCGTACAGGGGCGTGTGATCCCATTTACCCAGCGCGTAGTTCACGTAACCCTGCTCCTGAAGGTAGTTTGCCACGGACTTGGCGGTCTCCGGCACGATCGCGTTGTAGCCGGGGAAACCCATGGCCGTCAGAGCGTGACTGCCCAATCCAATCGAGTGCGGATTGCGCCCCGCCATGAGGGTGGCACGTGAAGGCGAACACAGCGCTGTGGTGTGGAAATTGTTGTACCGCAGGCCGTTTCGAGCCAGGTGATCGATGTTGGGTGTTTCGATCAGGCCGCCGAAGGAACCGACGTGCGCAAAGCCGACATCGTCCAGAAGAAGAATCAGGACATTGGGCGCGCCCTTTGGCGGGCGAACCGGTTCAGGCCACCATTCCTTGCTGTCCTCGTACCGCCTGGCAATCTTGCCTTTGAACTCCGCCGCCTCGACAAAGGACGGGGCGGCCGCCATCAGAACGACGATGGCAATCAAACCGATTATGGCAATTCTCTTGTTCATCGTCTTTCTCCTTCAAATCAGCTTGTCAGCGTCTTTCATCCATTGTTCCGCCAACTCAGAGCCACATACTCTCGATCCAGGGGCAGCGATTAGAAGTAGATTGACAGTCCCAGGATCGGTCCCTTCATTTGCGCATCGAGGCCGAAGGCGCTCGTGCCGCTGCCGCGCTCGTAGTCGATGTCAAGGATACGGTATCCGGCTTTTAGGGACATGTTTTTCCGGAATTGCCAATCGACGCCGGCCAGGAGATTCCACGTCAGGTCCGACGCCGAGCCGATGCCGAACCCACCGACGTCTCCCCGGATCGCGGCAGCAAGGGTTTCGCTGATTTCCCACGTGAGTCGAACGCCGACGAACGGTTCCACCCACTCCTCGTCACCTCCAATGGTCCGGCCCGCCGCAAAAGGCCCGGCGGCGACGTTCAGTCTCGCTTCCTGCTTGAGGTACTCATAGCGCGCCCCGCCCAGCGGCTCCAAGGCCACGCTCTGGGCTCCCTCTCTTCCGACAGGTTTGTGGATAAGCCGATACGCCAGGCCGATGTCCACGATCGTTTGTCTGAGGTCCACTTCGGTGTCAATCAAGGCAGGCCCGACCGCAGCGCTGTAATCGGCTCCCAGGTCCAGATAGGAACCGTCGAGGAGGAATCCCCATTTGCCGTTCCAGGCTTCGAGGCGACCGGAAGCGCCGAAATCAACGAAATCCCAGAGCTCGCTGAAGTCCAGCTCGGCCGATCCCGTGATGCCGCTGAGCGTCGAGTCCCCGTCGAGATCCGCCAGCCAGAAGTAGGGAGTAAACCGGAAATCCCAGCCTCCGCCGCCGAGATTGCTCTGCGCGTACGCCGCCTCACCCACGCACAAGAACAGGAGCCCCGCCAGAACGGTCAAAAGTGTGTGCGATGCGCGCCTCCCTGCTATGTCGTCATGAACCAACCGGGCTTCTTGTGCACGTGCTCTGGCGGAGAGTTCGTTGGAAATGGGAATTTCGCACGAAATCTCGCTTCTAAGGGCAGGGTGCCGACGGTGCGTTAGAAGATGCGGCGGTAGATGTGACAGTAGGGAGTCTTGCCTGTTTTGTTGTAGTAGTCCTGGTGGTATCTCTCGCCGGGCCAGAACTTGCCGGCCGGCGTGATTTCGGTTTTCACGTCGTAGCCCTTCTCACGCAGTGTCCGCACCAGCCTCTCGGCCGTCTGTTTCTGCTCGTCATTCAAATAGAAAATGCCGGAGCGATACTGCGTGCCGATGTCAGGGCCCTGGCGGTTCAACTGCGTGAAGTCGTGCGTCTCGAAAAAGAGCCTGGCCAATTGCTCGTAGGTGATCTTGGCCGGATCGTAGATCACTTCGACGGCTTCGGCATGACCTGTCTTGTCGGTGCAGACCTGCTTGTAGGTCGGGTTGTCCACGTGCCCGCCGGTGTAGCCGACGGTGGTGGAGATCACGCCGGCGGCCCGCTGGAAGTGGTACTCGGTCCCCCAGAAACAGCCGGAGGCGAAGATCGCCCGCTCGGTCTTCTTCTGCTCGTTCTCGGCGTTGGCCCGGCGCTGCTCGGGCGTGAGGAAGTCCATGGAGATCGAGTTGACGCAATAGCGGGTATTTTTCGGCGTTAACTGCTCGCCCCGGAAGACGTGGCCGAGGTGCCCGCCGCAGTTGGCGCAGATGATCTCGGTTCGCATCCCGTCGGCGTCGGGCTGCCACTTCACCGCGCCGGGGATCTGGTCGTCGAAGCTGGGCCAGCCGCATTCCGACTTGAACTTCGACGACGACTCGAACAGCTCGGCCCCGCAGCGCCGGCACGTGTAGACCCCGGCCTCGAAGTGGTTGTTGTACTTGCCGCTGAACGGCCGCTCGGTGCCCTTGTAGACAATCACCCGCTCTTCTTCCGGCGTGAGTTCCTTGTACATCTGTTCCTCTCGATAGAATGAGATTTCATCGACGTGGATATCCGCGTTGAATTCCTTCTTGATCGCGACGATCGCCACGCTGCGCAGGTTGCCTGCATCGAGCGGCCGGTTCAGTGACGCCGGCACGAACTTGCGAAACGGCAGCTTGATCTCCCGCCACTGCCCCGTCGCTTGGAACGGTGCATGGTAGTACTGCCAGGGCAGCCGCGTGTCCTTCGTCCGCAGGTGGATGGCGTACGATTCGCCGTTTCCCTTGACTCTCACCTGTACGCCGTCGTAGACGGCCGCGTTGAAGTTCCGCTTGCGCGGGTTCAGGTGGAGCCGGGCCTCGACGAATCCGCCGTTGTTTTCGAGCGACACCGACCCCGTCATGTGCATGGCGGTGCGGCCGTCGCTTGTTTCAACTCCCATTTTGCCGGTCGAAACGCCGCCCATCACCCGATCGGTCAGAAGTTCCCACCCGGTGCCGAGCCGGCTCTTTCCGTCGCGCGCAGAAAAATCGTCAATCAGCAATCTTGTGCCCGTCACGGCGTCCGGCCCCGCATTTCTCGCTCGCGGCCCGCCCCACACCGCCAGGACCGCCACGCCCAATACGACCGCAAGAAACGCCCCTTTTAGCGTATTACTTTGCCATTTTGTCTTCATGGCGTATCCTTTCCATCGCACTACTTTACCCTGTTATACCGTCGGGGCGAGCCAATTGTTTTGCGATTTTGCGGTTTCGCCGGGACCCGCGCCGCGCGGACCCGCCGCCACCAGTCGCTGTGAATTCAGGCGCGCTCCTGCAAATGGTCGCTGGTAGAACGAGCTGAAACTGCAATGACACGCGCGTTTGCAGCCACGATTGACACAGGGCAACGAGGGGATCACGCGCCCTTGATCGTATCGCCCAGTGCGGCGATGCGCAGCTCCAGACGCTTGATCTCCCGATTGACGGCGTTCTTGACGATCATCTGCCATGCGAAGATCTTCATCAGCGCGACACCCTCGACAAACACGATGAAGAGGGAAGCGTGCATGATCTGTGATTTGGTCTCGTCGGCGTGCATGAACTGGACGCCGCAATAGACCGCGCCGGCCATGAAGAGGATCGCCCAGACCCAGACGAGAATGACGATCGAGAGCATCTTCCTGCTGTAGAAGTCCTTGATCATCGAGAGAACCAGGTTCTCTCGCGAGGGGTCGTAGTCGTCATCGAGTATTCTCCTGATCTGTTCGTCGGTCATTTTGTGTCTCCTTCTTGACATGCAGGCACGTCGGTCGGCCGGGACTGGTCCCTGCGCTCCCACAACTTCTTGAACTCGGCCCGGGCCGTGTGCAGGCGCGACTTGACGGTGCCCCTGGGAATGCGCAGAATCCGCGCCACATCGGCCAGGGCGAACTCTTCGAGGTAATACAGCGTCAGAACGGTCCGGCTCTTTTCCGGCAGGCGCCGCAGGATCGTGTGCAGCTCGTCGGTCGTCTCGGTGTCCTGTGGCGCTGTGGCGGCGGTCGGGTCCGGAGCGGGCCGGGGGTCGTACGCGTTTTTGCGAATCCAGTCGTTGGCCTTATTGGTCGCGATGCGGAAGGCCCAGGACCGGAACTGCGCCGGATCGCGGAGGCACCGGATGCCTCGGACGATTCCCAGCCAGGCCTCCTGCGTCACGTCCCAGGCGGCCTCGGAGTCACCCGTCACACGGCACGCGTAACGCCAGAGCCGTTTCTGCCAGCGCGAGACCAGCATCTCCATGGCCTTGACGCGGCCGCTCTGGGCGTCCATCACCAGCAGCTCATCAACGAGTTGTTCGCTGTAATCGGCCATCTCTTCCAGTGTAGTCTGGTTTGGCGCTCCGGCGGTTCACTATTCCGACGGATCGACGCGCATAATTCCATCCGGCGCCGCCGAATCGACACGGCAAAAGGGCCGCCCGGGCGGTTCTGCAGCCGTTCTTGCCATTTCCGCTTGCGTTTCGAACGGTTTCCGCTACAATCAACCCTGCCCTGCGGCAAAAAACCGTAGCTATCGGAGAGGTGTCGGAGTGGCTTATCGAGCAGCCTTGGAAAGGCTGTGTAGGGCTTGTCCCTACCGCGGGTTCGAATCCCGCCCTCTCCGTTATGTCTGACGGGGATGCTACAAGTTCCTTCACCTCAGAAACTTGTAGCGTTTTCCCGAATTGTGACTGCCTTATTGCCCACACAGCGCTCACAATCGATGATCGATCCAGGCGAAGGACCCCTGAATTCTCCTGACATTCTGTGGTTGCGGGATGTGTACTTTTTTCATAGGCTCTGCACTCCCAATTGTGGGCTGTGATGCTCTTGCCTTGAGGCCGACTCACGGCACGCAGAGCATCCGTGGTATCGGCCGCCCCCTCGTCCCGCCCACTTCGAGGACTTGAGTGAAAAAAAGAAAAAGTCACACGATTTGTGAAATTTTTCAAGGGCGGCCTTTTTCCCTTCCTGAGAATCTTCGTGAAAAGCGTATCTGCATGCAGCTTCGCTATAACAAGGAAAAGTGGATCAAGGTCCATCGAGACAGCCTTGCGAAGGCAAGTAAATCCAGTGGTGGTTCTTCATGAACCAACCACTAACTGAACTATATGAGGAAACGGAAGACATACGCCTGTGGCGAACGTCTTACGTCGAAGAAGGAAACGTTTGACTTGCCACTTCCGGCCACAACGCGTCTGTAAGAATTATCCTGGCATGGGTCTGGCAGTTACCTCATGCGTCTCCTTATACTCTTGCCTTCGACGATTGAGTGCATCGGAAAGTTCCTGGCAGCGTATGCGCAGCGAGTTCAATTCATCAATGACTTCAGGATCGGAATCCGCTATCAGGTTGTTCTTCTCATCAGGATCAACGGAAAGATCAAAGAGCTGCTCGAAATCGGGTTGCCTGCCTCGAAAGTCCGTATGTCCTTCCTTGTAGGGCGTAACACCGTCGTACATGCGGATATATTTCCACTTGCCTCTACGGATCCCTTCAGAGAAAGGGGTGTCACGGCCGGTATAAAGGTTCTCAAGGAAAAGTTCATCGCGCCATCGAACCGGTCGGTTCGTCAATAACGGCTTCAGACTCATGCCTTCCATTTCCTCGGGCTGTTTGACTCCGGCGTAATCGAGAATCGTGCTGGTTACATCCAGGCTGGAAACCAGGTTGTCGATCGTCCGGCCGCGTTGTCTTTTCGGCAACCGCGGATCGTAGATGAAACAGGGATACTTGGCTGTCAGGTCATAAAGCAGACCCTTGCCTCCCATGCCGTACTCACCCATCAGCAAACCATGATCGCTGGCAAAAATAATCACCGTCTCTTCGTGCAGGCCCTCCTCTTTCAGGGCAGCCATCAGTTCCCCTACAACCTTATCCAGGCCGGTTATCAGTTGATAGTAACGGAGATGAAGTTCGTGGCATTGTTCCAAGGTGTAAGTGTACGAGTATGTCCGTTTCCTTCCCCGATCCTGGTCCATGATCTCCTTGGGAATGAACCGATAGGCGTCGGTCGCGGTGTCCTCCGGAATGGAAATGTCCAGATCCCTGTAAAGATCGCCGTAAACAGGATGGTCCTTCAACCTCGGATTCCTGTTGGCCGGCTCGGTCCACGGATGCATGCTGGACGTTTGCGAACCATGGGGGATGGAGAAGCTGACAGACAGACAAAACGGCCTGTCCTTTGGAGCGATTTCCAGGAAGCGGGTAACGCTCTCTCCCATCACCGGCGTAATAATGTCATGCCTTGAGTCCCAATACTCCCTGCAATTCTTTGCCGTTTTGGGGAAAAATCTCGCCCATCCGTCATGGCCTCTCCAGTAGTCGAATTTCTTTTCAGCTTGCCCTCTGAAGGTATAATACTCGACTCCAAATTTACCGATGAACCCGGTGTAGTACCCGTGTTCTCTCAATAAGGCGGGGTATGTCCTGGCCCATTGTTCTTCGTTCAGTTTGTAGGACGAGGAAAAGCCGACGCCATGCACTCGTTCATGCATGCCCGTAAACAGCGAAGTACGGCTTGGGGAACAGGTCGGCTCGGCAATGTAAGCGTTGCTGAAACGCACGCCGTTCTTTATGAGGACGTCGAGATTGGGGGTCTGGACCCACGGATGCCCCATTATGCCCAGGCTGTTGTCCCGCTGATCGTCGGTCAACAGGAAGATGATGTTGGGTCTCTTCCTTCCGGCTGCCGATCTCGATGATTCTGCGCAACCCAAAGCCAGTGTAGAGGCGGTTAGCGCGACAGACTTCAAAAACCCTCTGCGAGTACTATTGGTTCCGTTCGGCGTATCTACAGTTGCGGTGCCCATCTTTCACTTCTCACGACTTGTGGTTTCGATGTGATCCGTCCTGTCACCTCCGAAACGACGTGCTATCGGCGTATCTTGTTTTCCATCAGGTCGCTTTCGATCCACTTGCCCGTTCTGAGGTTGATCTTGATGGTCTTGATCTCGAATGCCCCCAGCGACAACTTGATCTTCTTTTCGAGACAAGGCAGCGACAGCACCGTGTGTCTCTTGCGTCCGGTGGGCTCGAAGAGCCGGACGACCATCGCGTTGCCCTTTTCGGCCTTCTTCACGGCGGTCATCTGGACGACGTCGTCACTGAGGATCGCCAGCGGTTTGGGCAGAGTTCCTGCCGCAGGAGGATTGAACGACAGAGCGAACGGCTTTTCGTTCCGGGCCAGGGCCTCCCGGTCGACGCGCTTGAGCCTCTGCGAGGCCTTGCCCGCGTTGCACCAGAAAGAAAAGACGCGCTGCCCCTGATCGATGTGCGGGGTGAAGCGGTCCTGCGGAGGAGTGAGCAACCGGTTGTCGTGCGGATGGCACGAGTACGCGGGCGATCGCAACAGCGTAAGCCGCAGTCCGTCGTCGGAAAAATCGGAGCCATAGACGCCGTCGTTGATGCACGTCAGCGCGGTCCTGGTCTCTTCGTCCACCACCGCCACCCACTTCTGCGCGACCGCCTCATTGCCGTTGTCCGGCAGGTCCGCCACGCCGTAGGCCACCTGCCCGATGTACTTGCTGCGCCGCGCCGCCGTCGGGACGGACAGCTTGAGCATGCGTTGCTTCTCATTCCAGTAGACGCGGGTCTGGACGGCGATTTCCGTCCCCGTCTTGGGCAGTTTGTACTGTTGGCAGATAAACGAACTGCCGTAGGAGAAGACGGCTTCCACCACCGTTCGGGCCGGCCCGTCCTCCACCACCCGCACGGAATCGATCTCGCTGTCCCTCAACCCCGAGAACCGGCTGCCCGCCCTGCTGTCCATGAGCCGGAACCGGCCCACCACGGTCCGGTACGACTGCGTTGTCATGCCCCAGGGATCGGCGTCGTCTTCGATCACAAGGGGCTCGAACGCCCCCCTGCCGACAAAATCGACGCCGCGGACGCGATATCTGTCCACCAGCCCGGTCTTCTTGTTGATCAGAACCTCGAGGTCTTTGGTCTGAAATACGAACATGCCCCTGCGGGACTTCAACCTGGGTTTCGGTTTGGCGTTTCGCAGCTCCAGCCTGCAATCGAATCGATTCATCACCCTGGGTTCGAGCGAGGCCGCGAAGACCACGCGCTTTCGCCAGTCCACCGGCAGGTTGCTCAGTTCCTGCTCCACCTGACAGGGGAGCTTGCGGCCCTTGTGATAGACGTGCACGTCGTGGAACACGTCGGGCCCGCTGAAGTCCGGCAGGTTGAATTCGCACTCGAGCAGTTGCGTCACCTTGAACGGATGCGGGTTGTACACCAGGATCGGCGTCTCGCCGTCTTTCGGCTTCTTCTGTCCGGAGGCTAAAGCGAAGAACGCCCTGGCCTTGGCCCGGGCGGCGATCTCCAGGCCGTGATCGAGCATTCGCAGCGACGCCTCTTCCACCGGTTGAATGGACGAGCCGGGCAGAATATCGTGAAACTGACCCGTCATGAGATCGCAGAGCGCCTCGTGGATTTCCTCCTCCGGGTACGGCATCAGACCGTTGGCCCAGGCCGCGGACGCCATCTTCTCCAGCGAATACAGCTCGTTCTCCAGCGCGCGCTGCTTCTGCTTGACGCGGACCTGTGACGTGTAGCAGCCCACCGCCCAGGGGTTCAGATCCTTCTCGTGTCTCGGCAGGGAGCCTCGTTGCCTGGACAGCTCTTTGAAATACGCCTCCGGCGTCGAATGCAGGATGGCGCTGTCACTCGTGGCGGCAATCAGCTTGTTGACGTCGCGCAGGTCCCGTCTCGATGCGCCGCCCCCGTGGTTGCCCACGCCCCAGAGCACGAGACCCGGTGACATGTCGGGAACGTCCCGCATCCACTGCTCGATCTTCACACGGGCCTTGCCCAGCGGCGAGTTGTACCACCCCTTGAACCGTGTGGCCATCACCTGCGAACCGTCGTAGCCCACCCAGACAAACTCATCGCTCGGCAGCGGACAGTCGTTCTGATCGGGCCGGCCGAAGAGGTATGAATCGTACCCGGATTTGGCGAGGATCTGGACCAGGCCCCGGGTGTGGCCGAACGGATCGAAATTGATCGCCGTGCGGCACTCCACGCCGAAGTGCTCCTTGAAATAACTCTTACCAAGCAGGATCTGACGAACGAACGACTCGCCGCTGGGCATATTGCAGTCGGGCTGCAGGTACCAGCCGCCCATGATGTGCCATCGGCCTCGCTCGACCAGCTTTCGGATCCGCGCGAACAGGGCCGGCTCGTACTCCTGCACCCACTTGTACAGAGTGACCTCGTTGTGATTGAACACGAACGCCTCGTCGTCTTCGCACAACTGGGCGGCGGTGCGAAACGTGGAGATCGCCTCGGCCGCCCCCTCCTGCCATTCCCAGAGCCACACCGGGTCCAGATGCGCGTTGCAGATCAAATGGATGTTTCTCTTGCGTTTGGGCATTACAAACTCCGTGGTATGAACGTTCAGGGCGCTCAGCCATCGCCCTCTGCATTGGCGGCGGGCAAATTGCGGTACCAGAACCAGTACATTCCTCCCAGCGAGAGCGCGAACACCACCAGCGTGACCGCGAACGCACGATAGGTCCCGATGATCAACTGCATCGGCAGCAGGAACAGCGTCGCCTGCCAGCACAGCACAAACGGCAGCGCCAGCAGGTCGTTGGCGTGCTCGCGCTTCATGCGGCCTCTGGCCTCATCGGTGAGGATTCCTTTGAGCGGTCCCCACAACCCGAACGGGCGAGTAGTCCGGTAGAAATTCTCCAGCACTCGCCGGTCCGTCGGTTTGGTCAGGTACGTTCCTATGAGACTGCCCGCCAGCCCCACGCCGATCATCACCGCGAACTGAAGCCGCGGGTCCAGGTCCGGCGCCAGCGCCCGTTGCAGGATGCAGCCGCCCAGCCCTATCCCCATGCCGATGGCAAACCCCGCGCCATTGTAGCGCCACCAGTAGAAGCGCAGAAACAGCGGCACGACCATTCCGCCGCCGAGGCCCATGGCGATCCAGTCCCAGATGTCGTTGATGTTCTCGACCGTGTAGGCCATAAAAAACGCGCCGGCGACGACGATGAAGCCAAACGCCCAGCTCGCATAAATCAGCTCGCGGTTCGCTGCTTTCGGCCGGAAGTACCGCTGATACAGATCGCGCGTGAAAAAGCCCGTCCCTTTGTTCACCGTCGAATCGAACGTCGACATGGATGCCGCAATCAGCGCCACCAGCAGCATGCCCCGGAGCCCCTTCGGTATGTAGTACAGGATCACTGCCGGCAGGATGCGTTCCGGATCGACCGTCCCTTCGTAGCTGAGCAGAGCCAGCCGGTCGGCCCAGCTCGCCCCGAGCAGCCTCTCCAGTCCGGCGATCAATTCGCCGGGATGCGCGCCCGCGTCGCGTGCGATACCGGACAGTTGCGCCGCCCACTGGCTCTTGTCGATGTCACCGACGTGCGCCTTGATCAGCTCGGCCGCCTGCACCAGCACGCCCTGATCGGGAAAGACGTCCCGGACCAGAAACAGCCCCAGCACCGCGAAGCCCATCATCATGGGCCAGCGGAACATCATCAGCCAGGTCCAGAGAAAGGTCAGCGTCCCGCACTCCCGGTCGCTGCGGGCGCCGAAGTACTTCGGGTCGTCGCCGGTCCCCATGCCGTAGACGATGTTGCGAAACAGATAGAACACCGCGAACATGCACAGGTGCTGATACGCCTCGTACCCTTTCGGCATGGACGTCTTCCAGTGCGGGACCGAACTCAGCCAGTCCCGGCTGCCGGTGACCTGGGCCGCCAGATTGGCCAGCCCTTCGCCCGCTCCTGCCTTCAGGATCGCCAGGATCGATATGCTGACCACGGCAATCACGATGATGCACGACTGGAACAGGTCCGTAAACACCACGCCGTAGAACCCGGAGACCATCGTATAGACCGTCGCCACCCCGATCATGATCAGGGCACACACCAGCGGTGAGAAAGGCAGGAACATGCTCAGGAACAGCCCCACCCCCTTGACCATATACGTGAGCATGCCCACCACGAACATGATCTCCGCCACCGCCCGCAGAATGCGCGCCGCCTGTCCGCCGGGCCCGTCGCCGAAACGGTACGCCATCCACTCGGCGCCGGTCATGCAACCGCTGCGACGATGCCACTTGCCCGCCCACAAGAGGTACACCGCCAGCACCAGCACGGCGCCGCCACGAAATTCGATGAACAGCCCGCGCGGTCCGAGCATGAACAGGAACGACACGATGATCATCGTGCCGGTGATGTCCAGGAAGGACGCCATCCCCGAGATGCCCAGCGCCCACCACGGGAGCCGTCGCCCGCCGAGAAGATAGTCCTCCAGGCTCGCCGAGGCCCGGCGCTTCAGGTACAAGCCCAAACAGACAAGGATCGAGAAATACAAACCTATGACGACGTAATCGGCTCCGTTGAGATAATCCACGCGAACCTCCCGGTTGATCGACGCGGCGGCCCGTCACGCGACCGGCGGCCCGAGACTGCCGGGACCCCGGCCCGTCACCACCCAAAGCGCCGCACGTGACAGCAATCGAGCGCCCAACATAGCCGAGGATGGCTCCGGGCACAAGGCCCAGACATAAGATTTGGAACCGGGACCTGTGGCTATGTCCCCCGGCCGGCGGCCCTTTTCAGTACGGGCCAGCCGCGGTGGATGCGCTTGAGGTCCTCGATGCCGTCGATGGTCTGCGGCGTCGGCTGGCGCCAGTCCGTAAACTCCCGGAAGAGTCTCAGCGTCTCGATACTCCACTTCCAGGTCTCCGCGTGGCCGTCGGCGAACCCGAAGCTGCTGCGGGCGCCGTGCCAGACGACGAGGGGATCGGACCAGTTGGTTGCGTTGGTGGCTCCGGCCGGATCGATGACCCAGGAGTTGATATTGTAGCCCCGCGGATCGTTCTCTTCGAGCAGGACGTAGGACTGAGCCGGAATGGCGATCTGCGAGAGGCGCAGCAAATTGTTCCAGTTGGCGAAGCCCCCAGAGACGTCCGTGGACCACCAGCCGTTCAGGCAGTCGGGCATGGAGTAGCTGCGGAAGTTCTTGCCCAGGCTCTGGTCGCTCGGGCAATGATAGCTGGCGACGTTCTGGGTGTACGGGTAGAGCGTGCCTTTGCGGATGCCCTCGAAGCGCTCCTCGTCGGTGGCGTTGAAGTAGTCGCTCACCGCCGAGTTGCCGTTGACCCGCCAGGGCGCCCAGGCCCAATCGCACGGTTGGCCCCAGTTGCTGCCGTTGTAGTTCCACGAGCCGCAGAGCTTGTCGTCGTTTTCCGTGGCATAGGTGTACCAGGCCGTGGTCAGGTTACGCAGATTGGCCTGGCATTTGATGGTCTTGCCCGCCTCCTTGGCCCGCATCAGCGCGGGCATCAGGACGGCCATCAGCACCGCGATGACCGCAATCACGACCAGCAGCTCGATCAGCGTGAACGCGTTCTTGTATCGAAGGCCCATGATCCAGCTCCTTCATCCACCATCTCTCTTATGCATCAAGAGCCAACCTCTCGAAACGTTCCAGTACGCTATTGTAACACATCCGCCACAAAATTTCCGTCGTCGCTTCTCCCTTTTCCGTGGCGGTCCTCCAGGCGCCCGAAAAACGCAGAATCCGCATGGGCAGAAAATCTGCCCATCCTGACCCTCGAGAATCCCTGTCTATCTCGTGTACATCCGTGTCTAAACAGGTTTTGCCCCCATTCGGCCCTCCCCCGTGGATTGAGAGCCCCTCGGAATTGATTATCGATGATTGATGATTTCTTCGCGGGCCGGGAGCGGGAGAATCTGCGTGCTGTCCGGAGATCCCGACGTCGCGGGGTCCGTCGCGTTGCCCCTTCCTGGACGCCGGTCCCGGGCTGTTTTTTCTTCTCTTGAATCGCGGTCTCGGCGGTGCTATAGTCACTCGTGTTCGTTGAAATCACAGATTCCTGTCATTTTCCATTTGGAGGCCGCTGCCATGTGTGAACACTGTACGCGACGAGAGTTCTTGGGAACGGGAGTGGCCAGCGGGCTCGTGCTCGCCGGCGCCACGTGGACGCACGCGTGGGCTTCGCAATCTCCGCCTCCTCCGCCCTGGGGAAAATCGAAAATCTGCGTCGTCTTCAGCGGCGTACCGGCGCCGGGGGACCGCGATTGGGGAGCCGACGCAGGGCAGATCGAGGCGATGAAAGCGCGACTGGCCCGGGCGGAGAAGGAGTTGGGCAACGTCGAGCTGGTGATGGGCCCCTCGACCAGCGCCGAGCAAACGGCGGCTCTACTGGCCAAGGCGGGGCCGAAGGCGCCGGTCCTGGCGATCAACGTGCGGAACTTCGCCCTGACCCGGGTCGTGCAACCGATTCTCGACGGGGCGCATCCCATGGTGTTTTTCTCCCTGCCGGCCAGCGGCCACGACTGGATGTACGCGCCGCGCTGGCATAGTCGAGGGCATCGCGTCACGCTCCTGGCCAGCAGCGACTACGACGAGCTCGAACGAGCCCTGCGCCTGCTCCGGGTGATTCCCATGATGCGTCAGACTCGCATCCTGCTGTTCCCGCCGGCGCGCGGCACCGCGGCCGCCCGGTCTCCGGACCAGGTCAAGGAGCGTTTAGGGGCCGACGTCGTGGGCGTGGAAGAAAAGACCTTTGATGAGGCGCTCTCGACCGTGGAAGACGAGGCCGTGCGCGCCGAGGCCGAATGGTGGACGAAGAACGCCAAGGAAATCGTCGAGCCGGACAAAGAGGACATCGCCAAGGCCGCCCGCGTCAGCGTGGCGCTGCAGCGGATGATGGAACGGGAACGGGCCCAGGGCCTGGCCGTGGGCACCTGTATGGGATGGCTGGCGAAGGGATTTCCCTGCCTGGGATTCGCCCGCCTCCGCGACGTTGGCATCCCCGCCGCCTGCGAGGGGGACATGGACTCGCTGCTGACCATGATCCTGTTCCAGTATGCCATCGACCGTCCCGGCTTCCAGGGCAACGCCACGTTCGATACCGCTCGCAACGCACTGTGGACCGCCCATTGCACGGCGCCGCTGAGGATGGACGGAGCCGATGGCAAGGATGCGCCGTTCCTGCTGCGCGGGCACTCCGAGGTGCGCGGCAGCGGCTGCGTGCCCGAGGTCCAATATCGCCTCGGCGAGACCATCACCCGCAGCAAGATGATCAACCTGGACACGATCCTCGCCTCGAAGGGCAAGATCATCGAAGTCCCGGAGAGGGCCGTCCACGGCTGCCGCACGCAGATCGTCACCGAAGTGCAGGACGCCGCGACGATGGCCGCCAACTGGAGCAGCATCCTCGAGACCGAGGATGCCATGACGCTGCTGCACCGCGTCGTCTTCTACGGCGACCACATGGACACCGTGCGGCACCTCGCGCGATTGATGGACATGAAAGTCGTCCAGGAAGGCTGAACCGGCACAGGCCTTGCGATTCCGACCGGACCTGGAAGGGTCGGCAACCGACCGTGTTGCCGGCCCTTTTCCCTTGGAACGGCGCGATGAGGACGGGCCGGCTCGGGATGAGACGGTCCTGTAACGACCCGACAATCGTATGGCGACTCACGGGCGCCGGGCGGCCACGAGCGCCGCCAGCAGCTTGCCCCGCGCCGCATCGATCTCATCGGGATCGCGTGTAAAATCCCGAATGTCGCGACATAGCGTCGCCGCCAGCTCGTCGGCGACGCCACGCTGCCCCGACTCGGCGAGAAGACGCAGAAGTTCGAGTTCCTCCAGCCCCTCCCGCAACAGCGCCAGACGCAGCGAGGCGACCGGTCCGTGCACGTCCTCCTGGCCGGTGTATTCCTCCACAAGGTTGCCGGGGTAAAGCAGCATCCCCTCTCCTGCAGCGGGCGCTCTCGACCTTCTCCGTGCAGCCCGTGGCCCAGATGCGGATTTCCCCGCCAGCGGCCGAAGCGGAGGCAAAGAGAACGATCACCAGTTCTCCCAACACGCGGAACACTCCGCTCGCTCGTTTGATGCCGCTGTTGTCTCTCTCAGTCACAACTCGATCCTCCCCAATTCTGATAGACCGACATTCCTCGTTCCTCCGGGGCTCCTGGATCAGAAGCCAAGATCCTCCACATGCCGGAAGAAGAGAGAATAGGGACTCGCGTGGTGAAAGCCGTAGATGGGATAAGGATACGGCGGGTTATCATTCAATGCACTCGTTTTGCCGCCGTACATGAAGAACCGCACATTGTCCAGTGTCAGCCCCTTGATGAATCCGTCCTCTGCTCCATTGACGCAGACCAGGCCGTTGGCGGAAGCGACGACGTTGGATACGGTCACATTGCTCACTTTCCCCGGAGGCGGCAGCGGCGTGTCGGCGGGGATCGGCGTCTCCACGTACAAAGGAAAGGACCACATATAGATCGCCGTGCCTCCGCCCTGAAACCGGTCCGAGACGTCCATGACGACATTGTTGATGACCACGCCATCGACGACGATGTCGTTCCACACTCGAAATCCGACGCCGCAGCCGGCGTCATGGATCGTGCTGTTGGAGAAAGAGAGGTTGCGAACGCCCGAAATCATCAGGGCGGTCTCAGAAGTCTGCAATGTGCAGTTCGTGATCGTCACGTCGCGGCTCGTACCCAGCACCACGATGCAATCATCTCCCGTGATGATATCACAATCGGAGATTTGCACTCTGGTGCAATTCCAAAGGTTGATGCCGTCCGTGTTGGGCCCGTCGTCCTCATACACACCGTTTCTCATCGTGATGGCATGCACGGTAATCCGGTCGCAGTCGCCAAAGCCGATGTTCCAGAAGGCTCCGTAACGAACGTCGATGTCTTCCAGCACGACGTTCGTACATCCGTCAAATCGTATCATGTCACTCGTGCGGGGAAGGTCGATCTCGCCCCGCAACCAGCGCTGGAGCCTGCCGTTGTCCCAGAACCGAGGTCCGTTTCCGTCTATCGCGCCGTGCCCGGAGAGGACGACGTTCTCGGCGTCTTCAGCGTAGAAGAGGTGCTTGTGATCTTCGTCGTAGTCGCTCATTTTCGTACTGCCCCAGATGGTGCAGCCATTCTCAAGGTAAAGCGTAACGTTATCGCGCAACCGGACGGTCCCGGTAAGGTAGTCCCCGGGAGGAAAGAAGACGGTGCCGCCGCCATGACTGGCGGCCACGTCAACAGCAGCCTGGATAGCCGTCGAATTCAACGTGGCGCCGTCTGCCACCGCACCGAAATCCTTGACGTTGTAGACCGGGAACTCTCCGCGGATGGCCGGACCAGCGGAAAGCGATTCGGATACGTGCGCGCACCCGCACATTCCCGTCAAGCCGCCCGGCAAAACAGCAAGTACCACGTTCAGAGCTACCGAAAATGTCCTTCGCATCGTCATTCACCTCGCCTCAGCAGCGGTTTCCGAATTGATTCTGAACTTTTGCAAAATGGAGATTAGGCTTACTTTAGGGAGGAAAAATCTCCTTGTCGATTTTTCCTCCCGAGAGCGTAAGTGCTTTGGGTGTTGGTATTTAACCTCTGTCTTCAAGGAAATCACACCAACGATTTCCTTGAAGAATATAAGCCTAATCTCCATTTTGCAAAACTCTACTTGATTCTTATGATGGTGTTCTGACTGCCGTGATCCTCCACCGGGCCGACGGATCTGATCACGCAGTTGCGCACGCGCTCGTCGAGGATCAACCGGGCCTTCGTGTAATTGGTCACGGCGGAATCGATCAGCCCCTTCTTACCGCCGCAGATGAGGCGATTCACTTCTCTCGGTATGGGCCGGGTCGTTCCGTCGTGGAGAATGAACGTGCAGCGGTCACCGCAGATCGTGCCCAGACTGGTTCGCGCCGTCGGTTGAACCCCTTCGGCGGGACTGAGAATCGTGACCTCGTAGAAGGCGTCTTTCGGAACGGGTCCGCGCGTCAGGTTGAACAGGGGATTGTAGGCGATATCGCCGCGGCAATTCTTCATCACGACCTTGCCTTTGTCGCCGGCACTGAGGTCGTAGCTGAAATCCCCGGCCTCCAGCACCGTGACGTTCTCCAATGTCACGTCGCCGTCGCAGAGCAGTTGGAAGCAGCCGCGCAGGCGCTCAACCGTCGTGTCGACCACCGTGATGTTCTTGTCGCCGCCGTAGGAACGCACGCCGTCTTCGGTCAGCGGAATCATCTGATCGCGCGGGATGGGACGCTTGCCCCGGTACATGATGTGGAAATCGTATTCGACCGCCCTGCCGACCTTCTCCCGGAGGATGTCGTTGGTCGGGCGGAGCGTGCCGGTGAACAGGCAGTCCTTGATCAAGACGCCGTCGGCGCCGTGAAAATGGACGCAGTGGCCGAACGACTGCATGTAGACCTTGCAGCCGATGAGCCGGGTGTCGTGGGCACGGTAGATCGACATGAAGGAGTGCTTGTTGAGCCGACCGAAGTTGGGCCCGCCTTTGCCGTAGTAATCGGAATACCCGTAGGGCACTGAGCCCCGGATCACGAAGGTGCAGTTCAGGAACGTGTTGTGGTCGTTGCAGATCTCGAACTCATTTTCGGTGACCCTGTACTGCGGATAGGGGGCGTCGATGATATTGCGGAAGTACCCGCCCTCGAAGGTATTGCCGGAGCCGTTGACGTGCCAGGTATCGGCGACGTGCGCCTTGCCCGAGAGCCGGCTTTGCACGGAGACCGGCGCCTCGAACACGACGCCGCGCAGATCGAAGTAATTGTTCGAGCCGTTGACGGCGAAGATGTGCTCCTGGCGATTCGTCGGCAGTCGCCCGTCCCCGTCCGGCTCGGCGCGCGGGATGGGAGCGGTCATCGGTGGATCGATTTTCGCGGCGCGATAGACGCCCGGCTTCATCCGGATCTTCTGATTGTCCCTCTTGATCGCGGCCCGGAACTCATCAAGCGTCTCGATCAGCACAAACCCATCGCGAATCTCAAACGTCCCGGCAATTGCAGGCGGGGGCGGCGGCTTCGAGATCACCTGCATCGGCGGGTTTTCCGCAAGCTGCATACCGAGATCTTTCGTCCCTGCCTCCGGTGCGGCCCCCGAAATCAAGCCGCAAGCCAACGACAACAGTAGGAGTATCGAGCAAGACTTCACCATCGCGTCCCCGCCATCCAATCCGTTCATTCAGACCCGTACGTTTCGAGGTGGTGCTTGAAGTAATCATGCTTCCCCCGCCGCACATATCCTTCCACGTGCATCCACCGGGGATACCACTCCTGCCCGTACGCCGGCACCGAGTACACGCCCCAGTGAAAGTAGATGCCGAATTTGGCGTCGCGAAACCACTGCGGCGCTTCTTCGTGCCCGGCCAACGTCTCCCATTCGGTGGTGTAGGGTTTGCCCCCGGCCGGCGCAGCGGCGCACAGAAACCCTAACGTCATCACGAATCTCAAGGAAAAACTGCGGTTCTTCATGATTGCCTCATCCAACATTTTCCATCTGAGTTCGTCAACAGCACCCGCGTACGCGATGACCCTCATCATGGTGCAACACGCACACGATGTCAACACTTCCGAAGTGCTCTGCCGGACGAAATGGCGGGATCACCGGCGCCGCTTCTCACAGGTCCGCTCAGGTCTTGCGGTGCAGACGGAGAAGGGTAAGGAAGTTCTGCATGTCCTCGGGGAAGGGGGCTTCGAATTGGACTCTTTTCCCGGTCGTGGGGTGGGTAAATTCGATGGTCCAGGCATGCAGGGCGCAGCGGCCCATGGCGGGGCTTTGGACGGTCGCTTCGGCGTCGGCGAGCTGCCAGGGGTAGACCAGCTTGCCCCCGTACATATCGTCGGCGACGATGGGGTGTTTGATATACGACATGTGCACGCGAATCTGGTGCGTGCGTCCCGTTTGCGGTTTGCACTGGACCAGGGAAAAGCCGCGAAAGGTCTCGATCACCTCGTAGAAGGTGACGGCCTCCTTGCCCGTTTCCGGCCGAACGGCGTACTTCTCGCGAACCCGCGGATGAACGCCCAGCGGCGCGTTGATCCGGTCGGCGTGCAGCTCGGGCGTGCCGTGTACGATGGCGGCGTAACTCTTCTTCACCTGGCGCAACTCGAATTGCCGGGCCACCTTCCACTGCGCCGTGTCGTGCTTGGTCACCACCATGACGCCGGTCGTGTTCCGGTCGAGCCGGTGCACGATGCCCGGGCGAAACTCGCCGAGGCCGCTGGACAACCGCGCCGAGTAATGCGCCAGCGCGTTGACCAGCGTCCCGTGCTTGTTGCCGCGCGCCGGGTGCACGATGATATCGGCCGGCTTGTTGAGAATGATGAGATCGTCGTCCTCGTAAAGGACATCGAGGGGAATGTCCTCGGGCTCGATCTCCTTGCTGGGCGGCTCGGGAACGACGAAGTTGACGGTGTCGCCGTGGGTGAGCTTGAAACTGCACTTGACGGGCTTGCCGTTGACCGTGACGTCGCCGGCCTTGATCGCGTCCTGGATGAAACGGCGGCTCAGGTTCCGGAACCGCCCGTGCAGATACTTATCGATCCTCCGCTCCTTGATGGAGACGCCTACGTGCAGCGTCAGCGGCTGACCCTTGTCATCCGGCGAATCGCTCATCACACCACATCAGCCGCCCGCGGGCGCGTTGACCGCAGGGACCACCACGGTGTCGGTCGCTCCCGGAACGTCGTTCGTCTCAGGCACAACCGTCGGAACCACCGGTGTCACGGTCACGTCGTTGGGCATCGGAACGACGATCGGCGCGTTCGCGTCGCCCGGCGTCAACTGGATGACCGGCGCCGAGGCCTGCGGAGTCGGCGGTGCCGGTGCCGGCGCCGGCTTGAAAACGACGGCCCCCTTGTAATCGTCCATCGTCCGAAGACGATACTCGGCCTCCGCCTTTCCGACCGTCCCCTCGTAGTCGGCGTTGGAAACCACCTCCTGGTAAATCTCCCGGGCCTTGTCGAAATTGCCCAACTCCTCTTCGCAAAGCCCCAGACCGAACTGCGCCTTGGCCGCCAGGGCCGGAGTCGCCGAAGCCCGCTCCAGCGCCGTCTGGTAGCTCGCCTGCGCCAGCGCGATCTGCTTGGCGATCTCGGCCTTGCCGACGTCCGTGAGGCGATAGTGCAGTTCCGCCCGGATCGCCTCGGCGTGGGCGATCAACGCCAGGGCAGCCATCTCGTCGTCGCGCTCGCTGCGGGCGAACTCCTTCAAATCCCGCGCAACGTCGAGCAGCACGTACGACTGGTCCGTCCCCTGCGACAGCGACCGGGCAATGGCCCCCTTTTGCGAAGGCAATTGCGTTACCAGACTCGTCAGGCGGCTCTGGGCCCGCGCCGAGACTACGCTTTTCTGATAGAACAACCGGAAATACACGCCCGCCGCAACCACGATCACCACCGCCCCGCCGACCAGCATCATGCGATTCTCTTTCAGCCACTCGGGAAAGTGGGCCAGCCAGTCGGCCAGCTCGTTCGTCTTCAATTCGTGCCGATGATCCGATTTCATTATCGTTCTCCATTTTCACGTCCGAGGACACCAGCCCGAGTTATCGGGCCATCAAAAGACATAAACTTGTATGATAACAGAACCTCTTTTATCTTGCAACGCCACTGCGATAAAGTTAGAATTTTCGATTACTGCCATTGGAAAGGACTCGCATGTTGGGGATGGACGCAGTGCGACAAACGCAAGCAGAACAAGCCAGACTCCGTAGCGCCCTGTACCGCACCTTGATCGGACTCCTGCTGACAGCGGCTCTGTTGGGCGCGACGGCCGCGGGGGAGAAATCGCCCGAGGCCGACTGGGACAGCGAGCGGTACATCAAGGTCGATGAGATTGAAAAGGGGATGGAGGCGTATTGCCTGACCGATTACGGCGATGCGGGAATCGAGAGATTCGAACTGAAGGTCGTGGACGTCGTTCGCGGCTACGAGCCGGGGCACGACATCATCCTGGTGATGGGCCTGGACGAGCGTTTCCAGCACACTGGGCCGGTCAGCGGGTGCAGCGGTTCTCCCGTCTACATCGGCGAGCGTCTGGCCGGAGCGCTGGCGCGAAGCTGGTACTGGGCCCAGGACCCGCTGTACGGCGTTACCCCCATCGCAGAGATGCTCCAGGTCGGCGCCGGTTCGGCGGCAGCGCCCGCGCCCGGCGCAGGCCGAAACGTGGCTCTCCGGTTGGACTTCTCCAAACCCATCAACTTGGCGGAGGTGGACGAACAGGTCAAAACGATGGGGCTTTCGCAAACCGACACGACGGGCGGCCCTACGGCGCTGCCGTGCCCGGTGCTGGTCTCGGGCGTCTCGGCCGAGGCGTGCCGGCAGGTTGCCTCGGAGTTGGGGGAAATGGGCTTCACAGCGGTGCCCGGTCTCAGCGGCGAGCCGGAGTCCGGCAATGACGACGACACGGCGTCTCTCAAACCCGGCGGTGTCCTGACGATCCCGCTGATCGCAGGCGACATCCGGGCCACAGTGCTGGGAACGGTCACGGAAGTGCGAGACGACAAGGTGTACGGCTTCGGCCACGACTACCTAGGCTACGGCGCCGTCAACCTGCCCCTGGCCGCCGGCAAGGTCTACACCGTCGTATCCAGCCCGATGCAATCGTTCAAGTTAGGGGCCGCCGGGGAAATCATCGGCGCCATCACGGCCGACGAATCCACCGCGATCTTCGGCCGCGTCGGAGCCAAACCGAAAATGGTCCCGCTGACGATTCGCGTCGAGCGGTACAACGATCCGGAGGTTCGCACCTACAACTGCCAGGTCGCGTACAATCGCATGCTCACGCCGGGGCTGGTGCGAACCGCCCTGGGCGCCGCGGCGCTGCAGCGAGGTGGCCTGCCACCCGATCACACCATCGAGTACAAGGCCGCCATCGGTCTGGACGACGGAAGAGCCGTGCGCTTCGAGAACGTCTCGGCCGGATTCAGCACCGCCGAGATCGTCGTCGAAGTCGGCGGCACCCTGGGCCTGCTCATGAACCATCCTTACGAGGGCGCCGACGTCGAGTCTCTCGATTTCGAGCTCCGCATCCTGCCCAGGGACGTTTCGGCGCACCTCTGGTCGGTCGACGTGGCCGATACCAAGGTCAAGCCGGGCCAGGATATCGAGATCGAGGTGGTCACCGAATCGTTCTTCACGGAGAAGAAGAAATACCAGGTGAGCCTCAACGTGCCGAAGGACGTGGCGCCGGGCAAGTACGGCCTGATGCTGCTGGGCATTTATGAGTATGAGAGTTTCCTTCGCAAGGCCCTGCCCTACCGCCTCGTCGCCATGAACTACAAGACGCTGATCGAGGCGTTGAACGAATCCCTGGGCTACGACCGCACCAGGCTGTACTGCCTGCTGGTGCTGCGTTCGGACGGCATCGCGCTGGACCGGGCCGAACTGCCCGACCTGCCGGTGACCAAGAGCCTGGTGTTACAGAGCAACAAGCGGGATGTGAGGGTGCAGCCGTATCCACACTGGATCGAAAAGACTGTAGAAACCGGTACGGTGATTGCCGACAAAGTAATTGTGCCGGTCGTAGTGGAAAGGTAATCGGGCCGCGCGAAACGCCGGTCCGCGCCGACAATCGCAGAGATCGGACGCCCCCGACGACGGAACCTGAATCCGGCTCCGGGCGGATCGTGTATGGAGTTGCTTGCACAGGAGTCAACATGACAATGGAATCACGCTACGCACCTCGCAGATGCATCATCACCCTGGGCCTGCTCGTTCTGTTGCCGGCGGCCTGCGGCTGGGCCGTGACCAGCAAGATCACGCGCCAGTCCAGCAGCAAGGACCTGCTCCAGGGCAAGGCCGAAAAGGTCGTCATCAGCTCCAGGGGAACGATCCAGCTCGGGCGGGGTGCCAAGGTCCTGGCCAATGAGTTCGAAGACGTCTGGTCGGTCAACAGCATCATGGTCAGCGGAGGCACGATCTTCATCGGCACCAGCCCGAACGGCAGCATCTACAAGTACCGCCTGGGCAAGCTGACGAAGATCTATCCCGTGCACGAGGGGCAGGCCTCGCAGCCGACCAGTCCGGCGGAGGAATCGAACAGCGAGGAGAAGTCCGAGGGCCGGACGATCGAGGCCGACGAGCGGTTTTCCAATGAGCACATCTTCGCCATGGGGATGGACGTGGCCGGACGGCTTTTGGCCGGCATCAGCGGCGAGAACTGCCGGCTGTGCCGGTACGAGGCCGGCAAGATGGAAACGATTTTCGAGCCGGACGAGGCCAGGTACATCTTCGCCGTGGAGGTCGACAACGTGGGCAACGTCTATCTCGGCACGGGACCGGAAGGCCGAATCTACGTGCTCGACCCGTCCGGCAAGGTCGCCCAGCTCGTCTACGACAGCCCGGACAAAAACATCCTGTCGCTGGCGGCCGGCCCCGACGGCTTCGTCTACGCCGGCAGTGACACCCGCGGCCTGATCTACAAAATCAACCCGCGCAACAAGACCGCCACCGTCCTCTACGACAGCGACGAGCCCGAGATCAGCGCCCTGCTCTTCGACGGCGGAACGCCCTCGGCCGCGGGCAATTTGTACGCCGCCGCCACGTCGGCCAAGGTGGTGCAGACCGAGCAGAAATTCGCCCAGCAGGTGTCGGCGGGCCGACCCGAGCCCAAGGAAGAGTCGAACAAGAACCACACCGGCGGCGACGGCGGGTTGCGGCTTCAGATCGCCAACACGGGCAAAGCCACCGGCGCCAAGCCGACGTCTCGCCCGCGGCCGGTCGTCAAAGGCTCCAAACCGGGCAGCGCCAGCCACATCTACCGCATCACCGAGAAGGGCTACGTCACCGAAGTTTTCAGCGAAGCGGCGGTCTTCCTCTGCCTGGCCCGGCAGAACGGCAAGATCCTCGTCGGCTCCGGCAACGACGCCCAGCTCTTCACGGTCGAGCCGAACCGGGAGCGCGAAGCGGTGGTGTACGAGGACGAGCACGCCGCCCAGATCACGGCGGTGGCGGTTTCCGAGCGTGACGTCTACATCGGCACCGCCAATCCCGCCCGGCTCATCCTGCTCTCACCGGACTACGCCGCCGAAGGAACCTACATCTCCAACCTGATCGACGCCGGACAGCCCGCCAAATGGGGCAAGCTGCAAATCGACGCCGATGTCCCCCGTTCCTGCAAGGTGCTCGTCGCCTCCCGCAGCGGTAACGTCAAGGACGTCAACGACCCGACCTTCTCCGACTGGACCGAGCTGGTCGAGATCACCGAGCCGATCCAACTGCGCTGTCCGCTGGGCCGGTTCTGCCAGTACAAGCTGGCGCTCAAGACGCAGGACGGCCAGAAAACGCCGTTGATTCGCGAGATCGCCGTGGCCAGCACCGTGCCCAACCTGGCGCCCAGAATGGAGTCCATCGACGTTAGCCCGGTTCGCAAGGCCGGCAAAGAAGGCGTCTTCAAGATCTCCTACAAGGCCAGCGACGAAAACGACGACAAGCTGATCTACACCATCGGATTCCGCAAGGTCGGACGCGTCAACTGGATCGAGCTCAAGGACGAGGTGGAAGCCGCCGAATACGAGTGGGACGGCAAGACCGTGGAGGACGGCCGCTACGAGGTCCGCGTCGTCGCCAGCGACGAGAGAAGCAACACCGTCGCCACCCGCCTGACCGGCAGCCGCATCAGCGATCCTGTCGTCATTGACAATACCGGCCCGGTCATCCGCAAGTACTCGCTCGAAAAACACGGCAAGGCCGCCACCTTGAAGCTCCAGATCACCGACGAGCTCAGCGCCATCGGCAAGCTCGAATACACCATCGACAGCCACGCCGAGTGGAAAGGCACGCTGCCCGACGACCTCGTCTTCGACACCACCGACGAGAGCTTTACGCTCATGACCGAGGACCTCGAGCCCGGCGAGCACATCATCGCTCTCAAGATCAGCGACGCCGTCGGCAATACCACGTACAAGACCTTCGAGGTCAGCGTTCTCGGTAAATGACCGACCCTTATGAGTCCCGACCGCCGTGCGACACATTGAATTCGAACAGGTCCGCCAGACGATTGAGTCGCTGTGCATAGCAGCGTGTCACGAGCTGCCCGACGACGTATTGCAGGCGCTGGAGCGCGCCGCCGAGACGGAATCGCATCCGGGCGCCGCGGCGATTCTCCGCCGGCTCATCGAGAACGCGCGCATCGCCGCCCGCGAGCGGATCCCACTGTGCCAGGATACCGGGCTGACCGTCGTGTTCGTCGAGCAGGGCACCGGCGTCGGCCTCGTTGACGCCAACCGTGCCGAGCCGGCGTCGATCGTCGAGGCCGTCAATGAAGGCGTCAAAGCGGGCTACGAAAAGGGCTACCTGCGCAAGAGCGTCGTGGCCGACCCGCTGAACCAGCGTCCCAACACCGGGACCAACACCCCCGCCGTCATTCACTACAGCGTCGTCCCCGGAGAGACGCTGAAACTGACCGTCATGGCCAAAGGCGGCGGCTGCGAGAACAAGAGCCAGTTCCGCATGTTCCGCCCGACCGCGGAAACGCGCGACCTCGCCGAGTGGATCGTCGGCATCGTCCGCGACGCCGGCGCCGATGCGTGCCCGCCGTTCGTCGTCGGCGTCGGCATCGGCGGCAACTTCGAGCAGAGCTGCCTCTTGAGCAAGCAGGTCCTGCTCCGCAACGTCACGCAAGCGCATCCCGACGCGTTTTACGCGCAATTAGAGCGCGACCTGCTCGCACAGATCAACGCGCTCGGCGTGGGCCCGCAGGGGCTTGGCGGCGACACCACCGCCCTGGCCGTGATGATCGAGACCGCCCCCTGCCACATCGCCTCCCTGCCCGTGGCCGTCAACATCGAATGTCACAGCCACCGCCACAAAACCGCCATCCTGTAGCCACACCCCGCCTCATGTCACCCCATCGGCAAGCTCCGCTCGCCGCTGCCACCCTCGCCAGTACCGCCTTATAAGCACTTGACCCAATCCATGCGTAACAAGCGCCTGTCATCCTGAGCCGCAGGCGAAGGATGACAGAGTCCCGTCGCGCAAGAACACTCCCTAATCCCTATGATAAGAGAGCGCCGCGACGCCTTCTTGCGACATTCAAGGGTCAATCATCGGAAGCCGCGTCAGTGGGTGGGTGTGTAGCCCAAGCGGCCGAAGGTGGCTCGCTGGAGTCGGTAGAGGTCGTGGTAGCCTTCGGTGGTTTTCGGGCTGGAACTGCCCTGGGTGGGAGCGGTCGTGGTTCTTGCCCTGCCGGCGCGTGTCGATGCCCTTCCACTTCGGGCTTCCTGCGTCGTTCGAGAACATCAAGCCTGGCCACGTCCCGCATTGTCTACGGATCTTTGAAATGGGCCATCCAGGGCGCTTCGCTGGCCCAGTCGGGCTGGGGGGCGTTGACGCTGAAGCGCTTGCTCCATCGCTGTCGCCAGAGGGCCTTGAGCCAGAGCTTGCTCACGGAGTAATCAAGGTAGATGCAGTTGATCGCCTGGTGGTGGCGGTCCATGCAGAAACGGTGCATCGAGTCGACGTCGCCGGACCAGTGTTCGCCAAAGAAGCTCGGAGGCCTGTCTGTCTCGTCGGGCCAGCCGCCCCAGAAGACGCAGTCCAAAAACAGCGGAATCTGGGAGGCCTGCTTGACGTTCGGCGTTTTCCAGAAGAACTGCGCGGGCTTGCCGTAGAGGACTCCGCCCGACTCGTCGTTTACATAGACCCAGCCATTGATGCCATAGCTCCCCCACGTGCCCGCCGGACGGCCGTTGGTCTCGCTGAGCCGGCCCCACGACGTCTCCCAGTTGCCCGCGATATCGTTAAACGACGACGCGCCGGGCGGATACTGATCGAAAGCGATCTTCTTGGCCGACGGGCACGTCCGCATCTTGTCGTTGCGGTAGTAGTAGTCGAAGAGGACGTCGATCCAGCGCCCGGCGGCGCGGCGGCGCTTGGGGAAAAAGCCGTTGTTGTCGTCGGTGTACATGACCCAGATCGTCCCCCATTGCTTGAGGTTCGACTGGCACACCACGCCCCGCGCCTGCTTGCGCACCCTCGACAGCGCCGGCATCAGGATGGACATTAGAAGGGCGATGATCGCGATGACCACCAGCAACTCGATCAAGGTAAAGGCCTTTGACCTGCGCATAGACGCACTCCTTGTCAGCCGCCGGTTTCGAGGATTCCCCCTACCGCTGCACGCAACCGGACGAGATTCCGCCTCGCCTGGCGGCTTCGCTTCACGGGCCGGCTCAATAATCCTTGAACGGCCTGAGCCAGTCGGGCCAGTCACCCGGCATGACGCCGCCGGCCTTGGTCCAGGGCCCGGACTCCAGATAGAACGGGTGCCATTTCAGAACCCAGAGCTCCTTGAGCCCGACCTTGCGGGCCGAGTAGTCCAGGAACAGGCAGTTGTTGAACCCGCCGTGACGGTTCATGCAATACCGGCCCATCTGGGCGTCGTTGTTCCACTGCTGACCATCGAAATCCGGCGGCCTGTCCGTATGCAACGGCCAGCCATTGTAGCGCAGCGCCCCGAGGAACAAAGGCGCGTACGCAGAACCGGCGACGCCGGACTTCCGCCAGAAGTAGTTCTTGGGGTGGTTGTGGGGCTCCAGATTCGGAGGGGGATTGATACAATAACCGTTCATCCCGAAACTCCCCTTCATCGGCGCGGCCCAATGACCCTGCTGCGTCCACCCCCAGGCGCTGGTCGAGCCGAGGAACGTACCTTCCATCCCCGTGGGGTTGCCGTACTCGTCCTGCCACGGCTTGGTGGCGTTCGGGCAACAGGTCAGCTCGCTGTTCCACTTGTGGTAGTCGCTCATGGCGCTGACCCACCGGTTGGGCGGGCTGGTTCGAAAGCCTTGCATGAAGGAACCATCATAGGCGTCGGTATACATGGAGAAGTACAGGCTCCACTGCTTGAGCAGGCCCAGGCACGCGACGGTGCGGGCTTGCTTCTTGACCCGCGTCAGGGCGGGCATGAGGATGGACATCAGCAACGCGATGATGGCGATGACGACGAGCAGCTCGATCAGGGTGAATGCTTTCCGCTTGCCCATAATTTGCGCTCCGCCATGAATAAGGACATATCAGCGTACAGCTCGCGGGTCGTGGACGCCACGACCCGGTCATTCCCAGTATATCATATTCGCCGTGACTTTAGCGTGACTTTTTCCCGCCCGGCCCTGCTTCAGCGCACCACGTGTATCTTCGTTTCCTTTCGTCCCCAGACGGCCACCGAGGCCCAGTACAGGTCCTCGTTGTCCGGCTGGCTCTCCGAGAACGCCGTGGCCGGCAACCGCTTGCCGAACTTGATGGTGCGCGGGTCTTCCCACTTGCGGTAGTCGCTGTGGCCGTCGGCGAAGGAGAAGGTCGTGCCGTCGCCGTGGCGGACCGGCGGCGGGTCCCACCACTGCCACTGGTTGGTGTAGACGGTCCAGCCGCCCAGGGCCGAGGGACAGGTGCCCCCGTCGTCGAGGAACACCGCCCGATACGCCGGACCCTCGATCTGCATCCGCCGCTTGAGCATCGAAGCGCCCATGTTGTCCCAGTTCTTGCAGTTCATGGAATCGGTGATCGAATACGTCCGCACGGGCGAGGTGATGTGACCGTAGGCCTCCAGGACCTTGTTCTCCACCACGGGGCACTTATAGATCTTCAACGTCTGCGTGTACGGATAGAGGGCACCCTCCTTGATCGCCTCTTGCTTCGCTTCTTCGGTCATGTTCGACCGCCAGTCCGCCTGCACCCAGGGCACTTCGCGATAATGGGATTTGTTGAAGGGGGCGTTGGCGTTGCTGTACATGCCGGTGTACTCGCCGGAGTCGCCGCACACGAGCTTGTCGTCGTTGTCGTCGGCGTAGAGCGTCCAGGCCAACGTGAGCTGCTTGAGATTGCTCAGGCACGTGGCTCGCTTGCCCTGCTCGCGGACCCGCTGCAACGCGGGCATCAGGATGCCCATCAAAATGGCGATGATGGCGATCACCACCAGCAGCTCGATCAACGTAAACCCGCCCTTCGCATTCCTGCACTTCTGAGCCATAGTCCCTTACCTCTTGCAACACGACACAAATCGCCGCGGCACTTCTGCACAAACAAGGAAAGGGCCGGCCCACCCGGCCGGCCGCTTTGTCCATTCGTCCGTGTCAATAATCCTTGAACGGCCTGATCCAACTCGGCCAGTCGGAACTCTGCACGCCACCGGCAACGGTCCACACGCCCCGCGTGTTGTAATTCCGGTGCCACTTCAACGTGTAAACCTCTTTGACACCGATCTTCCTGACCGACCAGTCCAGGAAAGCGACGGTAAGATGACCCTGATGCCGATTGATGCAGCAGCGCGCCGTGTTGTTGCCGCTCCAGGCCGCAGTCTCATTCTCCGCCGGCCTGTCCGTATCCCGGGGCCAGAGGTCGAAACGCAGCGCCTCAATCCACCACGGTATGTTGTTGGCGCCTTTGACGTTGGTCGTCTTGTAGCCGGCCGAAACCGGGACCCCGCCCTCGTAGTTCTTGGCCGGGTTGCTTCCTTGCGGGATCAGGCAGTAACCGTTGATACCATAGCTGCCGGAGATGCCATTGGGCCCGAGGTTCGCACCCGTGAAAATGCCCCACGCGTTATAGATGTTCAGCGTGGGCGCTTGGGCTCCAAATTCATCGATGATCGGTTTGCTCGCCGACGGACAGAACCAGGTCTCATTGGTCTTCCAGTCCTTAATCTTGTCGTCCATGTACCTCGGGAACCAATAGCCCGGCGTATTGTCAGCCGATTTCCAGAACTTGCCGTCGTTGGCCTCGGTAAACATGGCCGCCGTGAGATTCCACTGCCTTTGGTTGGCCAGGCAGTTGATCATGTTCGCCTGCTGCTTGACCTTACGCATGGCTGGCATGAGAATCGACATCAGAAGTGCGATGATGGCGATCACCACCAACAGCTCGATTAAGGTAAAACCGCGCCGCTTATCCATTTGAAACTCCTTCACCCAGACACGAATAAACACACACCCGCTAAAAGATGCGACAAATGACGGGCCTGTTCCCCCCAATCGCACCTTTCTTGACCAAAAGCATACACCTTAACCACCGATGCCTATTATAACGCGATCCCAACACCCACGCAACCCAAACCTCACAAATACCCTAACTCCCCGAAAACGCAAGACTTGCACGTCTCGCCAGGGACAGCGCAGGATTCACGCCTTCTCCGAATCGGCCCCGCCACAGAGGTTGGCCAGTTCGACGTATTGTCCGGGCGCCAGTTCGGCCGGCCGCTGTGTCGGGTCGATTCCGCAGCGCTCGAAGATCGCCATCCAGCGTTGGCGGTCGCCGCGCTCGGGCGGGATCGACTTGACGCAGGCTCTCAGCATCTTGCGCCGATGCCCGATAAAAAAAGCGACAACATCGCTGAGAAGGCCCACATCACCGATCCGGCGGCACTTCGTCTCGTCGCGCGTGAAGGCCACCAGCGCCGAATCCACCCTGGGCGGGGGCCAGAAAACGCCGGGACCCAGCGTTCGGAGGGTGTGCGCGCTGCCGGTGGCGCCTAAGAGGATGCTCACCGAGCCGTAATGCCTGCCGCCGGGTGCGGCGGTCATCCGCTCGGCTACCTCCTTCTGCACGGTGACGAACATCGCATCGGCCACCAACGGGCCTTTGACAAGGTGCACGATCACGGGACAGGCCACGTCGTAGGGCAGATTGGCAACGAGCAGCAGCCTCCCGCCTCTGCCGGCCCGCGCCCGGGCCACCGCCTCGACGACCGCCGGGTTCAGCGCCCCCTTGCTCGAGAGCACGTCACCGGTGACAAGCTCGACGTTGTCGCGATCCGCCAGGCGGGATGCGACGATCGACGCCAGCGTGCGGTCGATCTCCACCGCCACCACCGCCCCGGCCCGCTCGGCCAGCGCCTCGGTCAGTGAGCCGGTCCCGCAGCCCACCTCCAGGACCACGTCCCCGGGTCCCGGCTGGGCCGAATCGAGCAGCAGGCGCATCAGGTTCAGGTCGACGAGGAAATGCTGCCCGAGACGCCGGTTGGGAGAAACGCCCGCCGCCGCGAGCAACTGTGCGATTTGACGTTTGGTCTGCATGATCTGCCCGAGCCCCTCCACTTAGGACAGAGCCACGGCCGCCTCGGCGCTGCGTCTATGCCGCGAGCCCGTCATTTCGGGCCCGTCTCGGCGCCGATGGCCGCAAGCGGACACGAGCGCTTGACCTTGGCCATCCGGATCGCGGTCAGGATCGCCGACTTCATGCTGGACGGGTTGGCCTGGTTGCGGCCGGCGATGTCGAACGCCGTCCCGTGGGCCGGCGACGTCCGGATGATCGGAAGGCCGATGGTGATGTTGACCGCGTGCTCCCGGTCGAGCAGCTTGATCGGGATCATGCCCTGGTCGTGATACATGGCGACGACGCCGTCGAACTCGCCCTGCACCGCCCGCACGAACAGCGAATCGGCCGGGATCGGGCCGGTGCAGTTGATCCCCTGCTCCTGCGCCAGCAGCAGGGCCGGGCTGATGATCCGCTGCTCCTCGTCCCCGAACTGCCCGTTCTCGCCGGCGTGAGGATTCAGCGCCGCCACGCCGATGCGCGGATTCTTGATCGAAAAGTACTCCCGCAACGCGTCGTTGAGCAGATCGATGGGCTCGAAGACGCAGCCGATGGTGAACTTGTTGCGAACGTCGAACAGCGCCTCGTGGATCGTCGCCAGCGCGACCTTCAGAGGCCCGCTGACGAACATCATCGCCTTGCAGGGGCTCTTGCACTTCTCGGCCAGCATCTCGGTGTGCCCGGGCCAGGACGCGTCGGCCATCTTCCAGCTCTCTTTGCTGATCGGACCGGTCACGATCGCGTCCAGGACCCCCGATTGAACCGCAGCGATTGCGTCGAGGCAGAATCGCATCGAGGCCTCCCCCGCCACGCGGCTCGGGCCCTTGAGCCAGGGCGGAACGCTGTATTCGTCGTAATCGGCCACGACGACCTTGTGCGGGTAGCCCCGGCTGAGCTTCTCGTGCTGGTGCCGGCCCCAGAACGGCTCGATCTCCACCCGGTCGGCGGCGTAGCAGAGCTGCTCGTTCATCCCGAAGACGATGAACTTCGCCGCCCGCCGGACCGCCGGGTCCGCCAAGGCCTTGACGACCACCTCCGGGCCGATGCCCGCGGCGTCGCCCATCGTCACGCCGATGACCATCTGCTCCGAGATCGAATTGCGAAAACTGCCTTTGTCCATCGTGTTCCGTTTTGTGCTATTCTGCACTACACCACTGTCATCCTGAGCCACAGGCGAAGGATCTGGCCCGCGAATGGGAGGCAAGCAAGGTCGCAGCTCAGATCCTTCACTGCCCTTCGGTCCGTTCAGGATGACAAGGGAGAGTCATGCGTCATTCAATATCCCATCTCATGCAACCGTTCGACCGTCAGCGGCCGTTGCGCGGGCAACATGGCCTCCAACTGCCGCCGGACAATCTTCACCACGATATCCACTTCGATATTGACCCGCTGGCCTGTACGAGCGGCGCCGAGCGTCGTTCGGGCCAAGGTTTCGGGGATCGCGGCCACGCGAAAGCTCTGCGGCGCCACCGACGCGACGGTCAGACTGACCCCGTCGATCGCGACCGAGCCCTTCGGCACCATCTGGGTCAACAACTCCTGCTCGACGTCAAACTCTATATCGGCGAATTCGCCCAGCGTCTTGACCGCTCGCACGGTTCCCGTTCCGTCCACGTGGCCCTGGACGATATGGCCGCCGAAGCGGTCGGTGGCCTTCATCGCCCGCTCGACGTTGACCTTCGCCGGCGGCCGCAACTTCGCCAGCGTCGATTTGGCCAGCGTTTCGGGGCTCAGGGCGAACGTCACCGCCGTACCTTCGATCCGCGTGGCCGTCAGGCACGCCCCGCTGATTGCGACGCTGTCCCCGAGCCGGCAATCCTCGGCCAGCGCGCCCAGATCCACCACCAGCGCGCCGCCCCCCGCGCCGCCCGCCGCCGCCGACCTTACCTCACATACCGATTCTATCAATCCTGTAAACATGCTTGGTTATCTCATCTTCACCGGCCGCGCTCCTCCCTGAGCCTGACCCTTATGCTAAGCCGCCCGCCCCCCTGCTGTCAAACAAATGTTTCCCCCCCCTTCAAACCCGCCACACTCTTCGCACCGTTCACACCCTTCACACCCTGTCGGCTGCACGTGCGGCCGAAGGCCCTGCGGCACCTGCGCCGCTCTCGCCAAGACCGCAGGCCGCGTTTCTGCTTGCATTGGCGCTGTCCGGCGGTACAATGGCATATATAAGAAGGTAGAGTTTTGCAAAATGGAGATTAGGCTTATATTCTTCAAGGAAATCGTT